>NZ_JBHWXB010000001.1:183036-527513 GCF_042729855.1 Rhodococcus sp. NPDC060090 | reverse complement strand
AACCAGTAGACTTCGTCACCGGAAAGGTGCTCCTCGAACTCGCGCGAACATGACCCTCAGCAAGTCATATTCTTGCAGTTCAGAGCACCTTTCTTTGTGAGCGACACAGGCCCCCTGCCGATTCGGCGTGAAAGCACGAGGCTAGGCTCCGACATAGTGTGCGCGCGGGAATTCGCGTTCCAGCATTCTTGAAGTCGTTGGGTCTCGATCGGAGGTCCCCGTGATCGCGCTACGATCGCGTGTTCGGCATGTGTTTGTGCGGACCGAAGAAGCCGACGTGGATGGTGGCAGTTGGATTGTGCTCGTAGAAGTAGATCCGAGGCGAGAGATTGCCGCCACCTTCGGCGATCTTGATATGGGCCTCCATGTAGACCTCTCCTGTGGGATCCACATCAGTCGACACGGAGAGGACTCGCGCGTTGCGATACCTGGGGCGATTGCGGACCGTGTCCGATTCGCGCATCGCGAGTGCATTGGTCGCTGCGCGCCAGGCTAGCGGGTGTTTCGAATCCTTGCACCAATACCAAAAGTTGGTGGGAGGTTCGTCTGACGCAAGCTCACAAGCGTAGGCGTGGAGGGCACGGAAAGCTTCCCAGGTGCGTTGGCCCCAAGTCTGTCCCGTCACGGTGGCATCAAGGTCTTCGATGTCGCGAAGTGCCTCGTTGGGAATGACCAATCGATCGTGAAGGAACTCCCGGGCCTGGCGCACGGCTTCGCTGGAGCTCGATGCCGTGCTCGGCATTTGCAAGCGTGCGGCTTCCGATTCCCAATAGGATTCGTGCTGGTCCAGTTCGCTCAACTGTGTCAACGCATGATCGAGCCGACGCTTGTATGAGTCAGCTAGATCGGCAAGTTCGGACTTCTCCGTCTGTGTGGCTTCGAAGTCGATAGCTAGTCCCAGGTAGTCATCGTCCTTCTGGGTCAGCTGGTCTCGAAGGTTCTCGATCTCGTCTTCCGCGACTTGGAGGAGTTCACGGTCATCATCTGCGCCATTGCTGCGCTGTTCGTCAAGTAGTGCCTTCGCTTCGTTGAAACTCGTTGGTGGCCGACGAACCGCAGATAATGGGCCAAGCTTGCTCGCGATGATCTTGGCTGCGGTCCCCTTGTTTCCCATGTACCTGCTTGCGGTAACGAAACGGTGCCGCCACGAGTCGTTCCTCTGTGCGGGGTCCAGATCTTTCAGGTAGATGCGAAATGCCCCGTCGCGGACACCGTGGTCGTCTCCCAACGCCTGGCTGAACGCGTTGGCTGCTGCTTGGTCGACGACAACGATCGTGGCAATCCCTGCCACCTGTCGTGCGGTCAGATTCACAATGTCATCAAAGGAGTATGTACCCGGTGCAAAGGCCGCAAATCGGCCTGGATCTTCCACGAACACCACAATGGGTACAGATCTGCTGAAGTCACTCACGGTCTCGGCGAGCGCTGTGCCTGCTTCCGAGCCGCGATGACGCGTCGGCATTGTCGACAACGGCATGTCACCGAGCCGGACATTGGTGCCAGAGTCGATCAGCCGACGGGCAAGCCGAGGCGCAGCAGGTGATAGTCGCTGGACATCGACATCACCGACGACTGTGAGATCGATCCAAAGCCAACCCTCGGCGCGGCCACCCTCGGTTCTGATCACCCACGATCGGAGTGTGGTCTGCCACCGAACGCCGTCGCCGTCAGTCTCGGTCAGATTTGCACGAAACGCTGATGCGACGTCATCGTCGCCCGTCGCATGTTCGGTGGAAACGTCAAGATGTACCTTTCTACCGTTGCGTGTGATGTCCGCCGCGGCGCGTTTCGGGATCGACACGTCCAGTTCGCCGTTACTCTTCTCGGCTTCGATCCATCTGGAAAACTCTGCTTGAGCAGCCTCGCAAACGTCGCGATCGTCCTGCCAGATCGCGCGATAGACCAGTGCCATCTCTGCCCCCTTCTCTCGCCATGTCCCCGACGAGTGAAGTGAACCATGACCTGAATGTCCGGAGTAGTCGTAACGGGATGCATCCGGCCGGAGTTGTACCTGACTCGTACCTGCAGGGCTGGCCTGTGCCGACAGTAAAGGCCCTAGTCCGTCCGAATTCAATCGGTGACCAGGGCCTTTTGTGTGGAGCCGATGACGGGAATCGAACCCGCGTATTCAGCTTGGGAAGCTGATGTTCTACCATTGAACTACATCGGCACGCTGGGCTTTTGCCGATTCTCACCGGCTCCGGCCTACGCTCGGAGCAAACTTTAGCAGACTCTCCGATGACTATCGCAGACCCCTACACCAGTGTGCGTCCGGTCTTGATCCGCCACCGCATGTCGGCCAGGAGCAGTCGGTACGGCGCTTCGCGGACCGCGAGCGGAAGTCGCTTGTTGACCTTGCCGATGGCGCGCATGACGCGATCGAATCGACGTTGGTCGCGAGGCGTCCACGACAGCAGCATCTCGTCGCGGAACCGCTGCGGTAGGAAACCTGCGGTGAAGAACATGTTGATCGGGCCCGCCATCAGCGACACGGGCTTGGGTAGGAACTCCATCCGTGCGATGGAGAGCAGATGTTCGCGGATGACGTCGTCGATCCGAACCTTGTCGAGGCTCTCGTTCCAGTACTCCTCGAACAGTTCGCGGTCGGCAGGCCACATGTCGGGCTTGACCTGAAGTGTGGTGCCGAAGGTCGCGCCGCGCTGGTAGAAGTAGTCGACGGCGTGTTCGGGGATCGGCCCGTACAGCGCGCGGTGAACGTCCTCGAAGCCGCGGTAGATGCACGCGGCGACCCAGAGTTGGAGTTCGGGATCGAACGCGTTGTATTTGACGGGGCTTGCCCCTGTCGAGCGCACCTGTGCGTGCGCCTTGTTCACGCCGTTGCGGAAGAGTCGCTTCTCGTCGTCGGTGCCTTTCGCGGCGACGGCGAGGTAGCCGAGCGTGGTGCGGCTGCGTTTGTACGGGTGATCGAAGAGGCGGCCCGACTCGACGCGGCTTTCGTGGACTCCGTAGCCGACACCCGGCCACGACAATTGCATGATGATGTTCGCGGCGCCCGCGGCGAGACCGATGCCGTCCATCGCGTCGTCGAGACCTGCGGGTTTTTCGATCGTGGTCATCTCGGGTGCCCTCCCTGGCGCTAATTGATTACGACTGTACTCAGATGAAAGTCGGGCGTAAAGGACTGTTGCTGAGATGATGGGCAGCATGGCGACAGGACGGATCTACGGTGGACGCGCGGGCGACGAACGATTGGCCGATCGAAGGGCCAAGCTGATCGACGCCGGTCTGGACCTGCTCGGCGCCACCGACGGCGACCCGACTCTGTCTGTCCGCGGCGTCTGCAAACGCGCCGGCCTCGCGTCGCGCTACTTCTACGAGAGCTTCGCCGACCGCGACGAACTCACCGGCGCGGTGTACGACTACGTGGTCCAGCGCATCGCCGAGAGCACACTCGCGGCGATCGCCGAGGCGCCACGCGAAGATCGTGCGGTCGTCCGAGCATGCGTCGAGAACATCGTGCACGAGATCGCCGAGGATCCCCGACTCGGCCGCATGCTGTTCTCCGTGAGTCAGGCCAACCCTCAGCTCGCGAAGCGTCGACTCGACTCGACCCGCATGTTCGCGGGTCTGGTGATGGTGCAGGCAGAGGACTTCTACGAGGTCAAACCCAGCCCGCGCCTTGATCTCGCCGCCCACTACGTCGTCGGCGGTCTCGCGCAGGCGCTGACCTCGTGGCTCGACGAAACCGTACCGTTGAGCCAGGAGGAGGTCGTCGAGGAATGCACCGAACTGCTCGTCGCGATGGCCGCCCATCTGAACAGGAGCTGAGGCCGCACGAGCGAGGTTGTTAACCTCTATCCGTGCTGCTCTCCGATCGCGACATCCGCGCCCAGATCACCTCCGGACATCTGGGGATCGACCCTTACGACCCGGAGCTGGTGCAGCCGTCGAGCGTCGATGTGCGTCTGGACAGTTTGTTCCGTGTCTTCAACAACACCCGCTACACACACATCGATCCCGCGAAACAGCAGGACGAGCTGACCTCGCTGGTGGAGGTGCCTCGGAACGAGTCGTTCGTGCTGCATCCGGGGGAGTTCGTCCTCGGTTCGACGATGGAACGCTGCTCGCTGCCGTCCGACCTGGCGGGCAGGCTCGAGGGTAAGTCGTCGCTCGGACGTCTCGGTCTGCTCACGCACTCGACGGCCGGCTTCATCGACCCGGGCTTCGATGGGCACATCACCCTGGAGCTGTCGAACGTCGCGAACCTGCCGATCACGTTGTGGCCGGGGATGAAGATCGGTCAGCTGTGCCTGTTCCGGCTGACGAGCCCGGCCGAGCATCCGTACGGCAGCGCGAAGGTCGGATCGAAGTACCAGGGGCAGCGCGGACCGACGCCGTCGAAGGCGTACCTGAACTTCGTGCACGAACATCCTGACGCGCGTCCCAGCTGAATCGGGCAGCGACGCCGTTCCCGTCGGTTACCGTCGGTGAATGCGCCTCGCCGCCCTCGTCGCGTGCCTGCTGATCATGACGTCATGCGCGCAGGACACCTCCCCGCGACCGTCACCTCCGGAACAGCCGGGCCAGGTCTCGGTCGTCGGCGACCGACTCCTGCTCGATGGTCGAGAGTGGTGGCCGACGGGCATGAACGCCTATCAGCTGGCCACCGACTGGTCGCTCAACGTGGGATGTGGCGCGCAGGTCGACCTGGACGCCTTCTTCGGCTCGCTCCCGCCCAATTCGCTGACCCGTTTCGACGCGTTCCAATCGCACGCTATCCATCGCGACACGGGGACGGTCGACTTCACAGGGATCGACGCAGTGTTCGATGCGGCTGCGCGCCATGAACAGCTGGTCGTTCCGGTCCTCGCACCGCAGGACAGCGACTGCGACGCGGGCGGCTACAAGGAGCGCGGCTGGTATGTGGACGGCTGGCGACAGGTCCAGGACGGGCACTCGCTGAGTTACGAGGAGTGGGTGGCGAAGTCGGTCGAACGCTGGCGTGATTCACCGGCACTCGCGATGTGGGAGCTGCTCGGGGAACCGGAGGCGGCGACGTGCCCAGGTGGTGACTGCTCCCTCGAGCGTCGGCAGTGCCCGCCGGACGCGGCCATCGTTCTGAGGAAATGGACCGACGAGGCGGGGCGCATCGTGCGCGATCGCGACCGAGAGCACCCGATCACGTTGGGAACGATCGGGGGTGATCAATGTGGCACTGCAGGAGACGGATTCGTGATCGTGGTAGGTTCTCCATCCGTCGACGTCGCCCAGTACCACGACTACGACGACGGCCGGTTCCTCGCGCTACGCCTGGCCGAAACCGAGAAGCCACTCCTCGTCGGTGAGCTCGGAATCGAGGCAGGAAGCTGTCTCGCGCTGAACGAGCGCGCCGAGATCGTCGACGAAAGGCTCACTCACTACCGCGAACTCGGAGCTGCGGGGGCGCTCATGTGGGCGTCCGTACCCGACCCTCGTCACACCGACTGCAGTTACGATATCGGCCCGGGAGATCCGCTGCATTCGGTCCTCGCGCGACACATCACCGTCGGGTGAGCCACAGTCAGTTGTCGATCCGCCACAGACGCCACGTCGGCTGGTTGTCCCCGTCGTTGGGCACCTCGAGTTCGAGAGTGGAGATCTCGCTTCCGTTCTCGAAGATCGTCGGGTAGCGCCGGTTGACGGCGTCGGACGTTCCTCGCCCCTCGTTGGGCACCGTGAGGATGTACTGCACTCCGTACCGGTTGGGTGCGTTCAGTATCTCGGTGAAGTCGGTGTCGGACGGGACGACGTAGGTGTCCGGCCGGTCGGTCGCGGTGAGCACGGCGAATCCGTAGACGGTATCCATGAGTACCGAGCCAGGTGGCAGATTCTGTTCGTCGAGGTACTGCGCGAGACGCCGTTCGGTCGAGAACGACGCGATGATCCGCTCCTGCTGTTCCCTCAGGTCGGACGGGTCGTCGGGATCGGGGAACAGGACGGTGCGCAGTGCGTGCTGCTCCTGCGACAGTTCAGGATCGAGCATCGCGATGAAAGTGATCGGCAGGCCGCACGCGAGCAACAGTGCGCCGAGTGGAGCGAGACCACCGTGATCGGTGGGACGCGGAACCTCGTATGTGCCCGGTCTCCGCGACACGAACTGTCCGCGACGTGGCGCCAACTGGATCACCCACACTGTGAGCACGGGCACCGCGCACAGGTAGAAACGTAGGAAGGGGAACGTCGCGCCCCGCATGTACGACAGCATCGCGAAGCCGAGCACCGCACCGAACACAAGGAACGGGACGAGTGGTTCGAGGTCGCGGCGGCGCCATGCCACCACGATGATGACGGGAATCAACAGCGGAAGTGCCGGGCCCAGCACCACGATTTCCGCGACGGAGAACGCGAGCGCGGGCAGACCACCGGCAGAGCCGCCGCCGCTCTGCTCGATGATCGCCGCGTTGCCGTACGACGACGAGAACTGTGCGAACGCGTCGCCCGTGATCAGCCAGCTGATCGCAGCGAAGGCGCCGAACGACAACGCGATCGGCGACGCGAACAGGATGCCGTCGAGAATGGCGGGGTGCCAGGTGCGTGGCGTCGACCCGCGGGTCCGCCATCGCGCGAGGATGACGACGAACATGGTGGCAGCGCCGCCTGCCGCGAGCGCGTCGTACCGCGCCAGATAGGCGATGCCGAGCGCGACCCCGGCGATCCCGAGGTCGTGGATGTCGTCGGTACTGCACCAGCGGATCAGACGTCGGGTCGCCCAGCACAACAGCATCAGGAACGGCGCCTCGCTCATGCCGTTCGCGCCGTAGTAGACGATCATGGGGTTCAGTGCGAACAGCGCTGTCACCGTCCAGACGAGCCACGGTGCGCACCCGCGATCGCAGGCGATCTTGTGGATCTGAACGGCGGCGCCCGCCATGAACGGTGCGGACATCACGACGGCGGTGATCGCGAAGCGTGTGAGATCGGGAAACCAGCCCGACAGCGCGACCACGGGTAACTGCGCAATGGCCGTCAGGGGCGTGAACACGAATCCGATGGCGGCGAGGTGTGGGTCGCGGGAGAACAGCACCGTCCGGGCGGCTGATACTCGGCTGAGTGAATCACCCTGAAAATACTGGACGTCGAGAGCCAGCCACAGGCCGACGGCTACGTAGAGTGCGCACGTCGCCCAGAACACCCGAGATGAACGGTGCGTCATGAGTCTAGTCCGTGGAAGGTCTTCTCCCAGTAGGAGGGATTGCGGATGAGCTGATATGTGCCTTTGAGTGCGGCGATCGACATGAGCAACCAGTAGATCGGCACGGTGAGGCACGGCCACCACAGTGCCGAGTTCGACGTTTCCCGGCACGCCACCAGATTCATGTAGAGCACAGCAGAATTGCCGAACACCAGCGATATCAGGGCCGGAAAATACACGTACGCGGGGAAGATCTCTTCGATGACGTGCGGCTGTCCGAGGAGCCACATGATGGTAATCAGCCAGAACGCCATGTTCAAACACGCGATGATCGGTGTGCCGGCGAGCAGTGTGGTGAAGCGCCACATTCCGACGGTACCGATCGCCCGCCGAAGCTGCTGTGGTCGACGCATGTGCACGAGCCAGGTCTGGAGGTAGCCCTTGTACCAGCGGGAGCGTTGCCGAACCCAATTGATGGGATCGCTGTTGGCCTCTTCGAGGGTCGTCGAATCGAGAACGGCGGTGCGGTAGCCGGACTCTGCGATGCGCACACCCAGGTCGGCGTCCTCGGTGACGTTGTACGGATCCCACGCTCCGATGTCGTCGAACACGCTGCGCCGGATGTGATTGGATGTCCCGCCCAGCGGGATCGGCGAATTCGACGCCATGAGGCCCGGCAGGATGAAGTTGAACCACAGCGCGTAGTCGGCCGTGAACCATCCGGTGAGCATGTTCTGGGAACCGTTGTGGAAGGCCAGTTTTGCCTGTACGCACGCGACGTCGTCGCCCACGCGGTCGAACGCGACGATCACGCGCCGCAGCTGCAGTGGGTCCGGGCGATCTTCGGCATCGAAGATCGTGACGATCTCCCCGGTGCTGAAGTGCAGTCCGTAGTTGCACGCCTTGGGTTTGGTACGCGGATCTGCGGCGGGAACCTTCAGGATCTCGACGCTCACCCCGAGTCCGGCGGCTTCGGCCGCGTCGATCGTGACAGCGTCGTCTTCTTCGAGCAGCAAGAGCACCTGAAGCTTTGCGGCCGGGTAGTCGATCGCGTGCATCGCGGCCACGAGATCTCCGACGACTTCGGGTTCGTTGTACGCGGGCACCAGCACGGTGTAGGAGGGAAGCTGGTCGTCGGCCGGAGCGAGTGCCTCCTCGTCGCTGACGCGCACGATGGCGTCGCGGTTCAGACCACGCGAGAACAACAACAGTCGGTCGGCGAGCGTCGCGATGTAACCGAGCGTGCACATCGCGGTCAACGCGATCAGTGCCGGCTGTGTAACGACGACGAGGGCCACCACGAGGATGGCCAGCAACGACAGGGCGGTCCACTTCTGGATGGGTGTGAACGCAACCGACGCAGACGACACAGCACTGCGCTCACGTAACCCGAATACCGCGTCGTGCAGTGCCGCGCGTGTGTATTCGTCGTACGCCGTCGTGCCTTCCGGTGGTATGTCGGGTCTGGTGCTCAACTTTCTTGCCACTGTGCCTCCACGACTGCGCGCCCGACTTCGGTGAGCATCTCCCGGTCCTTGTATTCGGGATCGGTGTCGGACACCGATGCATTGCCGCGGAGAAGTATCTGAAGGAGGACTCTGATGTTGGCGACCGAGTTCGGTTCGGGTTGAGGGAATACGGCGTCGAACTCGTGGTTGTCGACGGTCAGCAGGGTGACGCGTTGGGCGTCGTCGCCGCGAGTCCAGATGAAGTTGAGCAGACTCCACGTGAGCAGCAGATCGTCGTCCACCACCGTGAAGTACTCGGCGGTGACGTCGTGTCCGAGATCGATATAGCTCTTCGGGCTGACCCGAGCTCCGCGAAGGTTGTACATCGATTCCGTGGGGTAGACCTCGAACGCGCCGACTCTGCGGATCTGCAGAGTCTGTACGGCTATCGTGCGTGGCCGCAGGAGTTGATCCCAGTCGGCGCGGGCCTCGTCTGCACGAATCATCTGGCGTCGGAGTGCCGAGGGGTCCCGGAAATAGCTGCGCGGCCAGTCGTAGTCGACAGAGCTGATCTGTTGCCAGCCCGCGGGGACCACCTGTGTGACCGTGCCGGCGGGAGGTGGCCCGGCCGCGACGGGAGTGAGCCGCTGGTCGGGGGGCGCGATGAAGGCCAGCACCACCGCGACCGGCACGATGTAGAGGGCGGTACGGCCGGCCTGGGAGGGAGTCACCGGGCTGGGCGGAAGCCTCCGAGGGGCAAGTCCGCGAAATCGGGCCAGATACGCACCGCCGCCGACAAGGAATGCTGCCACCGTGGGAATGTACTGGTACACACCGATCGCCGCGTCGGGCCACTGCACCGTGACCACTGCCAGAACACCGAGCCCGAGGACGAAGGTGATGGCGCCGACGGCCATCCCCCTGGAGTGTGAGGTGCGCGTCGCGATACCGACAGCCGCACACGCGAGAAACAGAGTCAGCACACCGGCGGCCACCTTCGTGCCACCCATCTGAACCAGGATCGCGCGGTACATGATCGGCGACGTGAGGAGCAACATCAGCCACGCAAACCAGTACCTCGAGGTGGCACGCAGCCCGAACATCGCCACGCACGCGCCGCACACGAATACCCACGCGGCCAGTACGTCTATGTGCATGAGCTGGTAGGTGGCCGCGTACCGGGGCATCAGAAGAGCCTTCAGCGCGACCGACACTGCCAGCAGTATGACGGCGACGATCGCATCGGTCTGCCGGTCGTGGATCGGCAACTCGTGTCTGCGCCGGTGGGTGATTCCGACGGCCACGAGCGCGGCCAGTGGGGGAATGATCAGCACGTAGCCACCTGTCGTGCCGGTGCGCACTTCGTCGAACAGTTCACTCCACGTGGAGTGGAACGCGACGAGCGTGGCCGCGACGATCACAGCCCACCGCACCCAGGTGTGTGCGAACGGATGTGGCGCCTTCTGCGCAGCCGTCGCTCGCGCGGTCGTCGAGATTGTCACCGCGGCCTCGGACGAGTGCGGCGTAGCGCCACGAGCACCACGGCCGCGACGATTCCGGCGGCGACGAGTGCACCGGTGCCGATCAGAATCCAGCGGACGGTGGTGGACACACCTTCTTCGGTCGGAACGAGGACATCGCCGCGTGGATCGACGAGCGCGACGGGATCACGCCCTTCCGCGGTGAACAGAACATGCCCGGCCAACTCCGGCCACCTGTCGGGCTCGGCTGCCAGCCAGCTCAAGGTTCGATCGAGTTCCGCGGGTGCGTCGGTGGATGTGGCAACGAGAAGGGTGCGGCCGTGGTCTCGGATCACCTGCAGTGACGCGTAGGTGACGTTGGTTCCGAAGGTCAGGCTCGTGGAGACGCCCCCGGCCCCGACCACCTCGAACCGTCGATCCTCGGTTTCGGTGAGCCGCAGCGGTAGGTCGTCGGGAAGGGATCCGTCTGCGGAGACGATCAGCGCGGGGGACGGCGATGCGAGCGCGTCGTCCACCGTCACCCATTCGGTGTCGAGCAGTATCGGCGTGAGCGACTGCAGCCCGGAGACGATATCGACGGCGCGCGCGGTATCGGCGATGCCAGTGCCCGTGGCGGCGATGTCGAACCGCGGCATGAGGGTCTGGGGAAGCGACGCGAACCCGTCCGGCACCGGCGGATCGGCGGTCGTACTGGAGATATGGGAATCACCGTCGATCATCACCGTCGCCGGTTGCGTGGTACCGCAGTATCGTTCACCGCCGGTGGCACGCAGCGTCACTGTCAGTTCGGTCGAGCGTTGCATTGCCTCCGCTGGGATGGTGATGGCACGGTCGATGATCCCGCTGGGCTCCGCAGCCCATGAGTCGAGGACGGTGTCGCCTGTCTCGATGGTGAGGAGCCCGCCCTCGGTGTCGGGCAGCGGTGTGTACGAGCCCTTCAGGTCGAGGTGGAGGTCGCCGACCGGTCGTCCGAAGCGTGCCTGATCGAGATACATCTCGACCTGGACGACGCCCACCGCCGTCGCGCTCTGGTCGCCGATACCGAGGTCGTTCAGCGTGGTGATATCGGGACTCTGCTGGGGCGGGATGATCCTCGGGTTGGCGTAGACCTCCGACGAGACCGCCAGCCCAGACCATGTCGAGGTCGCGATCCTGGCTTGGGTCGCGAGACTGTCGGTGTTGCCCTTCAGGTAGAGCGCCGGTGGCCCACCGGGTATCTGCGCAACTTCGGCACCGCTGTCGGCGCCGTCGGTCTCGGTCACGACGATCTGCCGCACGAACGGGCTTTCCGCAGCCGGTGGGATGCCGTTCGGAGGGGTTTCTCGGACGTCGACGGCCAGCGGTCGCCCCGTGTGGTACGTGGTGATGGCCGCGGCGAGACCGACCGCGGTGTCGGATTCGAGCGGACTCGGCTCAGCGGGCAGGTACACGTCGAGGCGCTCGAGGATGGGCGGCAGGAAATCGGCGACGACAGTGGGATTGGTGGCGGTACCTGTGTAGCGGACCACTCCGTCTCTCATCGCGATCGACCGAGTGGTCCAGTCCTCGGGGCAGATGTTGTCCCCTGCAAAGAGGTTCAGCCGGAGTGTGACGGCCGCCGCCTGGTTCTCGACGGTGGCTCCGGTCAGGGGGATGGAGAGGGGGACGGTAGCGCTGTCAGGTGGGAGATCCAGCCGCGACAGGAGACGGCCGTCGGACTCGACATCGATCGACCCCCGCGCAACGTTCGACGGCAGCTCCACGGTGGTGTCGAGCGCTTCCGGCGCCAGTCCGTCGGGGACGGGCACCGTGAGAGTGACGGAGTCCGAGTGCCCGCGGAAGTCGATGACCTCGCCGAAGCCGAGCATCTCGGTGTCGAAGCCGAGGGGCTGGGTGTCGTCGGGCGTAGGAGGCGCTGGATCCTGAGCGAACGCAACAGGGGTCGTAGCGCACAGGACTGTGACAGCTCCTACCGTTGCGAGTGCTGAGCGAAGAGTAAACCCGCTTCTCCGGTGCCGAATCACATGTGTCACGAAACCAGACTTGTCGTCGGTTTGCTCAGGAAGAGGATGATCTTGTCGCAGGACCTGACCAATCGGACAGTTTTTCGCCAATACTCGCGAGTAACAAAAAGCTGTGGATAGACTCGAAATGCGTCGTCCTCCTGTCCCCCCTGCGAGGACGACCGCGCGGGCCGGTACCCCCCATCTCCGGCCTGCGTCGAAGCCCCGCCGATCTCCACCACGATCGGCGGGGCTTCCTTCATTCGCGATAATCTCGTCCCCATGACAGCCACGGAACCCCGCGTCACCTTCGCCTACTGCACTCAATGTCAGTGGCTACTGCGAGCGGGGTGGATGGCGCAGGAACTGCTCAACACTTTCGGCACCGACCTCGCCGAGGTGGCTCTCGTACCCGGAACCGGTGGGATCTTCCGCGTCGCGGTGGGCGATGTCACGGTGTGGGATCGCAAGGTGGACGGCGGTTTTCCCGACATCGTCACCTTGAAGCGGCGCGTGCGCGACATCGTCGACCCCGCGCGCGACCTCGGGCACTCCGATCGTAAGTAGCGTTCCGGAGTTCGAACGTATGATCGAGTAGTGAAACTGTACCGAGTCGCGTCGGGATGGGCCGAGCCCGCGCCCTCGCATTGTCCGAACGGGCACCGGCTCGGCGCGAATCAGGTGCTCGTGGGTTCGCGGGTGTGCGACTGCGGCGACAGGCACCGCACGCACGCCTGCCGCGTGTGCGACGCCGTCGTCTATACCCCGCCGATGGGTCCGAAGTGTCGCCTCCGGGCATTCGACGAGCGGTGACGCAATTCAGTGCACGCGAGTGAGCAGATTGTTTTATGGTCGAACGGCAGCCGTTGCGCGAGGCCCGGTCGGAGTCGGGGAGGTTCTGGGCCGGGCCATCGTGCGGGTCTTCGGGGAGGCCGGACGGCTGGCAGGGGAGCCCCGCCGGCGAATCGAGGGGAGGAGCCGGCGGGGCCCTGAACTGCATCTCCTGTGTCGGGGAGGACTTCCAGGAAGAAGCGTCGCGTCAAGGCGACGGCCGCCACTGTATGGGAGCGTGGCCGACCCCGTCCACTCCCGATGCCGAAATGATATGTAGCACCAGAACTATTCGCGCCTGCATCATCGCCCCGAACAACTGACCCAGTCGTTCAGCTGCGTTTCCCTTCCGGTTACCTTCGGTGAAGTTGCCCGTACAACTCGGTGGACCATTGTCTACGGCGTGACGGAGCGCAACGGTTACCACAAGATCGCCGGCGAGCTGGCCGACGAGATCGCCCAGCTGGACCCGGGCACCAAACTCGCGAGCGAACACGAGCTGATGGCACGGTTCGGCGTGGGACGGGCAGCCGCCCGCTCCGCGGTGCAGGAACTCGAGCGTCGCGGACTCGTCCGCAGGCTCCGCGGCTCCGGTACCTATGTCAACCGTCGCATCGACTACATCGTCTCCAAGGAGAAGCGGCCGTCGTGGCATCGGACCGTCGAAGCGGCGGGCGCCGTTCCTCGTTCGTCCGTGTTGCTGTCCGAGGTCCGGCCGATTCCCGAAGGCAGTGCGCGCTATCTCGGACTCGAGCCCGGAACTCCCGCCCACTACATGCGAAGACTGCGCTACGTCGACGACCACGTGGCTGCGCTGGGTGAGGAATGGGTGCGGTGTGAGGCCGTCACCGAACTCGGCTCCGCCATGCGTGTCGAGGAGTCGCTCGACGAACTCCTGCGCCAGATGGGCAGATTCGACGTCGTGCGGTCGTGGTGCCGTACCTCGATGGAACTGCCTCCCGAAGAGGTCACCAACGCCCTCGAGATGACCTACGTCGCCCCCGTCTGGGTCATCGAAAGCATCAACCGTGACGCCGAAACCGGCGTCGTCGTCACTTACAGCACCTCCTGGACGCGCGCCGACATGATCCGCGTGGTCATGGAGATCGGCGACCAACCTCCCGTTTCGAACTGCGAAGGAAATTGATGACTCCCCACACCTACAGCCGGGAGCGGCTCGCCGAGCTGCTCGCCGTGGCGCCCGAACAGGATTTGGTGGGCGCAGCCGACGTATGCCTGTCCGACGGTGCGAATCTGACCGTCCTGACCACCCCGGAGATCGGGTGCATCGCGACCCAGGTTCGCGAACCCATCGGCCACGTCCGCTTCTTCCTCGGCAACGTCCTGGCCTGCCACGCGGAAGTCCGTCTCGACGGTACCCGCGGCTGGGCCATGCGGATGGGCGACGACCGCGCCGCGGTGCTCGCCGCCGCGGTGTGCGACGCCGAGGTCGCCGCGGGCCGTCCCAACGCCGGCCATGTGCTCGAGCTGTGTGCCCGCATGGAAGCCGAGCTCGGTCGTGCCGACGCCGAGGAATGGGCACAGATCGCCCCCACCATCGTTCAATTCGAGGAGCTGACGTGACGATCGCCGCCACCGACAAGGTCATGGGAGTCGGACTCGACCCCGTTGTTGCACAGCAGGTCTACCGCGCGATGCTGCATGCGTTCAGCCGCCCCGGCCTGCGGCAGACCCTGCCCTCGACGGACTTCCCTCCTGCACTGCTGCCCGCCCTCGCCCTCGCAGACCTCGAGACCTGCGTCGCCGTGCTCGAAGACGACTCCGACTGGAACGAGGTGCTCACCGTAGCGACGGGTGCCCCCGTCGCGGCGCTCGGCGAGGCGAAGTACGTCATCGCCCTTCGTCCCGTCACCGCCGACGAAATACTTTCTGCCGCACGCGGAACCGCACTGACGCCGGAGTCCGCCGCGACCGTGATCTGTTCGGTCCCGTCACTCGACGGCGGAACACCCGCCGAACTTACCGGGCCGGGCGTCGACGGGACCGAAACCATTGCACCGCAAGGATTCGACCACGTACTGCGTAATGCCCGCGATGAAGCCACCGCAGAGTTTCCCGGGGGCATCGACATCCTGCTCGTCGCCGACGACGGCACCGTGGTCGGACTGTCGCGCACCACGCGCATGAGTACCGCACAGGAGAACTGACATGGGATATTCCGGAGCCCGCGGCGGACTCGACGCGATCCTCGCCGCCGAAAGCCTCGTCCGCACCGCGCGTGAAGCCGACAACTCGCCGCGCTTGACCACCGAACAGATCACCGGCCGCATGCGCCTGGCCGTCGACCGCGTGATGGGGGAAGGGTCGCTCTACGACCCCGAGACCTCCGCCGATGCACTCCGCCAGGCGGAAGGCGACGTCATCGAGGCCACGCACCTCGTCCGCGCCCACCAGTCGACCCTGCCGCGACTGGCCGTCAGCGAGCCCGTAGACCCCGACGAGATGACCGTCCTACGCCGCATCGTGCCTGCGTGGCGCACCCCCGACGGTCCTCAATTGCTGGGCCGCACCAGCGACTACACCGGCCGCATGCTCGTCCGTGACGAAGAGCCCGTGCCGCCGACGATCATCGACGAGGCGCCGACTCCCGACCGCACCGAAGCCGAACGCCACCCCAAGCGCTTCTCGGACATGCTGCGCGAAATGGACCTGCTCGCAGACAGTCGACCGATCGACGGCTCCGACCCCGAACCGTTCGACATCTCCCGCCACCCGGCCGCGCCTCCAGCGCCGCGCTCGGCGGTACTTGCGTCGATGGCCCGCGCCGAGACCGGCTCGTTGATCGGCACGTGGTATCGCTCGATCCGCGGCACCGAAGGCAACCTGCACGAGGTCACGCTCGGCGAGGTGCGACACGGCCGTGTCCCGGTGCGCGTCCGGCACCCCCACACCGGAAATGCCTTTTCTGTCGGCGACATTCGAGTCACCGAGTGTGAGGCGATCGAAGATCTCAACGGACCCGACGAGGACCGCGGACGCTTCGACGTCGGCTACGGATTGTGCTTCGGTCACAACGAACGCAAAGCCATCGCGATGGCCAACCTCGACATCGCGTGCCGCCGTTTCGGCGACACCGGCGGTCTCGAGCAGACCCTGCTGCTCACCACCGACGGACTCGATTCCTGTGGTTTCCTCGAACACCTCAAGCTTCCGCACTACGTCACCTTCCGCTCGATGATCGACCGGAAGGTCGCCGTGCAGGCCGGCGCCGACGATGCCGCGGACCGCAACACCGAACCTCTCGGAAGGACCTGCTGATGACCGACCTGCTCACCACCCGCGACACCGGCTCGCGCGTCACCCATACCCTCGACGCGATCGACGCCGCCACCCGTGAACGTGGCATCCTCGACGAAGGATCCAAACGCGAGATCCGCCGCGCAACACTGACTGCCGTGTGCGTTCCCGGATACCTGACCCCGTTCGGATCCCGCGAGATGCCCGTCGCCCGCGGCTGGGGCTCCGGCGGCCTGCAGGTCACGCTCGGCCTCGTCGGCGGCACCGATGTCGTCAAGGTCATCGACCAGGGTGACGACGATGGCGTCAACGCCACGAACCTGCGACGCCTGATCGAGTCGAGCGAGAAGTGTGCCTCCACCAAGGACACCCGCGAGTCGACGATCATCCAGTCGCGGCACCGGATCCCCGAGGAGCCGATGACCGAGGGGCAGATCCTCGTCCTGCAGGTTCCCAACTCGGAACCTCTTCGAGCCGTGCAGAAGTCGGTCACCGAATGCGCCCGTATGCATGCCGAGGCCGACTACTCGATGATGTGGGTCAGCCTCTACGAGGACCTCGTCCGCAACGGCGTCATCACCAAGACCACCGGCTACCCGGTGCTCGTCGACGGCCGGTACGTGATGATCACGTCGCCGATCCCGCGATGGGACGTTCCGCGCCTGAACAATTCACCGCACCTGACCCTGCTCGGTGCCGGACGTGAGAAGCGCATCTTCGCGGTACCGCCCTACACCCCGGTGCAGCCGCTCACGTTCGACGATGTCCCGTTCGAGGTCGAGGGCAGCGACGAACAGATCTGCGTGCGCTGCGGCTCGTCCGACACGTTCCTCGTCGAGGCATCGCCCGGACGCATGATGTGCAGCGACGTCGAGTGGTGCACTCGCGTCGTCGACGCCGACATCGACGAGGCACTCCACGATGCGTATTCCCCCGTGCAGTTCCTGCCCGACCCGCAGCGCCGTGTCCGCGCCGCGAATGCGGTGACCCGCCGCGACCCGGCCGAACTCACCGACCGCCCCGTGCCCGCGCACCCCGACGGCTGGACCCTCGCTGTGCGGGATGTCGGAAAGGTGCACGGCCCCGGTGGCGCCGACGCCGTGCCCGGCACCGGCCCCGACACGGGTACCGCGATCAGCCCGGTCACCGGCGCCGTCGTCGCCGCGTGGGACGTGAGCTTCGACGTCGCCCCCGGCGAGGCCCTCGGCCTGATCGGCGAATCCGGCTCGGGCAAATCGACCGTGCTGCGCTGCTTGATCGGCGACGACAAGGCCACACATGGCTCGATGTTCCTCACCACCGTCGGAGGTGGCACCACCGACGTGTTCACCCTCGACGACACCGAGCGACGCGCGCTGCGCATCGACACCCTCGGACTCGTGCACCAGAACCCCGCCGACGGACTCACGATGACGGTCTCTGCAGGCGGCAACATCGCCGAGCGTCTCACCGCGGCAGGCTGGCGCAACTACTACGAGATCCGCGACCGCGCAGCGTATCTCCTGGAGAAGGTCGAAGTGCCCCTCGACCGCATGGACGACCCCGTCCACACCTTCTCCGGCGGCATGCGTCAACGAGTGCAGATCGCGAAGGCACTCGCGACCGATCCGCGTGTGCTGCTGCTCGACGAACCCACCACAGGCCTGGACGCGTCGGTCGCGGCGGGTGTCCTCGACCTGCTCCGCAACCTGCTCGCCGAGCGCGACACCGCCGCCGTGGTCGTGAGCCACGACTTCGCGGTCATCGAGGCGCTCACCGATCGCACGCTGGTGATGAATGTCGGACGCGTGGTCGAGACGGGCCTGACCGACCAGCTGTTCCAGGATCCCCACCACCCCTACACTCAGCGGCTCGTTGCAGCCGCCCGGAGGTGACCATGTCCGAGTCCACCACCACCGCAGATCCGGTCCTTACCGTCCGCGACCTGCACAAATCGTTCACCCTCCACACCATCGACGGCCGCACCGTCACGTCGCTGCACGGCGTCGACCTCGAGGTCGGCCGCGGTGAGCACGTGGCCCTCGCGGGACCGTCCGGTGCGGGCAAGTCGAGCTTCCTGCGCTGTGTGCACCGCAGTTACCTGCCCGACGCCGGCTCGGTCGTCCTGCACACCGACGGTGGACCCGTCGAACTCACCGAGCTGTCCGACCGGGAGATGGCCCGGCTGCGCGGACGCGAACTCGGCTACGTCTCGCAGTTCCTGTCGGCGCCGCCGCGCACCGCGCCCCTCGAGGTGGTCGCGGCGTCGGCTCGTCGTCGCGGAATGAACCGCGCCGACGCCCGCGACGCCGCTGCCGAAGCGCTGCAGCGACTCTCGCTCGACAAGGCGCTGTGGGACGTCGACTGCAGTGTGCTGTCCGGTGGTGAACGCCAGCGCGTGAACATCGCTGCCGGCACCGTCCACCCACCGCGGCTGCTGCTGCTCGACGAGCCGGTGTCGGCCCTCGACCCGGCCAACCGTGAACGGGCGCTCGAACTCATCGCGTCGCTGTCGGGTTCAGGTGTCGCGGTGCTCGCGGTGTTCCACGATCTCGACGCCATGCACCGTCTCGCGACCCGTGTCGTCCGGTTCTCGGACGGCCACATCGACCGAATCGGATCCGCTACGGACGTATTGGGAGCAGCCGCATGACCGGAACAGAAACCGTCCCGACCGCTGTATCGACCGGCATGTCGTGGACGCTGCAGGCGGCACCGCAGAACTATGTGGTCGGGCACGTCCGGGCGGTGCTGCCCGACCGCGTCCTCGACGACGCGCAGATCGTGGTGCGCGACGGACGGATCGAGGAGGTCGGACCGTCCACTCCCGGAGTGCGACCGGACGTCGACGGCGGTGGTCTGCTGTGTCTGCCGGGCCTGATCGACGTGCACTCCGACGGACTCGAGAAGGAGCGCCTTCCGAGGCCGGGGGTCGAGCTGCCGTGGGCGTTCTCGCTCATGTCGTTCGAAGGCAAGGTGCGTGCGGCCGGAGTGACGACAGTGTTCCACGGTGCGTCGTTCTCCGACCGCGCCACGGCGACCACGGGACGCAGCGTTCATGTGGCGCAGCAGATGTGCGAGTCGATCGAAGACTGGACCACCCGCGACACCGACGCGAAACTCGTCGACCACCGCGTCCTGCATCGCCTCGACGTGCGGTCGGCCGCCGGATTCGCGGCGATGCGTGACGAGTTCGAGCGCCTTGTCGCGGCAGGTGCCGTCACCACCGAAACGCCCGCGGTGATCTCCCACGAGGACCACACCCCGGGGATCGGCCAGTACGCCGACCGCACGTACTACGAGAACCACATCGCCGGGGTCCGCGGCATCTCCGCGGAGGACGCGCGCAAGGTGGTGGACGGTCTGGTGGCCGAACGTGACGCAAACGCCGGGATCCGTGACGAAACGATGGGCTGGCTGGCCGAGCAGTCCCGCAACGGTCTCGCTCGTGTCTTCGGACACGACCCCGAATCGGCCGTGGAGATCGCCGATCTCGCCGCGCGCGGCGGCAATGTCGCCGAGTTTCCCACGACCGTGGAGGCGGCGCGGGAAGCACGCAATCGAGGCATGTCCGTCGTGATGGGCGGACCGAACGTGCTGCGCGGACGCTCCCATTCGGGCAACGTGTCCGCCGGTGAACTCGCCGAGCTGGGTCTGGTGACGGCGCTGGCGTCGGACTACCTGCCGTCGTCGCTGCTCGGTGCGGCATTCGCGCTCGCCGACGGGTATATGACATTGCCTGCCGCCGTGTCGCTCGTCACGAGTGGTCCCGCAACGGCGGTCGGGCTCGCCGACCGGGGCGCACTGAGCACCGGGCAGCGCGCCGACCTCGTCCTCGTCTCGTTCGAACACGGTCACCCGGTGACCCGTTCGGTACTACGCGCATCCTGACATTCCGGCCCTGCACCGAATCGGTGTGGGGCCGGTCTCGTATCGGGCGGACAGGCCGCCGGGAACGTCTTCTGCTCGAGGTCGGGAGTTCATCTCGGGTTGGGGGATTCGATACACCGTACCGACAGTCTGGACTCCGACGATGCCGCCACGGTGTCGCCCCCCTCGTGTCCCGACTCGCTTCCGCGGGTTCGACAAGGAGCTTTTCTACATGCGTATCTCTCATTCCCGATCCCTCGTAGGGGTTGCCATGGCAGCTGCGGCGACGCTCGCCCTGTCCGCGTGCGGCTCGAGTGCCGACGAAGACAGCTCGGCGGGCGCGACCGGAAGCGAGGGCACCCCGGAGACATTGGTTCTCGCGTCCATCCCGAGTGAGGACAGCACGAGCCTGCAGCAGGAGTTCGCGCTCATCCAGCAGGTCATCGAGGACGAGACCGGCATCCCGGTCGAGTTCCAGAACGCCACCGACTACGCGGCCGTCATCGAGGCCCAGCGCGCAGGCAAAGTCCATATCGGTCACTACGGCCCGTTCTCCTACGCCACGGCGAAGGACAGCGGCGTGCCGGTGCAGCCATTGGGTGTGTTCGCCGACAGCCCCGATGAGGAGCCCGGCTACCGGTCGTATGCCCTCGTGCCCGCGGGATCCGATATCCGTTCGCTCGAGGACTTCCGGGGCAAGACGGTGTGTTTCGTCGACCCCACCTCCACTTCCGGGTATCTCTACCCGTCTGCGGGCCTGCTCGAGGCCGGCGTCGACCCCGAGGCGGACGTCACCCCGATCTTCGCGGGCGGGCACGATGCATCCGCGCTCGCAGTCAAGAGCGGTCAGTGCGACGCAGGCTTCGCCTTCGACACGATGGTGACCGAGACCCTCGTCGAGAAGGGTGATCTCGCTGAGGGCGACCTCGACGTGATCTGGGAGTCCGAGATGATCGCGGCCAGCCCGTCGGCCGTGCTGACCACGCTGCCGCAGGATCTCATCGACCAGCTCACCGACATCTACGCCACCAAGCTCACCCGCCCCGCGCTCGTCGAGGCAGGCTACTGCGCCGGCGAAGACGAGTGCGAGCTTCCCGAGGGCACCGAATACGGATTCATCCCCGTCACCGACGACTTCTACGACGGTGTCCGCAAGGTCTGCGAGATCACGCAGTCCTCTTCCTGCGCAAGCTGACCCGATCCCCTCGAAAACCTGGAGTCCGACATGACCGACCCCGACCATGCGCGCCTCGGCGCATCCATCGACAAGATCCTCCGGCCCACCATCGAACTCGATCACGTCAGCAAGGTGTTCGCACCGGATCTCCGGGCGCTCGACGACGTGTCGCTGACGGTCTATCCCGGTGAAGTGGTTGCGCTGCTGGGCCTGTCGGGGTCGGGTAAGTCGACTCTGCTGCGTCTGCTCGACGGCCTGCATCTGCCCACCTCGGGTGCTGTGCAGGTCCTCGGGCGTGATGTCGGCACTGCCCGCGGTCGTGAACTGCGGGACTTGCGACGCAAGGTGGGCTTCGTATTTCAGCAGTTCCACCTCGTCGGCAACATGTCGGTGCTGGAGAACGTGTGTTCCGGCGCCCTCGGATCGCTGCGCGGGCCGCGGTTCGGTCTCATGATGTATCCGAAGGCCGTGCGGCTGGCGGCCATGGAGCAGCTCGACCGTGTCGGTCTCGCCGACCGGCCGTTTCAGCGCGCCGATACCCTTTCCGGTGGTCAGCAGCAGCGTGTCGCGGTGGCGCGCGCACTCATTCAGAAGCCGAAGATCCTCCTCGCAGACGAGCCGGTCGCATCGCTCGATCCCGAATCGTCGGCACAGGTGATGGCGCTGATCTCGCAGATCGCGTCCGAAGACAACCTGACCGTGCTGTGCAGCCTGCACCAGGTCGATCTCGCACTGTCGTGGGGGCATCGCCTCGTCGGGCTGCGTGGCGGGCAGGTCGTGCTCGACAAGCCCGTGTCGACTATCGACCGGAACGAGACCATGAGCATCTACTCCGCCGTCGAACCGGTCGTGTCCGCGCAGGCCGCCGCGAACCGATGACGATCACCGCCCCACCGCCTGCCAGGACTCTCCCGCGCCCCACGTGGCAGACAATCAGTGTGCAGGTCATTCTGTTCGGGCTGTTCGCAGCAGCGCTCTGGTCGATCGCGTCACTGAAGATCAACGTCGCGACGATCATCGACAGTATCGGCAGCGCAGCCGATTTCCTGTCGCGGATCTTCCCGCTCGACTTCCCTCCCATCGGCGAGCTCGCCGCAATGACCGGGCAGACCCTGGGCATCGTGCTCCTCGCCACGGTGTTGGCTGTGGTGCTGAGCATTCCCGTCGCGCTGGGCGCCGCCCGCAATACGGCACCCCGCACCGTGCTGCGGATGCCCGCCCGCACCGTCATCGTCGTCACCCGCGCCATTCCCGAACTGGTGCTGGCGATCCTGTTCCTGCGCCTGTTCGGGCTCGGCGCCATCGGTGGCATCCTCGCCCTCGGTATCCACTCGATCGGCATGATCGGCAAGTTGTACGCCGATGCGATCGAAGACACCGACCCCGGCCCGCGCGACGCGCTGCGGGCCGCCGGCGCGACGTGGTGGCAGCAGATCACCGGTGGTGTGCTGCCGCAGGTGATGCCGGCGATCGTCGCCACGGCCCTGCACCGGTTCGACATCAACCTGCGCGCCTCGGTCATCCTCGGCTATGTCGGCGTGAGCGGTATCGGCCTCGAACTGTCGGCCGCACTGCGCACCATGAACTATCAGCGCGGCATGGCACTCGCACTGTTCATCGTGGCCTTGTGCGTCATCGTCGAACTGATTTCCGGTGCTCTCCGCCGAATGGTGCTCGGCGACAAGGCGCCTGCGCGCCGTGGCCTGTACACGCGTCTTCGGGATCGGGTGTCGAAGGCGCAGGGAGGCTGGGTCGATCGGAAGCCGGGCAGCGTGCAGGCACCGACTGCACTGCGTACCGTCGACGGTCGATACCGGATCAGTCCGCCGTGGACTGGCGAACGCATCGCTCGCACCGTGTACGCCGCGCTGTTCGTGCTGGCACTGCTGGTGTCGCTGTGGGCGGCCGAGATCGATTTCTCCCGCATGGCCGAAGGTTTCGGATCGATGTGGAACACTCTCGGGCTGTTCTTCCCGCCCGGGACGGGTGGCATCGGAGACGAGCTGTGGAAGCAACTGATCGTCACCTTGCAGATCGCGCTGGCCGCCACCTTGATCGGCCTGATCTTCGCGATCCCCGTGGGCCTGCTGGCGGCTCGCAACGTCGTCCCCACCCCGGGTATTGCGAAGGGGTTCCGCATGTTCATCGTGATCGTTCGCGGCATCCCGGATCTGATCCTCGCGATCATCGTCATCGTCGTCACCGGCCTCGGTGCCACCGCGGGCGCGATCGCCTTGTCCGTCGGCGCAATCGGGTTGCTCAGCAAGCTGATCGCCGACTCGGTCGAAGAGACCGACATCCGTGTGCAGCAGGCGGTGGTCGCCGGTGGCGCGACACGGATGCAGGTGCTCATCGCCGCGACTGTCCGGCAGTCGGGGCCTGCGATCATCGCGCACCTCTTCTATCAGCTCGACACCAACATCCGTGCCGCAACACTTCTCGGTGTCGTCGGTGCAGGGGGGCTGGGCTTCTACCTGATGAACGCGGCCCGCGTCATGCAGTTCGACGTGGTCACCATGATCGTGCTGATGATCTTCGCGGTGGTCCTGATCGTGGAGGGCCTCGCCATCTGGGTCCGCAAGGTCGTGTCCTGATTCCCCGCTATTTCCGACAACTGGAGAAAACGCATGACTCTCACCGACTCCGACCGCACCGCCGCCGGCCGCATGCTCACCGCCGCGTCCGACGCCGCCCTCACCGCCTACCGCGACGCCGTCGCGAAGTATTCGAGGGAGAAACTGAAGTCCATTGCGATGGACGGCGCCGACGGAACACCGACGATGTTCATCGACGTCCTCGTCGAAGACGCCATCATCTCCGCGGCGACGGCAGCGGGCGCGAACGTGCTGTCGGAGGAACGGGGGTGGATCGACGTCGGCTCGGCCATCACCCTCGTCGTCGATCCCGTCGACGGTTCCGCCAATGCTGCGGCGGGAATTCCGTTGGCGTGCTTCAGCGCAGCTGCGGTGATCGACGGTGAATTCACCGAGGCGACGACGAGCTGGCTGCACACCGGCGAGACCTGGTGGGCGTCGCGCAGCGAATCGGCGTTCCGGACGAGCGGATGCACGTCGTTGGCGTCGGCCGCGGTCTCGATGCTCCGTCCGCACGAACGCAACCGCGATGCCTGGTGGCGTGTCGCGGAGACTGCCACCCGCATTCGCATTCTCAGCTGCAGCACCCTCGAGTCGGTGTTCGTCGCGACCGGGTCGACCGACGCCTTCGTCGACGCGGGCAGCGACACCCACCGCCTGATGGACATCGCCGCGGCGGTCGTTCAGGTCGAGGCCTCCGGCGGTGCGGTGATCGACGCGTACGACCGCCCCATCGAGTTCGGTACGGATCTAACCAAGCGATGGAGCGGAATCGTCGCGGCTACAACGGATCTAGCGGACGAACTGCGTGCCGCCATCCAGGGGTAGTCGTCAGAATTTCTTTGCACGCAGGCGCAGCGCGTTCCCGATGACGCTGACCGACGACAGGGCCATCGCAGCGGCCGCGACAATGGGCGAGAGCAGGATCCCGAACGCCGGGTAGAGAACCCCGGCCGCGAGCGGAATGCCGGCCGCGTTGTATGCGAACGCGAACACGAGGTTCTGGCGGATGTTGCTCATCGTCGCCTCCGACAATGCGCGTGCCCGCGCGATGCCGGTGAGATCGCCGTGGAGCAGGGTGATTCCGGCGCTCTCGATCGCGACGTCGGTGCCGGTACCCATCGCGATGCCGACGTCGGCCGCGGCGAGGGCGGGTGCGTCGTTGACGCCGTCGCCGGCCATCGCGACCACCCGGCCTTCGTCGCGGAGTCGCTGCACCACGTCGCTCTTCCCGTCGGGCAGGACTTCGGCTTCGACGCGGTCGATGCCGAGCATGCGACCCACTGCTTCGGCAGTGGTGCGGTTGTCACCGGTGAGCATGACGACGGTGATGCCGTCGGCGCGCAGTTCCTCGAGCGCTGTCGCGGTGGTGTCCTTGATCGGGTCGGCAATGGCCAGCACCCCGGCAACCGTGCCGTCGACACCGACGTAGATCGCGGTGGCGCCGTCACGTCGCAGCTCGTCGGCGCGCTCGCGCAACGACTCCGTGTCGACACCCTCGTCCAGCAGGTACGACGCATTGCCGATGGTCACGCGCCGACCCTCGACCACGCCGACCACACCGCGACCGACGGGCGAATCGAAGTCGGCGACCTCGGGGATGGTGATGCCTGCGTGTTCGGCGGCGTCGACGATCGCGATCGCGAGGGGATGCTCGGAGCCGCGTTCGACGCCCGCGGCCAACCGCAGGACGTCATCGTCGGTGTGGCCGTCGGCGGCGACGATCTCGGTGACCGTGGGCCTGCCTTCGGTGAGGGTGCCGGTCTTGTCGACGACCAGGGTGTCGACCTTCTCCATGCGTTCGAGCGCTTCGGCGTTCTTGATGAGCACGCCGAGCCCGGCGCCGCGTCCGACACCGACCATGATCGACATCGGAGTGGCGAGCCCGAGAGCGCAGGGGCACGCGATGATCAGCACCGACACGGCAACCACCAGCGCGTAGGTGAGCGACGGCGACGGGCCGACGAGCGCCCACACGATGAACGCGACCACCGCGATCGCGATCACGGCGGGAACGAACCACGCTGCGACGACGTCGGCGAGCCGCTGGATCGGTGCGCGCGTGCGCTGCGCCTCGGCGACCATCGCGACGATCCGCGAAAGCACCGTGTCGCTGCCGACCTGCTCGGCGCGGAGGACGAGGCTGCCGGTGCCGTTGACCGTGCCACCGATGACGTTGTCGCCGGTCTGCTTGGTGATCGGCATGGATTCGCCCGTCACCAGTGCTTCGTCGACGGACGAGCGCCCGTCGACGACGACACCGTCGACCGGGACCTTCTCACCGGGCCGCACCCGCAGGCGATCTCCGATGTGGACGTGTTCGAGGGGGATGTCGTGTTCGGAGCCGTCGTCGTCGATCCGTCGGCCGGTCTTCGGCGTGAGATCGAGCAACGACTTGATTGCGCCGGACGTCTGCTCACGCGCACGCAGTTCGAGAACCTGGCCGAGCAGGACCAGCGTCGTGATCACCGCGGCGGCCTCGAAGTACACCGCGACGGAGCCGTCCATCTGACGGAACTCGCCGGGGAAGATACCGGGCGCGAGTGTCGCGACGACGCTGTACAGCCAGGCCACGCCGGTGCCCATCGCGATGAGCGTGAACATGTTGAGCGAACGCGCCCGGATCGAATTCCAGCCGCGGACGAAGAAGGGCCATCCTGCCCACAGCACGACCGGGGTGGCAAGGACGAACTGGATCCACGTCGACACCTTGGGTGGCACGACATCGTGGAGCGCGGGGAACAGATGTGCGCCCATCTCGAGGACGAACACCGGCAGGGACAGCGCAAGCGCGACCCAGAACCGTTTCGTCATGTCGGCGAGCTCGGGGCTCGGGCCGGTCTCGGCCGTCACCACCACGGGTTCGAGGGCCATGCCGCAGACCGGGCATGAGCCCGGCCCCTGCTGCCGGACCTCCGGGTGCATCGGACAGGTGTATTCCGCCGCATCGTCGGTGGCGAGGGCGCCACGGGGTTCGGTGTGGTGATGCTCCGCTTGGTTGTGCTCCGTGTGATGGTGCTCGTCCATGGCTTCCAAGTTATACCCCTCGGGGGTATATGTCACGGAAGGGTTCGTCGGGTATTCGGAGAGTTCTCCGCGGTAGTGATGCACGCTGTGTGGGGATCGTGGTGCGGTGCCGACCCCGACATCACTACCGTGTACTCCTTGGGGGACGAACGAAAGGACGCAACTGTGGACGAGTCTGCTGTCTCTCCGACAGCCCCGGACCCGGCGGGTGTGTTCGCCGATCTGGCAAAGATGTTGTACAGCGGGTCGGAAGCGTCGGACATCTACTCGGCGATCTGCGTCGCAGCGACCGTACTGGTGCCCGGCTGCGACCGGGCCAGCGTGATGCTGCGCCGCGGGGACAAGCACTCCACCGTGGCCGCAACGGACGACGTCGCCCAGCGCATCGACGAGTTCGAGCGCCGACTGGGGCAAGGACCGTGCGTGGACGCAATCGCCGATGCGCGGCCGCAGATCGATACGGACCTCCGGGGACACTCGACGTGGCCTGAGTTGGCCCGGGCAATTGTCGAGACCACCCCGGTGCGTGGTGTGATGGGTTTCCGTCTGCTGATCGACGAGCGCAAGGCCGGCGCGCTGAATCTGTTCAGCGACACACCAGGTGCATTCGATGCCGCGGCGGCCGGTGCCGCCAGTGTGCTGGCCTCGTTCACCTCGGTCACCATCACCGCGATCAGCAGGGGCGACGACGTCGAATCCCTGCGTAACGGATTGGCCAGCAACCGCGAAATCGGCCAGGCGATCGGACTGCTGATGGCAATGGAGAACATCTCATCTGATGAGGCGTTCGACGTGCTGCGTCGTACCTCTCAGGAGGTCAACCTCAAGATTGCAGATCTGGCCCGCGCTCTCGTCAGTAGTCACGCTTCCGGGAAGACCGAGTAGGTCTCGACGACCGACCCGGGTCAGGCCGTGCTGCTCTCGTTACCTTCGTCGCGCTGACGCTGTTCTTGTGCCGCCCGCCGCTGTTGTTCGACACGCGCGCGGAAGCGGCGTTGGAAGTCCTCGTCGTTCTCGGGATCCACGACGGGACGGGTGGGTCGCGGGTGCTGGGGAGCAGACTTCGACGCCAGCATCTCCGCCACGCCCTGGGGCCGGCCGAGCACCAGCCAGAGCACCGACCCGAACATCGGCAGGAGGAGCACGATCATCAGCCACAACAATTTGGGTAGGTGCCGGACCCGATCCTCGTCGGAACAGATCACATCGACGAGGCAGCCCAACCACAGCAGTGTCACGATCAATCCGAGGTATGGCACCCCCGCAAGCTAGCAGGCGTGGTGTAGGGCTCGTAGGCCTGGTGGTCGACGATCGCGGTGCGTACGGGTGGGTGACCGAACGTGTACGACACGGGGCCTTCATTGCAGTCGGTACCCGAAATGATGGTTGGTGTAACGAAATATGCTGCACGAACCATTATTTCGTGCGTCTACGTCGTACTACCGGCGCGATCCGCTCTTGCCGCGCCGATTGTGAACGCGATGGCGAGAACAGCAGACGCGATCGCTTGGTAGCCGAACCACAGCGCACCGCCGGATGACATCACCGCGACCACGATCACGGTGACGACAATCCAGCCGCTGTCGTAGCCGATGAGGTACTTGGTATGCGACGGGACGGCGCTGCGGAGGGCGAAGGTGATCTCCGCAGCGCCGCTCAGGAGCAGTAGGCCCGCGGTGGCGAAAATCAGCCAGGCGTCCACATCCAGTGCAGTGCTGATCGACGCCACCGCTGCGGAGTAGACGACGGCAAGGATCACCTTGAAAAGTCCGTCACCGAGGAATCCGATACGCAGCCACCGTGTCGTATCTATTGTTGCGACGCTCATGTTGCCAACTCCTACGCGAGTGGGGCGAGGCCATACGCGCGCCCGCCGGTGTTCGGGTTCTGCACGACCTCCAGTAGCGCACCGGCCAGATCTGCTCGGTGCACGCTGGAGATCGAATTCGCCTCGGGTATCAGGCGATGGCCGCGGGCCGGTTTGTCGACGAGATAGCCGGGACGCAGGATCGTCCAATCGCATGACGAACCTGCCGAGCGCAACACCTCTTCCATTGCTGCGAGGTCCGAGTAGATGTTCGGACCCTTCCGGCGGACCAGCGGACGGATCGTGTGGCGGAACCACCACGGTTCACCGGCGCCGGACCGCAATACGGGAGACGCAGACACAGCGACGATCCGATGGACGCCTTGCCGCTGCATCGCGGCCAGCAGATTCCCGGTGCCCGAGGTGCACACCGGCTCGGTGTCGTCGTACGACCTCTTTCCGAGTGTCGAGATGACGGCGTCGGTGTCGTGGGGGAGTGTGAGTTCTCGATCGGTGACGACCTGGGTTTCGAGTAGTTGCACGCCGGTCGGTGCGTCGAAGCTGCTTCCTGGCCGCACCAGAGCGGTGATCCTGTGCCCGACTGCCGTGGCCCGTTCGATGAGCAGCCGGCCTGTTGCGCCAGAGGCCCCGGCGATGACGAGATGCAAGTGAAGTCCTCCCGTGAGGAGCTAGTACAACTTGACTACTGCCCTTCGAGGGTAGAGCATCCTGGCGGCTAGTCAAGGTGTACTAGAGTCGTGGGAGCACACCTCGGACGGAAGGCCCAAGTGACTGCCACCAGACTTCTCCTCCTCGGAGCAGTTCGTGGGCGCACCACCGCGCACGGATACCAAGTGATGCGCGACCTCGAGAGCTGGAGCGTCGACCTGTGGGGCAGTCTCAAGCAGGGCTCGGTCTACCACGGTCTCAAGCGTCTCCGAGACCAGGGGCTTCTGCGGGAAGTGGCATCCGAATCTCCCGCTGCCGGCCCGGCTCGGACCGCCTACTCGATCACCGAGGAAGGCGAGAAGGAGTTCCGCGCGCTCCTCGAGGATGCGCTCGGTTCGGGGGAGGACCCCGCAGAGATCATCGCGGGCATCGGACTCATGACCGTGCTGCCGCGCGAGCGTGTGCTCAACCTGCTCCGCCTGCGACTCGACGCGTTGACGGTCAAGCGTCAGCGTGTCGTCGGCGAGTACGAGCGCAACCCCGACGCGGATTGGCAGCATCACATCGAGGCCATCCGGTACTGGGCCAAGACCACTGACAGTTCGATCGAGTGGACGCGAGAACTGGTCGAACGTCTCGAACGGGGCGAATACACGATGGCAGGCGAGGAACCCACTTCGTGATCTTTTCATCGGATCGCGCCGCAGAACAGCGCGAGGCGATCCAGGGCTGAGAAATCAGAACCGAATGTGCCTTGACCGGTGGTGAAGTCGGGTGTTGTGTTGAAGAATGCAATTCACCGCGCCGGCGGAACAGTACGACCGTTTCATGGGACGTTACGTGCCGTCGCTGGCGGCCGCACTCATCGATGCCGCCGAGGTGACATCCGGCCAGAGAGTCTGCGACGTCGGGTGCGGGCCGGGCGGCCTCACCCGCGAGTTGGTGGCGCGGGTCGGAGCCGTGAATGTCGCGGCGATCGATCCGGCGCCACAGTTCGCGGCAGCATGTCGTGAACGCAATCCGGGTGCCGACGTTCGTGAAGGTGTTGCCGAACAATTACCTTGGGCGGCAGGTGAATTCGACTCGACACTCTCGTCGCTCGTGATCGGTTTCATGCGCGACCCCGACCGGGGAGTGCGGGAGATGGCCCGGGTCACCCGTCCGGGTGGTGCCGTCGCTGCCTGCATGTGGGACATCGCCACCGGCGGTATGACGATGCTCCGGTTGTTCTGGTCTGCGGCGCGGCAGGTGGATCCCGGCGTGAAAGGTGAATCCGCGATGGCCGGCACCGCCGAAGGCGATATCGCCGAGCGGTTCCGTCGTTCAGGCCTGGTCGACGTGGTCGAGGGGGAATTCATGGCTCGCGCGGACTACAGCAGCTTCGACGACTTCTGGACGCCGTTCACGTACGCGGTCGGGCCCGCGGGCCAGTACCTGCAGTCCTTGTCGCCTGCGCAGCAGGAAGGTATGCGTGAGGCCTGCCGGTCGGCACTTCCGGCCGCTGGACCGTTCTCGCTCGACGCACGGGCCTGGTACGCGCGCGGTACGGTCCCCGCTGCGCAGGCGCGCACGTGATCATCCGACCGCTCCCGCGATGAGTTCGCGACCGTTCGAAGTCACGATAGTGACAGGCGAACGCTGAAGGAGAATTCGACGGTCGCCAACTATGCGGCGGTAGTCCTCGCGCACACGTGTGCCGGAACGGGGCCGCCGGCGACCATGGTGAACGGGGTCGCGAGAGGGAAGTCGTCGGAAAGCGATTCGATGCAGACAGAGCGGACGATGCCGGCGAGGGCCAGCGTGGCTTCGAGTATGGCGAAATGATCGCCGATGCAGGTGCGTGGGCCACCACCGAAGGGCAGGTACTGCCACCGGCTGCCGATCGTCGACCGCTCCCGATCGAACCGGTCCGGGTCGAACCGTTCAGGGCGGTCCCAGAGCGCGGGATCGTGGTGGAGCGCGTAGATTCCGACGACCGCGTTGGTGCCCGCCGGGATTCGGTAGCCATCGACCTCGACATCCCGCATGGCCATGCGCGCGACCGTCGCTGCCGGCGGACATACCCGCAGCGCCTCATGGATCACTTGGACGGTGTACGGCAGTTGTGCAAGGTCGGACGCGTGCAAGCGACGATCGCCGACCGCGGCGGCCTCCGATGCCACACGGTCCTGGACCTCGTGGTCGTGGCCGAGGGCCCACAGACTGTAGGCGAGAGTGGTCGCGGTGGTGTCGTGACCCGCGAAGAGGAATGCGAACAGCTCCTGGCGGATCGTCCGGTCGGTGAACTGTTGACCTGTCGCCGGGTCGGTGAGTTCGAAGAAGAGCCGGATCAGTTCCGCATCACCTCCGGCGTCGGTGCGCGCGACCGTCATGGCATCGTCGATCGCGTCGGTGACGACTGCCATTGCCGTACGGAAGCGGTGGCGGGCAGGTGTAGGCATCCAGGTCGGGGCACGCACAGGTTGCAGCGAGCGACGCGTGATGAACTGGACCGATCGAGTCAGCGGCGGGCCGAGAGCGTCGGCGTGGTCGCTGAGGTCGAGCCCGAACAGAGAATGTCCGAGTACCCGCAGGGTGAGCCGCCGGGTTTCCCGGCCGAGATCGGTCGCACCCGATGCGGCCCATTCGGCAGCCATGGACTGGGCGATGTCGGCCATGCGATCGGCGTACACGGCCACGTGCTTCTTGGTGAACAACGGCTGCAACGCACGTCGCTGGTCGAGCCACGGTTCGTGGGGGAGGTTGAACAGGTTGTCACCGGCCCATGTGCGCGTCTGAACGTGGACGATCATCTCTTTGTCGAACGCGCCGTCGGCGCCCGCGAGAACGTCGTGGGCACCTTGCGGCGAGGTGATGATCGCGAGGGTCGGAGCTACACGCTTCGGGCCGAGGTGCACGATGGCGACCGGTCCGCAGGCGTCACGGATCTCTTCGGGGCCGGTGTGGAGTCTGCGTACAGTCCGGATGCGTTTGATCAGCGACATCGGCACATCGGGCGCGATGGGGAAGTTCTGGGCCTGTTCGCTGGTCCTGGCCATTTTCTCAGTGTGGACCCATTTCGGTGGGTGCACCAGACCAGGGCACTCACCGGAACGGCAAGCGCTTCTCACGCGTGTCGTCGGAGCAAGCTGGACTCAAAGGTGACAACGTGAACCTTCCCGAAACAAGATGAGCGCTGGGCGCAGTCTGCTGGCATTGTCGGGGTGCCGGACGCTGCGCAGCTGGCCACAATTGAATACGAAGGTGAACCGTCAGGTTCATGTGGAGAGGAAGTCATGCCCGCTCAGATTGCCACCGCCGCACCCGTCACTCACGCAGCTCTGCTGGGGTTGGGGGCGTACCGACCTCGGCGCGTCGTGCCGAATTCCGAGATCGTCGACCAGATCGATTCGTCCGACGAGTGGATCAAGACAAGGTCGGGTATCTCTTCGCGGCGCTTCGCCGACGACGACGAAACGATCATCTCGATGAGTGTCGCCGCCTCTCGCGACGCGCTCGCCGCGGCCGGTCTGGAGGCCGATCAGATCGATGCGGTCGTGCTCGCCACGTCGTCGCAGATGGTGCTGGGACCGTCCGCGGGTGCTGTGGTGGCCACGGAGCTGGGTATGAAGGACACCGCCGCCTACGACGTATCGGCAGGCTGCGCGGGCTTCTGCTACGCCCTGGGCAATGCCGCGGCACTCGTTCGTGCGGGACAGGCCAGGAACGTATTGGTCATCGGAGTGGAACGGTTGTCCGATCTGCTCGACCCGGCCGACCGGACCTGCGCCTTCATCTTCGCGGACGGCGCAGGCGCGGCCGTGGTCGGTCCGTCCGAGTCCGAGGGGATCGGTCCGGTCGCCTGGGGTTCGGACGGAAGCCAGACCGACGCCATCAAGCAGGACAAAGACTTCATGACGTACTTCGACGAGGTCGAGGAAGCGGTACCGAGCGGTGTCCCCCCGGTGCGGCCGTACATCCGGATGAACGGGTCGGCGGTGTTCCGCTGGGTGGTGAGTTTCCTGGGGAAAGCATGTGCCGACGCGCTGGAGAAGGCCGGCGTACAGGCCGCAGACCTCGACGCCTTCGTCCCGCATCAGGCCAACAGCCGCATCACCGACGCGCTCATCAAGGGGCTGCACCTTCCCGAGAACGTCGCGATCGCGCGTGACATCGGAGAGACCGGCAACACCAGCGCCGCGTCGATCCCGATGGCCATGGAGCAGCTTCTCCGGTCCGGTGAATCCAAGCCGGGAGACACCGCGTTACTGGTCGGCTTCGGCGCGGGGCTCGCCTACGCCGGACAGGTCGTGCAGTTGCCCCCGATCGTCTAGTTCGCGGTCGCTTTCGGGGGTGAGCAGTAGTGCCACGATCGGCACCGCAATCACTACGATGCCGGTCACGAACGCCGGGAACAACAGCGACAGCGCCGTCATGCCCTCGGGTTCCGGCGCGTCGAGGTCGACGAGTGCACGCATCCCGACCATCCCGGTGTAATGCAACGCCACCACGCCGCTGGCCAGAAGCAGTACCGACGCCACCCGCACGTGGAGTTTCCCGGGAACGTCGGACAGCCACATCGCGGCCACTGACCCGGCGATGCCGGTTGCTGCAGACACGGCCACCATCTTCGGGTCGTGTTCGATGGTGCCCCGGATCTTGACCGCGGCCATGCCGGTGTAGTGCATGAGGACAATGGACGTCCCCATCACCGTCCCGCCGACGGTCAGCGATACAGGGCGAGGGAGTCGTCCGGCGGCGGAGAGGCGAACGTCCGAGATCAGCAGCCCGAACAGTGTCGCTCCGACGGCAAGCACCACAGAGAAGAGGGTGGCGGCGAGGTCGTAGCGGACGGCAGAGGTCGGCACGGAGAAACCCGACATGCCGATGAAGTGCATGAGCCAGATGCCTACTCCGCCGATCGACAGGGCTGCCATCACGAGCCAGCGCGCACCGGCAGCGGGCGTCAGACATTTCCGGGACTGCTGGACACAGGACAATCCGACGTAGCAACCGACCGCGGCGGTGACGAATGCCAGGTACGGCACCCACAACCCCATGGCGAAGTGGTGTTCGTGCGGCATGAGATCCCCCGTGTCCAGCTACTGCACCAGCGGCCCGACCATATCCCAGATGTCGGACTTGTCGAGTCTTCCCGCGCTCTCCCTGGTCATCCGCGCGCCCCATTGCTGGTGTGGGAAGTCGGCGGCCGCGCGGGCAAGGTCGACCATCCCGCTGGACTGAAACATTGTGGTTGCCGCCACATCCGCTTCCTAATCTCGGGGTCATCCGAGGAAGGGAACGGCCAGAATGCAGTCGCTCGATTGCCACACCTGTGGCACCCGCGTGCTCGTCGCGAAGTACAGCCCCGCGCATACGAGTATCCAGTGGTGCGGATCGGCCTCCGATGTATGTCGAGAGTTCGCCGCTGCCCGTGAGATCGATCCCCACGCGTATCTTCTGCGCTGCTCGGCGCTCGACTGCACGGTCGACGCGGCGGTCGCCGAGGGGGAGATTCTCCAGACCACGCGGGTCGAGCCACCCGTGAGGCCCCTCCCGCCCCAGGAATCTCCGGCTTCCGAGGAAGCCGTCACCGCCCCGCGGTGACCGCCGTTTTCAGCCACTTCAGCTCTGGAGGACTCCATGACAGTCGAACAGGATCGTATCGAGATCCGCACAATCGAAGCCGGCAACAATCCCACTCGGTTTGCTCGCGGGTGGCACTGCATCGGCCTTGCCGAGTCGTTTCGTGACGGGAAGCCACATCAGGTCGAGGTCTTCGGAACCGACCTCGTGGTCTTCTCCGACACGAAGGGCGAGCTCCACGTCCTCGACGCCTTCTGCAGGCACATGGGCGGCAACCTCGCCCGCGGCGAGATCAAGGGCGACACCATCGCGTGCCCGTTCCACGACTGGCGCTGGAACGGGCAGGGGCGCTGCGAGGAGATTCCTTACGCTCGTCGCACCCCGAAGCTCGCACGCACGAAGTCGTGGATCACGATGGAGCGCAACGGAGTTCTCTTCGTGTGGCACTGTCCCCAGGGCACGACTCCGCCGGAGGACGTGACCATCCCGGAGATCGAGGGATACGAGGACGGCGAGTGGAGCGAGTGGACGTGGACGACCATTCACGTCGAGGGGTCGCATTGCCGAGAGATCGTCGACAATGTGGTCGACATGGCGCACTTCTTCTACGTGCATTTCCAGATGCCCGAGTTCTTCAAGAACGTGTTCGAGGGGCATGTGGCGGGTCAGCACATGCGCTCGTATGGCCGTGACGACGTCAAGACCGGCGTGCAGATGGACCTCCCCGAGGCGCAGACGATTTCGGATGCCTTCTACTACGGTCCGTCCTTCATGCTCGATACGATCTACACCGTGTCGGAAGGCGCGACGATCGAGTCCAAGCTCATCAACTGCCATTACCCGGTCACGTCGAACTCGTTCGTGCTCCAGTTCGGCACGATCGTCAAGAAGGTCGAAGGCATGTCCGACGAGCAGGCCGCTGACATGGCGACCTTGTTCACCGATGGTCTCGAGGAGCAGTTCAAGCAGGACATCGCGATCTGGGAGCACAAGTCGCGTATCGAGAATCCGCTCCTCACGGAGGAGGACGGCCCGGTGTATCAGCTGCGTCGCTGGTACAGCCAGTTCTATGTCGACGTGGAAGAGGTCACGCCCGACATGACGCAGCGCTTCGAGTTCGAGGTCGACACCAGCCGCGCCCTCGAATCATGGCAGAAGGAGATCGACGAGAACCTCGCCTCGAAGGAGTGACGATCATGCCTGTCCTGCCCGGAAACCGTGCGGGACAGGCTCACTCGTCGCGCCGACGCATCCCTTCGACGAAGACGGCAATGATCGTGTGCGCGAGCTCGGCCATGGAGTCGCCGGGCTCCGGATGGTGCCAGCGCGTTGCGTGCCACAGGACGTCGTAGAGCAGTTCACGGAAGATCTCGGAGTCGATATCGGTGCGCAAGGTGCCGTCGGCGATACCGTCGGCGATGGTGCTGCGCCACGCCGCTTCCATCTCGTCGGCGGTCGTGGCCATGTCGGCTGCCACGACGCGTTCGCGCATGTACTCGCCTTCGCGTCGCCAGATCGATGTGGCCCCGTGGTACTGCACATTGGAGTCCAGCGCGATCTCGGCCAGAGCTTCGAGTCGTTCGAGGGGCGACAATGGCAGCGTCATCACCTCGCGGCAGCGACCCGAGATGTCATCGATGTACTCGCGGATGAGCTCCGTGACGATGGCTTCCTTCGACGGAAAGTAGTGGTACAGCGCCCCGGAATGGACGCCCACCGACTTCGCGATGTCGCGAATCGTCGTGGCGTTGATTCCTTTACGAGCAAAGATCTCGGCAGACCGATCGAGGATCTGCCTCCGGCGCTGCTGCGGGTCCATGGCAACCTTTCTGCTGAGCGAGGCACCGATACGGCCGGTGCATAGTGTGCCATAACCATTGATCGATTGATCAATGGAATTTCTCGAGTTCAGGAGTTGTGTGTGACCACGTTCCAAGCCGCCCCGGCCGTGCTGGCGGGCGAGACCGCGATTGTGACCGGTGCGGGTCAGGGTATCGGCAGGGGTATTGCGCTGGCGCTTGCGGCGGCCGGTGCGCAGGTCGCGGTGGTGGGCCGTACCTCGTCGACGATCGCAGTGGTCGCCGACGAGATTGTCGATCGGGGAGGCAGGGCCGAGGCCTTCGTCTGCGACGTGACGGACGGAATTGCTGTCGAGGGTCTGGTCTCGGCGGTGGTCGAGGAGTTCGGCGCGCTCACGGTGCTGGTGAACAACGCGATGAGTCCGGCGCACGGGCTTCTCCTGGAGGTCGACGAACAGGCGTACCGCGGGGCGATGGAATCGGGACCGACGGCAACGTGGCGGATGATGAGGGCCTCCCATCCGCACCTGCGCGGAGGCGGACGGATCGTCAATCTGGGTTCGGCGGCCGGGATTCGGTGGGATCCGTCGGGAACCGGGGCGTACGCCGCAGCGAAGGAAGCGGTGCGGGTGCTGACGCGTACCGCCGCGTGTGAATGGGCGAACGACGGTATTCGCGTCAATGCGATTCTGCCGCTCGCGAATTCCGACACCATGGAAGAGTGGTTCCGGGTCGAACCGGACGCCGCTGCGGGATACCTCGCGACCGTGCCGCTGGGCAGGCTGGGGGATCCCGAAGCCGACATCGGTCCGGCGGTGGTGTTCCTGTGCAGCGCCGCATCGCGGTATGTCACCGGGCATACGCTGGCCGTCGACGGAGGTCAGGCGCTGGTGCGCTGAAATCCTTTGCCTGCCCGGTCCTGGTGAGACAGGGAACGCCACACCGCGCGTGCTGCGATCCGGACCGGGGTGGCGAGGGAGACGACGTCCACGGTGTCGACGGCCCCGGTGACCGACAATGCGCCGACGCACGTGCGCCCGTCTCCGATCGGTGCGGCGACGCACGCGACACCTCGCATGGTTTCCTCGCGTTCCTGCGCGATGTGCCGTTCGCGGATCTGGGCGATCTCGCCGCGCAGCCGCGTGGAGTCGGTGCCGGGCTGTACGGGCAGTCGAACGGGGCCCGATGTGTCGAGTCTCGTGTGCGCGATCAATGCTTTGCCCAGGGCTGTGCGGTATGCGGGTTGGCGGCCGCCGACGCGTGAGGGGAGCGGAACCGATTCGCATCCCACCTTGTCGAGGTACCGCACATCGTGCCCGTCGAGCACGGCCAAGTGCGCGATCAGCCCTGTGGCCGAGTGAAGTTCGTGCAGGACGGTATGCGCGGCTCGGTGGAGTTCGTCGTGGTGTTGTGCGAGGGCGCCCCACTCGAACATGCTGCGCCCCAGTGCGTAGGTGCGACCCTCGCGACGAACCCAGCCCGCGTCGATGAGCTGGGTGAGGAGCCGGTGGACCGACGACCGCGGTACGCCGGTGCGCTCCGACAGTTCGGACAGGGTGAGACGCCCGCCGTCGTGAAATTCGTCGAGCAGGCCTGCGACGCGGCCGATGACTGCCGCGGGAGAGTCGAGCTCAGGCTTCACCGAATCCTCCGTTGATCAACCGATCAATCAATACGGCAGAACTGTAGCAGTCCGTTCTTCACGAGGGGAAGCACTCTTGCGAAATTTCAGTGCGCCGCGCGGGTTGCCACGGTGTCTGCAGCAGCACGCACCCGCCGACTCAGATCGTCCGGAACATGCTCGCGCGGACCGGCCACCGACAGTGCCGCGATCTCGCCATGGCCGGCATCGAATGCGGCTGCGATGCAACATATACGGTCGCCGACGCAGGTGGCTGCCTCGTCGGCCGCATCGCGGAAGGCGAGCATGGCCGCGCCTTCGACCGTCCCGCGCGCGGGGCGCCGCTCGCCCGCGCGGGTGCGCAGATCGGCGGACCAGCGGCCGCCGATCTTTTCGAGGTAGAGCAGGCTTTCGCCCTCGAGGACGGCGAGGTGCACGACGAGTCCGGTGTGGCGCCGGAGGTCGTACAGGGTGGGGAGCGAGACTTGATGGACGCGATCGTGCGTGCGCGCGAGTGCGCCGAGTTCGAGCAGTTTGGGGCCGAGGTGGTATGTCGTTCCGTCGCGGTGGACCAGGCCCACCTGCACCAGTTGGAGCAGCATCCGATGTGTCGACGAGCGGGGAAAACCCGTACGCCGTGCCAGTTCTGTGAGGGTGAGGCCTTCGGTGTCGCGGAAAGGCTGGAGCAGTGCGGTGACGCGGCCCATGACGGTGTTCGGGCTTTCGAAGGTGGCGGTCATGGAGATCTCCTCCGGGGCTGTTCGGGGGGAATTGATCGATTGATCAATAGAAAGACTCCGACGAATCTAGCGCTGTGGGAGGAGAATTGAAAGAGGTGAAAGAAAATTCGCAAGCGAAACGGGCAGGTACCACACCGTCGAGATGGTGTACCTGCCCGTTTCTGCCGCGGACGCGCCGAGGAATCAGCCCGCCGGAATGAACGCCTTCAACGGCTCCGACCCGGTCTGGTCGTGGCCCCAGTAGGCGTCGGCGGTGATCTCCTCCGACGTGTAGTGCCGTTCGTCGACGAGCATGCCCTCGGTACCGAACTCGAGATCCCAGCCGCCCGGTGCGCGGACGTAGAACGAGATCATCTTGTCGTTGGTATGCCGGCCCAACGTCGACGAAATCGAGAAGTCCATGCGATTGACACGATCGAGCGCCTGACCCACCGCATCGAGGGTGTCGACCTCGGTCATCAGGTGCACCAGGCCGGGCTCTTCCGTCGGCGGCGCCGGACACAGCGCGAGGGCGTGGTGCCGCTCGTTGATACCGAGGAACCGCACCCGGTTCACGCCCTCCGCGTCGAGCCGGATCGAGCCGCGCGGCAGGAAACCCAGCACCTGCGTGTAGAACTCGTACGTCTCGTCGAAGTTCGTGGCGGGCAGCACCACGTGGCCGAGGCCCAGCCCGCCCGTGACCCAGCGACCGGCGAACGGTGTCACGACGGGGCTGTGGTCGAGCACCGGGCCGTAGAACACCTCGAGCCGGGTCCCCGCGGGGTCCTCGAATGCGAGGGCGCCCTCCGCATCGAGGTAGGTCGCGTCCTTCCGCGACAACACCTCCACGGCGCGGCCGGACTTCTCGACGGTTTCCCGCACCCGCTGGAGTGCGAACTCGTCGCGCACCTCCCAGCCGACGGCGAGAGCCTTGTCTGAATCGCCGGGCAGCACCGCCAGACGGGCGCGGCGTTCGTCGACCCGCGCGTAGAGCGCGTCTGGCTCGGGGCCGGAACCGACCGCCATGCCCAGCCCGTCGATGAGCAGTTCGCGCCACCGCGGCACGTCCCGGGTCTGAATGCGGAGGTAGCCGAGGCCTCTCAGTTCGGTCATAGTCAACTCTCTCGAAAGTGTAGGGAGATCAGATCATTGCGCGGTATGCGCCCTGAGGGTCGCCGCCGAGCTGGGTGAGGGCGGCAGAGTGATAGATCATGCCGGGCACGTGGATGGCGTGGGTGAGGCCGACGTGCGCGTCGCGCCAGAAACGCTGCATCGGCGTCTTGCGGTGCACGGCCGCACCGCCGGCGCGGGCGAAGATCTCGTCCATCGCGCGCACGGCACGCCACGCCGAGGAGATCTGGGTGCGGCGGCCGATGGCACGCTCCTCGAAGCTGATCTCCTCGCCGCGATCCGTCTTGTCCCAGAACCGGTCGACGGTCTCGAGCAGCGTGATCCGAGCAGACTCGATCTCCGACGCGGCCTCACTGATCGCGTAGAGCACGTACGGATCTTCCTTGATCGGGACACCCGTGACCTGCACGCGTTGCTTCTGCGCTGCGATGTAGCAGGCCAGAGCGCCTTCGGTCATGCCGATCAGCGACGACGTGATACCCAGCGGGAAGATGTACGAGAACGGGAACTTGTACAGCGTCTCGTCGCGTCCGGCGTGCCGCCAGCCGTTGCCGCTGAGCACGATGTCGGCGTCGATCGTGCGGTACTCGGGGATGAACGCATCCTTGACGATCAGGTCCTTCGAGCCGGTGCCGCGCAGGCCGATGACGTCCCAGCTGTCGGGGTCGATGTCGTAGTCCGTGCGCGGGAGCAGCACGTGCAGCACCTTGTCGGTACGGTTGCCATCCTTGTCGCCGACGGCCGCGCCGATCATGATCCAGCCGCAGTGGTCGGTGCCCGACGAGAAAGCCCAACGACCGTTGAGCACGTAACCACCGTCGACCGGCACCGCGACACCCATCGGGGCGTACGGCGACGCCATCCACATGTCGGCGTCCTCGCCCCAGATCTCGTCCTGGGCCCGCTTGTCGAAGAACGTCAACTCCCACGGATGGACGCCGACGATGCCCGCGACCCAGCCGGTCGCGCCGTCGAGAGTGCCGATGGCCATCACGGTCTCGGCGAACTCACGCGGGTGCGCTTCCTGGCCGCCGTATTCCTTCGGCTGGAACATGCGGATGACACCGGATTCGCGCAAGCGCTTCGCGGAGGTGTCGGGCAGGCGCATGAGCGTGTCGCCCACTGCGCCCTCGGCGCGGATCTCGTCCGCATGCTGCATGATTCTGTCCAACGTGTGGCCCATGGGGAGACCTTCCTGGGAGCTCGAAGAGGTGGCTTACGCATCTGGCCGGATGTGCTGGCTCGAACAGTCCCAGGCGGTGCTGTGTCGCCGCTCCTGTTTTTCCGTTGAACGGGACGCACGCCACACCGCACGCCGACGGCGGGTAGAACGGGATCCGCCCTTCGCATCGCACAGTGCGATGCACCCGCACGGCCAGGACGGAGCGACATGACCGACACTGCAGAACTGGTGGCCTCGCTGCTCGAGCGCGTTCAGCTCCTCGAGGACAAAGCTGCGATCCAGGAAGTGCTGACGGCATACGGCCCCGCCGTGGACGCCGGCGACGCGGACGCCGTCGGTGAACTGTGGGCCGAGGACGCCGTCTACGACACCGACATCAGGGTGATGGAAGGCCGCGACGCGATCACCGAGATGGTCCGTACCCGCCCCCACCAGGACTACGTCAACGAAGGCTGCGGCCACCTCCTCGATCCTGTCCACATCCGGGTCGACGGCGACACCGCGGCCGCGACGTGCCACTCGCTGCTGCTCCGCCGCAACCTCGATTCCGATTCCTACCGGGTGTGGCGCGTGACCGCCAACCGCTTCGACCTCGCCCGCATCGACGGGAAATGGAAGATCAAGCGTCGCACCGCGCGCGTCCTCAACGGCAGCGAGGAATCCCGCGAGCTGTTGGCTCGCGCCTCCCGCTGACGTTCCCGCAACCATCCCGGCTTCCCGCGCGCGTCCGGACGTGCGCGGGAAGCCGACGGACGCGCGGGAAGGCCGGATCCCGCGCGGACCGGCGTCGAACCGCCTAAATTGATAGGCATGGCGATGTGCATGATCGGAATGGACGATGATGCCACGCTCCGCACCTGGTCCACGGGATCGCTCCGAACTGCCCCGCCGGTGGTTCTGCTACACGGCGGCCCGGGCATCCCCGACTACCTGCAGCCGGTCGCGCAGATGCTCGACGACGTCACCGTCGTCCATCGCTACGACCAGCGTGGCACCGGCAAGTCGTGCTGGGACGGCCCGCACACGATCGCCCGACACGTCCACGACCTGAAGTGCCTGATCGATGAATGGGGATACGACGAGGTCGTCCTCGTGGGCCATTCCTTCGGGACGGATCTGGCCAGCTACTTCACGCTCGCGCACCCCGATCGCGTCGCTCGCGTCGTCCACCTCGCCGGACCGTTCACGGGCGACTGGAGGGAACTGTGTCGAGCGGCGGAGATGTCGCGGCGCACCTACGTCCAGCAGTCGAGGTTCGACCAACTCGACGCCATGGAAGTTCGCTCGGACGCCGAGGAGGTCGAATTCCTCGCGCTGTCCTGGTTCACCGATCACGCCGACCGGCGACGCGCATGGAGGTGGGCGCTCGAGGCCGCCCGGACCCGCCGTCCGATCAACTACCGGATGAACCGCGAGCTGGCGGTCGAGAAGAGATCCGATCCGCTCGAGTCGCACGTCGATGCACTGCGAGAGCTGTTGCCTGCCGGGTCGGTGATCATCGGTGGTGCGGGCGATCCTCGGCCGGCCGACGCGTTGACCAGGCTGGGTGAGCGCCTCGACTGCACCGTCTCGATCCTGTCCGAGGCGGGGCATTTTCCGTGGCTGGAAGCGCCCTCCAGGTTCGGGTCGCTGCTGCGTTCGGCTGTTGCCATCCCGGGGTAGAAGCTCGGATCCCGCGCGGACCGCTGCCGAAGCACCGATGGCGCACGACGTCGACGGGAGAGCGCCTCGTATCGTGGAAGTACAGAACTTTCGCGAACGACGACGGACAGGTACACCATGGGAACGTTCAGCAAACTCCTCAAGAGCGGTGTCGCGATCAAGGCCGTTCAGGTCATCAAACGCGAGGCAGCCAAGCCCGAGAACCAGCGCAAGGCGCAAGAACTCTTCGCAAAGCTGAGCCAGAAACGTAGCGGCCCGCGCTGAGTGATCAAGCCCGGCCGACGGGGAGCTCGACGGTGAAGTGAGCTCCTCGGCCGGGCCCGTCGCTGTATGCCGAGATCCGGCCATCATGGGCGGTGACGAGTGCGCGGGCGATGGTCAGGCCGATACCGCTGCCGCCATGCCCGCGGTCGCGGGCGGTGTCCACTCGGTAGAAGCGGTCGAAGAGATGGTCGAGGTCGTGGCGCGCGATGCCGTCGCCGGTGTCGGTGATGATGATCTTCACGCGGCCATGTTCAGACGAGCCACTCGTGACCGTGACGGCGCCGCCCGGGGGAGTGTGACGCAGGGCGTTGTCGAGCAGATTTCCCAGTACCTGGCCGAGTCGGTCGGGGTCGACGGTCACGGGTACGGAGTCGCCGAGGCGAGCATTCAAGGTGACACCCTTGTTCTCGAACTGCTCGTGGGCGGCGTGGACAGCGCTGGTGACGAGTGCGCCGGTGGTGGTGGATGTCGGCCGGATGCGGGTGAGATGTTCCTCGGCGTGGGAGACCGCCGCGATGTCCTGGGCGAGCCGCTCGAGCCGGTGGGTGGCGTCGCGCAGGACTTGTCGCGTGTCGTCGTCGAAAGCGCGGACGCCGTCGTCGAGGGCTTCGAGGTAGGAGTCGAGTGTAGTTATGGGCGTGCGCATTTCGTGTCCCAGGTCGGCCAGCATCCGGCTGCGGGTGTTCTCGGTCGCTTCGAGCCGGCGAGCGAGTTCGTTGACGCTGACGGCGAGTTCGTCGAATTCGCGACCCAGACCGTGGCTGTGGACGCGGGTGTCGTAGTGTCCGTCGGCGATCTGCGCGGCAGACGTGATCACCGCGGTGATCGAGCGTTGGACACGTCGGGTGAGGTACCAACTCACGACCAGCGCCAGCAGCACCGCGATTGCGACTGCCAGACCCCACGCGAGGACGATTGCCCAGGTGAAGGCTTCTTCGACGTGAGCTGCTTCGTTCGAATCGTGATCGATACCGGCCTGGCCGAGATGATCATGGAAGATGCTCGGGGCGAGAGCGGAGGCGACGAGCCACGCGCTGACCGCACATCCGACCACCACGACGGACAGGGCGACGAGCAGCCGGGTGCTGAAACTGAAACCGGCCTTCCCCCGCTGTGGGCGCGAGTCATGCTCCGCTCGTGAGGTATTCATCGTCCGGTGCCCATCCGGTAGCCGACTCCACGGACGGTGCGCACATAGCGACCGCGGGTGGCGTCGTCGCCGAGTTTGCGACGCAGATGGCCGATGTGGACGTCGACGAGGTGCTCGTCGCCGACCCAATTCGGGCCCCAGACCGCGCCGATCAAGTGGGCACGGGTGATGACGACGCCCGGATCCTGCGACAAGGCGGCGAGGACGTCGAATTCGGTTCGAGTCAGAGACACCGGCACATCGTCGACGGTGACTTCCCGCCCCTCGACATCGATGGACAGGTCGCCGAATGTGCGGATCTGCCGGCTTCTGGCTGTGTCGGTGGTGCGTGGTCGTCGCATCATGGCTTGGATGCGGGCCATCAACTCGCGCGGACTGAAGGGCTTGGTCATGTAGTCGTCGGCGCCGACGGACAGCCCGATGAGAGTGTCGACCTCCTCGGTGCGGGCGGTGAGCATCACGACGTAGGCGTCGGAGAATGTTCGTAGTTGTCGGCATACCTCGACCCCGTCCAGGCTTGGCAAGCCCAGATCGAGAACGAGGACGTCGGGGTCGATCCGACGGGCGAGTGCGATGGCATCGGCGCCGTCGCCCGTGATAGTGGCCTCGAATCCGTCCCGTTCCAGATACGACCCGATCAGGTTCGCCAACGCCGCCTCGTCTTCGACGACCATGGCCCGCAGTCCCGCGGGTGGGCGACTCCCGGGAGAAGCGTCGCCGGTGGGCACGGACGTGTGGGACGTGAAAGCCATGATGTCCATCTTCGCCGCCTGGGCCGACGCAGACATGGCGGCCGGCGTTCTTGACCGAACCTTCATGGAAGCACCACAGGAATGCAGAGGTGGCTGCGCGAAAGTGGTGGCATGTTCGATAGAGGAACCATCACGACCAAGAAGAGCATCGCCGTCGGAGCTACCGCGTTGGCGGTGATCTTCGCTGCGGCGTGCGGCGAGTCCGACACCGGCACAAGCAGTGCGACGTCGAGCGTGACCTCGTCGGCCATCACCTCCGCAGAGGAGACCGCAGACCACAACGAGGCCGACGTGATGTTTGCCCAGATGATGCTCCCGCACCACGCGCAGGCGATCGAGATGAGCGACATGGTGCTGGGCAAAGAGGGCATCCCTGAGCCCGTGATCACCCTGGCCGAGCAGATCAAGGCAGCTCAGGGCCCGGAGATCGAACAGCTCGAATCGTGGCTCGCGCAGTGGGGGCAGCCGATGGAGGCGCCCGACGACATGCCGGGAATGGACCACGGCACGGAAGCGATGGAAGGGATGATGAGCGAGGAGGACATGCAGGCGCTGTCCGACGCCGAGGGCACCGAGGCCGCACGCTTGTTCCTGGCACAGATGATCGCGCACCACGAAGGTGCGGTCGACATGGCACAGACCGAGATCGAGGACGGACAATTCTCGGACGCGGTGGAAATGGCCCGCACCATCGTCGCTGCTCAGCAGCAGGAGATCGAGACCATGCGCCGGCTGCTGACCACCTTGTGACCACAATTCGACACACGCCGTGCGGTGATGCGCTGGGTGCGCATGTCGGCGGCGGTCAGGAGCGCGACGCCTGCCCCGACCAGTTCGCCGAGGCAGATGGCGTGGATCTCCACCCCCATGAGATCGAGGAAGTCGAGCAGCGTGAGCGTCACTTCGAGATCGGCGTCGACATCGCAAAACCACAGTTGCACGGGGTCGTCGCCGTCGGCGTCGAGGAGGGCCAACGCGCCCGCCGCGGCGTTGGCCTTTCACGCCGCGCTTTCACGAGTTCCTCGAGCAGCGCTCGCCGACGGTCTGCCAGCTCTTTGCAGGCCAGGAAATGCTGTCCGGACGGGACCGGTCATACCATCGGTGGTATCTCGAGAACGAGATAGCGGATGTCGGCGTGCGCTGGTCACGTTTACCTTTTCCGCATTCTGGATATCCACTGTGAAGGCCTGCAGACGTCGATGCATGGAGGGTGCAGTCATGGCGAACGAATTTTCCGTCGGCGACCACGTTCGGTGGAATTCCGAAGCAGGCCATGTCGAAGGCGTGATCACCAAGAAGCACACCCGAGATGTGGAGTACAAAGGGCACATGCGGCGGTGCAGTGAAGACGACCCGCAGTACGAGATAAAGAGCGACAAGACCGATCATGTTGCCATGCACAAAGGGGATGCGCTGAAGAAGGCGTAGGCGCAGCATCATGGGCACCGTGTGGACGGTCGGTCACTCGACACGCGAATTCGACGAACTCGTAGACATGCTCCGAGCCAATGACATCACCTATCTGGTGGACGTTCGATCATTCCCGTCGTCACGAAAGTTTCCGCAGTGGAACAAGTCTGCAATCGCCGAAGCATTGCCGTCCGATATCGGCTACCGATGGATCCGGACGTTGGGAGGTCGACGGCACACTCCGAAAGGCACGCCGACGCCCAACGGAGCGTGGCGCGTCAAGGCATTTCGTGATTACGCCGACTACATGCAGAGCAGCGAGTTCGAGGAAGGCCTGAGCGAGCTGATCGAACTGTCCGGCCACGAACGCCCTGCGATCATGTGCAGCGAGGCGGTGCCGTGGCGCTGTCATCGCAGACTGATCACCGACGCGCTGATCGTCGCGGGTCTCGACGTCGCACACATCATGTCGGCCACGTCGACGAAAGCGGCCTCATTGAACGAGCATGCACGGGTGCACGCCGGGAACCTGACGTACCCGCCGGAGGGGTGAGCCCACGCTGTGAAAAGTTTCCCCGCAGAACAAGGGTTTCCGTGGGTCGTGAGGCAACGGGAAGCCGGACAAGTGGAGGAAAGTTCTCCTGACTCAGTCCTGGCGACCACCACCGATGCCGGAAGCTGAACACTGAGGGCCGGTTGGGTTTTCCCGCGCTCGCGCGTATGTATCGACATACTCCTGCCCTGTTCGAACGGCGATGGCGAGCATCAATGTGTCGGTGGCTGCTCGGACACCTTGTGAACCGGCGTCGAGGAAGCTCTCCATGTCAAGTGGCTCGAGGATCTCCACCGTCACCTGGCGGCGCCACCATGAAATGGACCTGTCCGGTCGAGTTCCTGTAATCGCCACTGGCACAATAGGTACTCCGGTCTCGAGCGCGACGCGGACGGCGCCCGTCTTCCCTCGGTAGAGCCGCCCGTCGGGGGAGCGTGTGCCCTCCGGGTGGATGCCCCACGCCCCACCCTGCTCGATGATCCGCGTTGCGGCAGCGAGCGCGGGCGACGCATGGGATCCTCCTCGTCGATCGACGGGAATCTGACCCATGGCCGAGAAGAACGAGCGTTGGAACCCGCCGGCGATGCCGGCCTTGTCGAAATATTCGCCCTTCGCCAGAAAAGTGATCTGCCGTCGTGCCGCCAGCGTCAGATAGAACGAATCGAGGACGGCGAGGTGATTCGCTGCGATGATGACCGGTCCTCGTCGTGGAATGTGCTCACGTCCCGAAATCTTGGGGCGGCCGATCAGGTGTAGCGCCGGCCCGATCAGGGCGTACCTGCACAGCCTGTAGAAGCACGCGCTCCAAAAATTCATAGACAGTGTCTACACGAAAATGGGAGACACTGTCTACGTGAACACGGAAGACACGAGATCCGCGCTGGTAAGAGCAGGCATCGAACTGCTGGAGGAAACGGGGTCGGCGAACGTCGGCCTTCGAGAGATCGCGCGGCGAGCGGGAGTTTCCCACGGGGCGCCGCGCCGGTGGTTCCCCACGCACAAGAGTCTCCTCGCGGCGATCGCCGAAGTCGGATTGCAAGACCTCTCGGCGGCGATCGCCGCCGCAGTGGAACCGAACAACAACCTCTCGGCCTTGGCCGCCGCCTATGTCGACTTCGCCCGACGCCGACCGGCGATGTTCACGCTGATCTTCCGTCACGACCTGCTCGAAGGATCCGGAGCGCAACTGCGAAACGTGTCGCAACCGTTGTTCACCTCGCTGGTCACGATGGTCGAGCAGTCCGCAGGCGCCGACGATGCGCCGCAGCGGGCGGCTGTGTTGTGGACCGGTGTGCACGGGATCGCGGTGCTCTCGTCGACGGGGGCGCTGGGGTTGGCGGCGTCGGGAGTCGACGAAGGTGACTTGATCGACCGGGTGGTGCGGAACAGTCTCCGGTGACCTGACCCCATCGAAGGCACGGGTAGCGTTTGTCGCCATGAGCACCCTTCAGGAAGTCGGCGACCGCGAGTCGTGGCGATGCTGGCTATGTGACGAACCGGTGGACCCCGACATGTCGGTCAACGACTCGCGCGGCCCCAGCATCGACAGCATCAACATGGCAAAGAAGGGCAAGGGGAAGGGTGGGGTGGAGCGACTCGCACACCGTGCCTGCAACACCAAGAAGGGTGCCGTGAAGCCCGTCGTGCCGTGGCCCGACTCGCTGTTCGTCGTCGACCCGGCGCCCATCGTCGACACGGTCGAGCAGCTGAGACGTAAGGGTGGACGCGCCGCGGTGGCCCGCTGCCCTGCGAAGTCCGACGCCGAGGATGCCTCCGAGTGGCTGCTCGACAGGCTGTCACGGTTGGAGCCGGAGATACAGTTCACCACCCGGGTCGACGCCGGGGGCGGCGGGTTCCTGCTGGTGCTCGAGGCATAGTCCCAGCGGGTGTACTACGCGATCCGGCTGAGCCGTAAGCGCGCCGTGTGGTGGTAGGTGTAGGGAAATTCCGTACACCTACCACCACACCGGTACACCTACTGTCGACCCGATTGACCTTCCAGCACCGCGACCACCGACTTGGCTCCCGAAATCCATTCCGCCACTGTCGCTCCGGATGTGTTCGCCGGGAGCTGAGCAAGACGCAACGTCAAGGTGTGGTTACCATCCCGATCGCGCACGGGTAGCACGATGGAACCGACGCTGTAGCGACCGACAGGATCGAGTTCCCGCGGACGGTAGTCGACGGTCGATTCGACGATCGATGCGCGAATGCCACGCTCCTGCAACGGAGTCAAGCGTCCCGATTCGTATCGTCGGGTGGCCTCACACATCGTGTCGTATGCGGTGATGCCCTCTTGCGGGAGCAGCGACAGCACGTAACCGTGGGTGCGAAGGAACGTGATCCGTTGCCGGTAGTGCTCCTTCACAGAGTCGTCGACACCGTGAGCGTTGGCCAGCCACTGCTCCTGCTCATCGTCGGAAAGATCGAAGACCACACTGTCGCCGATGGGCGGAACGATCGGTATCCGCCGTGCAAGGCCGTTCTCCCGCTCGACGCCCGACCCGACCGCCGATAGGACCGTCGCCATCTCGTCCCTGCTGATCGCTGTGTAGAGGATGACCTCGCATCCGATGCTCTGGGCAAGTGCCTCGACGTCGGGACGCGCGGTCTCCGCGTCCTGAATCTCGTCCAGAATCGCGGGATCCATCCGGGCCATCAACGATGTACTGACGAAACTGCCGTAACCGCCCTGGAAATAGATCAGCGGTGCAACAGGATTGGTGACGGACATATCGATCACGTTGCAGAGGACGATCCAGTGGTCTCCGGCGTCGACGGTGTCCGTGATACGCGCATCGATCCACGCGACGGACCGTTCGAGCGCCGGGTGGCCGGACGGTGAGGTGAACCAGTCGATGCCGTCGAACTTGTTCTCCCAGCGTCGCGCGATCGTGGAGACCAGATCTTCCTGTTCGCCACCGAGGATGTTGATGCACACCGAAGTGCATCGGCGGAGCTTGTCGAAGGTCTTGGACGTCTTCATCGGCATGAAGGAGACGAGGGGCGGCTCGAGCGACACCGAGCTGAATGTCCCGACGACGAGGGCGAGCAGCTCGCCATCGTCCGCGCGTCCCGTGACGACCGCGACGCCGGTGGGGTAATGGCCCATCACCTCGCGGAACAGTCCCTTGTCGATGTCACTGTCGATTTCGATGGTGGTGTCGGTGGACATGTGTGCCCTCCTTGCTGGGGGTTTACTTGCTGTAGCCGGCCTGGAGCGTGCGTCCGAGGGCTTCGGGACGGAGGAATAGGATGCACAGCACGCCTCCTACCAGGAGAAGGATGCCGGTGATCGTGAATGCCTGGTGTACTCCGACGGCCATGTTGTTCGCCATTTCGGGAGTGAGTTCAGCTCCGGAGGGAGGTGAGACGTATCCGGCTCGGGTCATCAGCCATCCGACGAGGGTGGGCGAGATGATCGCTCCGACGGAGGCGACACCACCGAGTGTGGCCATCATGATGGGCCGTTGCTTCCTGCCCACGGAGAATGCCAGCGCTGACGCGGTCATGGGATAGGCGAGGCTGCACCCGGCCGCGAGGCAGAGCAGCGCGACAGCGAAGACACCAGAGGCTGCTTGCACGAAGATGAAGCAGACGCCGGCAACGAGCGCCGCGATACCGAAGGGGATCGCGATGGAGCGGTGCGAATTGAATCCCTTCTGCATCAGCCGGTGGCCGAGGAAGCCGAGGAGCAGCAGGACGACAGCTCCGAGGATCCACGGAATGGTGGTCACCGTCCCGACCTGCGGGAGGGAAAGCCCGACGACGGTTCCGAGGTATTGAGGAAGCCACGTCGTCACGAACCCCTGAACCCAGAAATTGGATCCGCCTCCGATGACAGCTGCGAGGAAGGTCAGGCTGGCGAACGCCCGCCAGAGTGCGATGGGTCTCTGCTTGTCGACATCATCGGCATCGGCGTCGGATTCGGCGGGCACGCCCTCGTCGCCCTGTTTTCCATGGCCCGAGTAGGGTCCGTCGCCGGCGAGCAACACCCACGCGATCACCCAGAGAAAGCCGACGATCCCGAGGACACCGAAGGCCCATCGCCAACCCCATTCACCGATGACCCATGCCAGCGCGGGTGCGGCGAGAACAGGGCCGAGTGTGGAACCCGCAGCCACGAGATTCGACGGCAGTGCACGGCGCCGCGGCTCGAACCACGAGTGGACCGAGGTCAGCGACATCGCGGTGGCAGGCCCCTCGGCGCCGCCGAGCACGATACGCGTCACCAGCAGGATCGCTGCACCGCCGCCGAGAAGCATGGGGAACTGCATGACCGCCCATACGACACCCATCGTGAGGATGATCCACCGCACCGAGAATTTGGCTGCGAGGAAGCCTGTTACGACGGAGACCACGGCGTACAGGAAGAAGAAGGCGCTGCCGATGAAGCCGAACTCGACGGCGGAGATACCCAGATCGGGAATCGCCTCGGACGCAACCAGACCGAGCACAGCTTTGTCGGCGAACGCGACGATCTGGAACAGGACGAGCAGTGCTGTGACGAGCCAGGCCTTGCGGTTCATTCTGCCGAAATCGATCTTCTTCGACGTCCCCGTTCGGGGAGAATCGATGATCTTGTCCGGCGCCACGGTCGAAGCCATGTGCAGCCGCCTTTCTTGTGGGCTGGGAATGGAGCGTGGTGCGTGGGGCGTGCAGGAAGTATTCGAGGAGCAAACGTCGGGCCGACGGTGGGGAAAACATATTTGGCCTTTCGTTGCTCGGGTAGGAGGGAAACCTTTACTGTCATCGGCCGCGCTCACTGGGCAGAATGGGGAGGTCAGCGAATGTAGGAGGAAGATGTGAACGCGCCCGCGGTCGGTTTCTCGGTGTCGGAACAGGTGCGATCGATCCGGGCGGGCTCGATGACGGCGACGGAGCTCGTCTCCCAGGCCAGAACTGCGATCGAGACACGCGAGCCGGAGCTCGCTGCATGGGTACAGCTGTCGCCGACGGTAGAGGCGGAGGCTGCGGACATCGACCGCGACCGGCGCGACCTCCCGCTACGCGGTGTTTCCGTCGGGGTGAAGGATCTCATCGATGTGGCGGGTATGCCCACTCGCGCCGGTTCGTCCGTCACTCCCACCTCTGCAGCCGCTTCAGATGCTCCCTGCGTCGCCCGACTGCGGTCGCTCGGGGCCGTCGTGCAGGGCAAGACCGTGACGACGGAGTTCGGTTACTTCCGGCCCGGACCCACCCGCAACCCCCGCGCGCTCGATCACACACCCGGCGGGTCGTCGAGCGGTTCCGCGGCGGCAGTCGGCGCGGGCACAGTGCCATTGGCGCTCGGGACGCAGACCGCTGGGTCCTTGACTCGTCCTGCGTCGTATTGCGGCGCGGCGGGAATGGTCCTCGCACACGGCAGTACCGACACATCGGGCATTGTCGGCCTGAGCGAATCCCTCGATTCCCTCGGGTTTCTCGCCCGAACTGTGGCCGACCTCCGCTACGTGCACGACGCATTCGTCGGCACACAGCCGAGCAGGTCGTCCGGCACGTTGGCACGCGTATTCGTTTGGGGCGGTAGCTACCTCGACTACCTGGACCCCTCGATGATCGCGCTGCTGGGGCGGATGCCTGCCCTCCTGCACGACCTGGGGTTCCGGTCGGAACCTCTCGACTGGGACGACCACGTGAAGACGCTGGCCGACGATCACCTCACCGTGATGGGTTACGAGGCTGCACGTGCGCGCGCCCGCGAGTTCGACGAGCATCACGACGACCTGAGCCCCCAGATTCGGGATCTGCTCCAGCAGGGGCGCGAGATTTCCGATTCCGCATACTCCGCGGCATTGATTCGGCGCGACCGGTCGTGTGAACTCCTGCGCGAGATTCTCGACGGCCCGTCCGTGATCGTCGGTCCTGCCGCGACCGGGCCGGCGCCGAGGGGGCTCTCTGCCACCGGTTCACCGATTCTGAGTCGTCCGTGGCAGTTGCTCGGCGCGCCGGTGGTGGTGGTACCGGGTGCCCGCACGACGTCGGGGCTTCCGTTGGGTCTGCAGGTCGTCGGATCGACAGGCGACGAAGCGCATCTGTTCGATGTAGGTGAGGCGCTCGAGGCCGCCCTACGCGAGCTTCCCGCAGTGGTTGGTTGACAATGGCTGCACCGCTGACGATTTCAGGAGATAAAGAGTTGCTGACACCCCGACCGGTCAAGCATCACCGGATGTTCCTCACCTGCTACGAGGACACTTTCAACTACGGGTGGCATCACGTCGACCTGTTCGTGCACGACGAGTACGGCCGAGAGGTCAACTGGGTGCACTGGACGGTGGAGGCAGACGGTCCGGAGGCCGCCGACGAGTCTGTGCGTGGTGAAGAGCCATTGCTTCGACGCACCACACCGTGGGAACCCAAGCTCAGCGCAGTGGGAGCACGGTATTGGACTGCGGAGGCAGGCTGGGGAGACAATACCCAATGACCTCCGCACGCGCGACCGATGACACCCCGGAGACGACGGTGTACGTCGTCGACGACGACCCCGCGCTCTGCGATTCTGTCGACTGGATTCTCGAGAGCATCGGCATCCGGCCGGTGATCTGCCACAGCGCCGATGCCTTCCTCGATGTGTACGACGGGTCGAAGCCGGCGTGCATCGTGCTCGACGTCCGGATGCCCGGAATGAGCGGCACTCGGCTGCAGGAGAAGATCAACGAATTCGCCCCGCACGTCGTGATCATCTTCGTCTCCGCTCACGGCGACATCAGGATGTCTGTTTCGACGCTGCAGAAGGGAGCGATGGATTTCCTCGAGAAGCCCTACGATCCGCAGCGACTACTCGACGCCGTACAGTCCGGTGCGGAACGAGCCAGAATTCGTTTCGCCGAACATGTTTCGAGAACAGTGGTTCAGGAGAAGCTCGAGTGCCTGACTCCGAGAGAACGGCAGATTCTCGCCCTGGTCGTCGAAGGATTACCCAGCCAGAACATTGCCCGCCGGCTGGGCATGAGCGTGAAGACCGTCGATGTCCATCGCGCCCGAATCAAGAGCAAGACCGATTCCGACAGCATCGGAACCTTCGTCCGGGACCTCCTCCGGTACGGAGTGGAGGTCCCGGACGCCGACCGATAGGACAGTTCAGTAGTAGTCGAGAACGAGCCGGCTGCTCGTCGTGCGCGACACGCACACCGCGATGGTCTCGCCTGATTCCTTCTCGGCTTTCGTGAGCACGTTGTCGCGGTGCTCGGGCGAGCCTTCCAGTACCTGCATGATGCAGGTGCCGCAGACGCCTTCCTGACAGGAGGTGTCGACGTCGCAGCCGTTCTCCTGGAGTACTTCGACGATGCTCCTGTCTGCGGGAATCTCGTAGGTCTCGCCTTCGAGTTCCACTTCGAAGGACGCGTTCTCGGACGCATCGGGCTGTTCGGCAGCGTGGAAGTTCTCGAGGTGCACGGCATCGGGCGACACGTGCCGGCCTGCGACCGCGACGACCTTGTCCATGAACCCATCCGGCCCGCACGTGTAGATATGCGAGCCCGCAGGCACACCGGCGAAGGCGTCGTCGAGCACCTGCTCTTGAGACTCGCGTGCAACCCCGATGTGCGCATGCAGTTTGTCTGGGCAGCGGTCGTTCAACAGTGGAAGGAACGCGGCTTCGCTTTCGGTGCGGGCGAAGTAGTGCAGTTCGAAACTGATGCCGTGGACGTCCATGTACCGCGCCATGCTCAGCATCGGCGTGATGCCGATACCTGCGGCCACGAGCACGTGGTGATGTACACCGGCTGCGATGCCGAGGAGGTTCCGGGGCTCGCTGATACGGAGTGTGTCGCCGACCGCGAGTTCGTGCAGTGCAGCAGACCCGCCCCGGGAGTTTGCTTCCCGCTTGACGGCGAAAGCGAACGAATCCGCGGCGTCGGGGGTGCTGCAGAGCGAGTACTGGCGGGTGATGGCCGTCGGCCCCTCCACGTCGATGTGTGCGCCGGGCAGGTAGGTGCCGAGCGGCGACCCGTCGGACTTCTCCAACCTGATCGACTTGATGGTCGGCGTTTCCTGAGTGATGTCGGAGACGATGACGTCGATGAGTGCCATGTCCGTTTCTCCTCGTGTAGCGACAGTGGAAGGGGAAGGGACGTCAGCGGACGTAGAGTCCGCCGTTGACGTCCCAGCAGGCGCCCGTGACGAAGAAGGCGTTGTCGGAGGCAAGCAAGGCGACTGTGTCGGCGATGAACGACGGGCTGCCGAGTCGTCCCACAGGGATGCTCGCGACGATGCCCTCGAGTTTGTCGGCAGGCACCGTCCTGCGCACCACGGGCAGATCATGGGGGCCGGGCGAGACGGCGTTGACCGTCACGCCCCGGCTCGCCAGCTCACGCGCGAACACCTTGGTGGTGGTGAGGATAGCTCCCTTGGATGCGGCGTAGTGGCCGCCGGTGGCGGTACCACCGTTCTGTCCCGCGAGTGAGGCCATGTTGACAATTCGTCCGAAACCCTTGTCGGCCATGGCCGCCCCGAACACCTGGCATCCGAAGAAGATGCTGTTGACGTTCGTGTTCAGGACGCTCGTGAAGTCGTCCTCCTCGAGCGTCATCAGGTCGGCGGCCTGCGTGACCGCAGCATTGTTGACGAGAATCGTGGGTGTGCCCCAGAGGTCCTCGCACACCGCGAGACTCTCCTCGAACCCGACCTTGTGGCCGACGTCCAGCTCGACGCCCCGAGCGGTGGATCCGTCGGCAGACAGCTCCGATGCAAGCGCATCGACCGCGGCGCCGTCGAGGTCGGCGAGGAGGACGCGTCGACCGTCGGTATGCAGTTTCCTGGCGATGACGGCACCCATTCCGCCTGCGGCGCCGGTGACGACCGCGATGCCGCGAGTGGCTGTGGTAGTCAATTCAGCTCCTTACAGCAGGTAACCGGAGGCGCTGACTGCGTCCTCGCTGTCGACGAGCCGGATTACTTTGAGCGAGATCCTGTCGCCGTCCTCGTCGTCGAGGACGACAGTGTGAGTCAGGTTCGCGCCCAAAGTCAGGAATTCGTTCCGTTTGAACGCGTTGAGGATTTGAGCCGATCGGATGGTGACGGAGCTGTCGGTGAGCTCGCGCACGGTGAAACGAGAGATCACCCGCACGGTGCGTGCCGCCGCCACCGCGGACGGCGAATAGCCCTGGAGCATGCGCTCGACGCGGAGTCGCCGCATGCGCTTGTCGTCGTACACCAGGTTGAGCGTCGATCCGAAGTCCTCGGTGTCCGGGTCGATCGGGACGACGTAGTGGCCGTCGTCGGTGTACATCTGCTCCCACGACCTGTAGTCCTTGTCGTCGAGCGCTTCGGCTTCCTTCCAGATGAGCTCGATGGCGCGCAGGACGCGGGGATCGGTAAAGGTGAGGTCAGTCATCGCTCATCAGCTTCTTCCACATCGCGTAGGCCTCACGCATTCCCGTCTCATCGGTGACGTGGGAGGTGGGCCAGCCTTCTTTCGTGAGGTATTCGCGGCCCTCGCCACGGTTGACGAGGATCGGCATGTCGGGGTTGCCGCCGGCACCGATCTGTACCCGCGTCCAGCCTTCGGCGTCGTCGGGGCTGCCGAAGCCGAACGGTCCCTGGAAGTGTTCGTGGATGCGCAGGCGCTCCCGGTTGACGTTCTCGGGTCCACCGTCCATGCCGATGGCCATGTGCCAGATCTCGGTTTCGTCGACGGAGATGGGGACGAGGACGCGGAAGAACGACGAGGACATAGCCACGTTCGGGAATGTGTTGAGATTGAATCCGCATCCGTGCATCGAGCGCATGTAGCGGCGAATCCGTTCGGGGCTTTCGCCCGCTTCGGTGAGTTCGTCGACCAGGTGCTGGAATCGGGGCTGAATCTCTTCGGCACCGTCGTCGATATCGAGATCCATGTGAGCGGCGGCCATGATGGCGACGCTGTGTCCGTTGCCGAGTGAGTGTGTCTCGGCCGTCGGATCGTCCATGAACGACATCATGTTCGCGGTTTCCGCATCGACGGACGCCATCCAGGACTTGTGAACCATCGGGAAGTGGTAGCCGTCGGTGGTGTTCTCGAGCTGGATCTTCCAGTTACCCTTGAACCGAAACTTGTGCACACCGATGACCTTTGTCGGTAAACCGTTGCTCTGCTTGAAGAATCGCTCCATCCAGAGCTTGGCGTCGCCCAGAAAGTCCTCGAGAGGTTCGGCGTCCTGGTTGAACGTCGCCCAGATCATCCCCATGTAGCTTTCGGTGCGCAGTGTCTGGAGCGGGTAGTCCTTCTTGTCGATGACACCCTCGTACCCGTCGGGGTAAGGGATGCCGCGCAGGCGACCGTCGAGTGCGTACGACCAGTTGTGGTACGGGCAGGTGAATCCGTTCGCCTTACCGCTGCGCTGATCGCAGACCGTTGCGCCGCGGTGACGGCAGCGGTTCAAGAGGGTGTTGAAAGTGCCCTTGCGGTCGCGGGTCACGATCACCGGCTGATCACCCACTTGCGTGGTCTTGAACGAGCCGGCCTCGGGGATCTCGCTCTCGTGTGCGACCCACACCCACGTGCGATAGAAGATCTTCTCCATCTCCACGCGAAAGATCTCCGGGTCGGTGTAAAGCCGGCCGGCGACGCGATCGGTGCCGACGAGATCGCCGTAGTTCTCCTGGATCGAATGCTCGACCGTTGTCATGGTGTGTTCTTCCTTCGGAATTCGTCACGTGTGGGCGTCCGCATCAGTGAAGGTGGCTCATCGCCTCGATGGGCAGCGGTGTTGCGAACAGTCGCTGCGTGCGGAAACGGTGCATGCGGGCTGTGGTGTGGGGGAGTCGTTCGATCTCGAAGTCGATCTCGAGCCGGGCGCATAATAATTCGGCTGTGCCGTTCGTGTAGAGCGAGAGTTGCTGCATGATCCAGCGGCCCCGTGCTGCGTTGCCCTCGAGGCGGATCTGTTCGCTGCCGAGCAGATGTGCGTTGCGCACGAAGTGGTCTGTCGGCGGAAGATACCGCGAGACCAGCGCGACCACCTCGTCTCGCCCCCGGGCGATGCCGAACTTGCCGGCGTACTCGGGGCCGACACCCTCCCAGGTCGCGTCCGCGGTGAACAGCAATCCGATCTGGGCGACGTCGTCCAGCGGTCCGGGCACGTCGCACAGGTCCATGTAGCGGGTCAAGCAGTCACGGACGGCGTCCTTGGCCTCGAGCGCAGCGAGACGCTTCTCCACGTCGCTCACCGGATCACAACTCCACGTCATCCCGGATGGTCAGCTCACGCCCCATCCGCGCCTCGATCTTGAAGTACTTCCACAGTGCGTACTCGCCGATCATGGTGGTGCGAAGCAGGTTACAAGCGCTCCTGACCGTTTCCTGATCTTTGACATCGGCAAGGACGTAGCAGGTCCACGGCCAGCCGTCGGATGGCCCGACCATGTGGGCATCGTCGTCGAACGTGCCGATGAGCTCGATGCCGTCCATGTTTTTCAGGTTCGAGAGCATGGTGGAAATGCCGACCCACACCGGGCCGATCTCCGTCTTGGGCAGATCGAAGAAGTTCTGGTTGTTGCCGATGCAGAACAGGGTGCGCAGCGGTTCGGCCATGACGGTGTCCTTTCGATTGGTGGGCGAGCGGGATCAGGGGAAGCTGGGGATTCCGGCGTCGAGGCCGAGGAGGATCGAACCGGCGGCCTCGAAGGTGTTGGTCTGGAGCATCGCGTGCTGGGCCGGAACGAGGGCGTCCTGCAGATACCGCTGTAGCGGATGGCTCTCGTAGATCGCGCCGGTGCCTGCGAGGTCGAACGCGGTGAGCACCACTGCGCGCCCCACATGCGCGGCCTGGGTGGCACCCAACCGGAGCAGTGTCTTGTGTTCGGTCGTGATCGGGTCGCCCGCGACCGCGCGCTTCCAGACCTCATCGGTGACCTCGTAGAAGAATGCCCGTGCCGAGCGGAGGTCGGCCTCGGCTTTCGCGAGTCCTGTCTTGTAGGCGGGCCGGTTTCCCTTGGCTGCGCCGCCGGTGATGCTCGAGCGGGCCGATCCGACCTCGCGCACGTAATCGAGGGCGCCGCGCGCGGCTCCGAGCGTCACCACCGCAAGCACCTGTGCGGCGTACGAAAGCATCGGGTAGCGGGTGATCGGTTCGTCGACCTGTGGCGCTCCGCCACGCACGAAGGTCATCTCCTCGGGTACGAAGAGGCGGTCTGCGCGGACCGCATGGGAGCCGGTGGCCTTCATGCCGGCCACATCCCAGTTCTCCACGATTTCCACGTCGGCCGGGTCCACGAGCGCGGTGAGCGGCATTCCGTTACTGTCCGGGCCACCTGCGAGACCGATGCCGAGAATGTCGGCACCACGGCATCCGCTGGCGAACTGCCAGAGCCCGCTGCACAGGTAGCCGCCATCCACCTTCTCGGCTTCCTGCATCGGGAACAGGCCCCCCGCGTAGGCGAGGTCGGGTCCGTCGGCGTAGATCTTCGCCTGCGTCGTGACCGGCAGAGCCGAAAAGTACACCAGTGATGATCCGAAGCTCGCGACCCAGCCTGTGGCCGGATCCACCGCGGAGATCCGCTCGACGAGCTTCATGAACGACGACGGATCCATTGGTTCGCCGCCGAACTGCGCCGGTGTCGACGCCCGATACATCCCGGCACGCTTGAGTAGCGCAATGTAGTCGGGAGGCACGAAGTGCTGCTGGTTGAACTCGTCGCGACGATCGCACAGCACTTCGAGCGCATCGTCGAATGCCTGGTCCCGCGCCGGACCCACTGGCTCGGCTGCGATCCGTTCGGTGGTGCTGGGGATCGTCATCTCGTCTCCGTTTCGATACGTGTTCGCGCTGATGAACACGCTATGGACGACGCGGCTACGGCGGTATCGGGGTTTTCTCTCGAGGCCATAAAGTAATTCCTTATGGCGGATGAGACGCATCGCATTCGATGATGGGCCGTCATGGTCTCGGAGGTGTTGATCGATGTTCCCGACCCGGCGCGACTTTCAGGCGATGGCAGAACGAACGCAGACGGGCATCCTCATCCACGAGGCCGCGTCGAAGAACATCCTGTGGGCGAATCCCGCTGCATGCCGGATGTTCGGGTTCACGCTCGAAGAGTTGCGCCCGCTCAAGGCGCACCACATGAGCAGCCAGGAACGCCAGTACCGTCGGGCGCTCGGTGTCGCATGGCTCCAATCCGCCGTGGTGCATGGGACGAGTCGCAGGCAGTGGAAATACCGGACCAAGGCAGGCGTCGATTTCCTCACCGATGCCACCGCGTCGCTCATGCAGTTCCAGGACGGCCCGGTGGTGATGGTCGAGTTCCGGAACATCTCGGAGGAGGTCGAGATCCAGCAGGAACTCAGCTGGGTCTCCCAGTCGCTTCAGCGGATCATGACCCACACGTCGGCCGGAATTCTGGTGCTCGACGATGACAATTGCATCGAAGACATCTCCCCCCTCGCCGCGCGGCTGTTCGATTCCACGCCCGACCGACTGATGGGTGTCCACCTCGAGGATCTGGGTCGGTGCGACCCGGTGCTGAACTCCGAGCAGGTGGTGGTCAAGCTGGCTTCCGGACACGGATCCGTCAAGATCACGCAGAAGATCACGAAGGCGGACGGGAGCACCACCTGGCTCGCCGGTGAACTCGAGGACGTGGTGCACGACGGCATCGTGTCGCGTGTGCTGGCCGTCCGAGACGTGACCGAACGTGTCGAACTGGAACAGCGGCACGAGTACCAGGAGGCCAATCTCCAGTATCTGAGTCGCTACAACGCGATGGGCGACATGGCGATGATCCTTGCCCACGAACTCGGACAACCCTTGGCGGCGTCGTCGAACTACCTGAGCGGGCTGAAGGCGCGTGTCGCGGGAGGCACTCTCGACCGGGAACAGCTCTCATACGGGCTGGACATGGCAGAGAAGCAACTGAGCCGCGCCGCCGATATCGTTGCGTCCGTCAAGCGGTATGTGCGCCGGATCGAATCGACCATGTCTGCAATGGATCTCAACGAGGTGGTCGAGGAGAGTCTGTACTTCGTCCGACTGCGTGCGGCCGAACGCGGGATTCGCGTCGATGTGCATCCGACGACCGAGTCCCTGCCCATTCAGGGCGAGAGCGTGCTGATCGGTCAGGTCATTATCAATCTGTGCTTCAACGCGATTGACGAGATCGTGCTGCCGACCACCGAAGTCAAGGAACTGACGGTGAGCACGTCGCGCGACGGTGAGTGGGCGTGTGTCTCGGTGTCCGATCAAGGGCGCGGGATGGAGCGTGCGCCCGAGAACCGCCTGGCGTCTGGGGCCTTCTCTGCAAAACAGGACGGCTCCGGCCTCGGCCTGATCCTGTCGGAGCACATCGTCGAACGACATGGCGGCGACATCCGGTTCCTTGCGAACGAACCGCGCGGCACCGAGGTGCGGTTGCGTCTGCCGATTGCGAGCGCCGGTCGGTAATGACCGGCCTCGTCGTAGCCTGCAGCGCCCGATTCGAGAAGTTCACATCGCCGGCTTCTCGGGTTGTTCGACCACGTGCTTGTTCTCGGCCGGAATCACACTCACCATGCCACTCGGTTCCAGGTACGCCCGATGCACGTCGGCGATGTCGGAAATGCCGTGCAACCGGAGTTGCGAGAGCACCTCGTCGTAGGTCATGAATTCTCGACGCATGGCTCTTCTGTTGAGCTGCCCCTCCGAGATCAACACGCGCGGGCGTGCCTTGATGAACCGGGAGAATCCCGACCACCGGTAGGACAGCGCGTCGAGCACGACACTCCAGAACAGCATTGTGCCCACCACGATGAATCCGTCGCCGATCGTGTCGGCATCACCCATCAGACCGACACTCGCAGCATCGGCGACAAGCACGACGACGAGCAGATCGGTCAATCCCAACCCACCCGCTTCGCGCTGCCCGACCAGCCGGAACACCATCATGAGCACCAGGTAGGTGACGGTGCCGCGCACCACGAGTTCGAGCACCGAGACACTCGGCGCGAATATTTCGTTCCAGTCGGGCATCGCCCCTCCTCATAGTTCGACCGCCATAGCTGAGGTATGCCCCATCGGTGACGAATCCACCCTGCTGTCCTGTCATATGTCCGGAATGCGTACGTTTGGGAGGGGAGAGCTGGGGGAATGCGGAGGTGCCGCGTCACAGCCCGGCGTGGTCGTACTCGATCCTTGTGAGGTGTCCATGTCGGCCGGTGCGCTCGTGGGAACGGTACGAACGACACTGACGGAGGCGTTATTCCGCGTCGGTGCGGTCTTGCGAGGCCGTGCCCGCGTCTTCCATCCGCGTGGTGTGACAGCCACCGGCCACATCGAATTCGACTCCCCGTGGTGGACACAGCAGACAGCGACGCCGGTCGACGTCGTGGCCCGGTTGTCCGGAGGTGTAGGAACGCCGACGGGTGTGCCCGACGTCCTGGGGCTCGCACTGAAGATTCCGCTCGAAGCGCCGGACGCACACTGGGATCTTCTGCTTGCCAGCTCCGGCACAGCGACAGTCACACGGCTCTTCCCGCTTCCTGTGCAGAACTGGCCCGACGCCCGCTACAGCACACTGATGCCCTACTCGTCGAAGGGTACGGAACTCAGATGGATCGTCGCCATTCCGGAAGGCGCGCATCCCAGGTCCACGACCCTGGAGGCGTTGCGCAGTGCACTCATCCACGCTCCATTGAGTTTCCGGCTCGAACTTGTCTCCTTCTCTGGCACGTCCGTGCCTGCCGGCCGGCTGACGCTGACGCAGGTGCTCGAGCTCCCGGACGATGAGCAACCGAGCTTCGATCCGGTACTGAATCGTGCGCCTGATGTGGTGCTGCGGCCCGAATGGCTGGCCGGTATCCGAGTGGGCGCCTATCGGGGAAGTCGACGCGGCCGTGGCGAGCCGCCCCGATAGGTCATCGAACCATTGTCGGAACGGACTGTGGTGCAAGGGTTTTCCTGTTCAGATGACCGTGGTGCGGATCAAGGCGCAGACGTGGCCGGTGTGATTGCGTCGGTCGGGCCGGGAGGAGATACGGGCATGGTCGGTCGGAGGGTGGTGGTCGACCCGGCGATCTACGACGCCGAGGGCCCGCGGACACGCCGTCGCGTTCGTCGTGCGCCGTCTCTATCTCCACAATGCCCGGATCATCGGCTCCAGCATGCACACTCCCACCCACCTCGCGATGCGGATGGACATCGCTCGCGAGGGTCACGTCCGTGCGGTGATCGCGAAGATATTCTCGTTGAACCAGGCGGCCCGAGCCCAGGAAGAGTTCGGTCGGCATCGGCATGTCGGCAAGCTTGTGATGTCTCCCCGGCCTGCCGACCAGACGACCCCATCGTTCCAGTGAGGTGAACTACATTCGCAGGGGCTTGACCCTGCCCTAGGGGCACGGTGTTTCGTCGTGGTGAGCGGTCGACCGATCTCGCCGCGATCCGGTCGCCCGGCCGCTCACGATTCTGCTACTGATCGGAGTCGGAATGACCATGGTGACGCACGGTTCCCTTCCCGGATTGATCGAGGTCGAGGACTTCTTCGCCGACCCGCAGTTCACCGGTGCATCGATCTCTCCGGACGGGAACCGACTGGCATATCTGGCGCCGAAGTACGGGCGGCGGAACGTATGGGTACGCGGCATTCACGACGACCATGACGACGCGGTGTGCGTCACTCACGACACTCGACGTGGAATCTCGACCTTCCACTGGACCGGCGATTCCCGCTGGCTGCTCTACCTGCAGGACACCGACGGTAACGAGGACTGGCATCTCTATCGGGTGGACCTGGATGCCCCGGACGTGCCTGCCGTCGATCTGACTCCGCTGCCACCTGGATCACGAGTGTTCAGTGTGGAGCCGCTACCCTCGTCGCCCGGCAGCGTGCTGGTGTGGATGAACCAGCGCCCGATGTTCATCGACGCGTTTCGGCTCGATGTCGCGGCCGGCGAGACGGTCGTGCACATGGAACAAACAGAACCGACTATCAGCGTGCTGCTCGACCGCAACGGAGGCCCAGCCTTCGAGACCCTCGAGGCCGAGGACGGCACTCTCGAGATCTCCGCGGTGGACCCTGCCACCGGCGACCGGCGCCTCCTGCATCGTCTGGGTGGCGCCGAGCATCCGCTCGGCGTCTACCCGCAGATCGTCACGCCAGACGGGAAAGGCCTCCTGGTCGGCAGTTACCAGGACTCGGACGATCTGCGGCTGATACGCATCGACCGAGACACCGGCGGGGAAACCGTCGTCTGCGCCGTGGAGGGGCACGATCTGTGCACTGTGGGCGTACACGCCCCCGGCGTGCTACCACCCACTGTCTTCACGAGCCGCCGCACCGGTGAGGTGATCGCTGCTCGGTTCGTCGGGGACAGACCTCGAATCGAGGTGGTGGATCCGCACTTCGCCGAAGTCCACGCGGAGCTGGAAAAGTTGTCCGACGGCGTGCTGGGCACGTTGTCGTCGGACGAGTCGGAGCAACGGTGGATCGCCACGTTCGTCCACGACCGCGACCCGGCGGTGGCCTGGTTCTACGATCACGCCACCGGCGAGAGCCGGCAGTTGTTCCGGCCGTATCCGCACCTGGACCCGCAGTCGCTGGCCCCGATGAAGGCGGTGAGCTTCCCGGCTCGGGATGGGCTGCCTCTGCATGCCTTCCTCACGCTCCCGGTCGGGGTCGAGCCGCGGAACCTGCCGCTGGTTCTCCTGGTCCACGGCGGTCCCTGGGCCCACGACACCTGGGGATACAGCCCGGAAGCGCAGCTGTTGGCGAACCGTGGTTATGCGGTGCTGCAGGCAAACTTTCGAGGATCGACGGGCTACGGCCGACGACACGTCACGGCCGCTATCGGCGAATTCGCGCTGGCGATGCACGACGACCTCATCGATGCCACGGACTGGGCTGTCGCCCAGGGGTATGCCGACCAGAACCGAATCGGCATCTTCGGCGGCTCCTACGGCGGCTACGCGGCACTCGTCGGTGTCACGGTCACACCCGACCATTTCGCTGCCGCGGTCGACTACGTGGGTATCTCCGACCTGGCGAATTTCCTGCGTTCGATGCCTCCGTTCGCGCGCGCCCATTTCACCAACAATTGGTACCGCTATGTGGGCAATCCTGATGTCCCCGCCGAGGCGGCCGATATGGCCATCCGGTCGCCGATCACCATGGTCGACCGGATCCGCACCCCTCTGTTGGTTGCCCAGGGCGCGAACGACGCCCGAGTCGTGCAGGCGGAATCCGACAACATCGTCCGATCCCTGCAGGATCGAGGCGTCCCGGTCGAATACCTCCTTGCCGACGACGAAGGCCACGGTTTCGCGAACCCCGAGAACCAGCTCCGGCTCTACCGCGCGGTCGAACAGCACTTCGCCGAACACCTCGGTGGGCGTCGCGGCGCCTCATGAAGGTCCGCCCGCACACTGGTGAAGTGATCGAGGACCTTCGAGAGCGGAGTGGGATTGTGGTGTGGAGTACGCGTCGGCTCGCCGAACTCGCAGGTACCACAGTGAAAACCGTGCGGTACTACCACGCCAGGGGCCTGCTCGATGAACCTGAGCGCGCGTCGAACGGCTACAAGCAGTACGGCGCGACGCACCTGGTCCAGCTCTTACGCGTCCAAAGACTGTCGGGTCTCGGACTGTCGCTCAATCAGATCGTCGATTTCGTCGACGGCGGTGAGGACTCCGGTACCGACCGGGTTCTCGGGGAGCTGGACGACGAATTGGCAGTGGCGATCAGCCGGTTGCAGCGGATGCGGGCAGAGTTGGCCAGGGTTCGGCATCGCGGCGGTTCGATCGATCTGCCCCGAGGTTTCGATTCCGGCGATGCAGGGCTCTCCGAGGCAGACAGGGCCCTGATCCTGATCTACTCCCGTGTCTACGACGAGTCCACAATGGCAGCATTGAGTGAGATGCTGCTCAGTGTCGAGCGAACTGCCGAGAGCGACGAATTCGACCGGCTGCACGCCGACGCCGACGGGCAGGCACGTCAGGACCTCGCTGAGCGGTACGCCCCTCAGATCGACAAGATCCGACGTGACCATCCTGGGTTGGAGAGCCCAGTGGCGCACTCGCGGCACGGCGTCGACGGAACCGACACTGTTCTGAGACAGGCGTTCGAAGAGCTCTACAACGGTGCGCAACTCGATGTGCTGGCCCGCGTGCAGAAGATTTTGCATCCCGAGCGTCGATAATGCGAAAGCCGTTGGCGCAAGTCTCGGTTCGCAGACGCGTCGATGTTCCTTTCGCTGGGATGGGGCACGCAACTCGTTGAACCTCCAGAGGGCGAGTGTTACTGTCTCGCGTGTAGATACCGAGATGTTGTGTGTATATAACGCACACATGCGGCTCGCTCGGCTGACGAACGGAGTGACCATGCCGCTTGCTCTCTGCGCTTCGTCGCACTCGCCGCTTATCGGCCTGCACGACCCGGCAGCAGACATCGCGGACGAGGTGCACGCACAGCTCGCCGGTGCACGCGCTTTCGTGGAGGAATTCGATCCCGAGCTCGTGCTCGTCTTCGCCCCCGACCACTACAACGGATTCCTGTACGAACTGATGCCCTCGTTCTGTGTGGGTGCGGCGGCGACGTCCGTGGGCGACTACGGGCTGCCGAAAGGTCCGCTACCCGTCGACCGCGATGCCGCGTACGCCCTCGCGCGACACGCGCTCGCGTCCGGCGTCGATGTTGCGCTGTCCGAGTCGATGCAGGTCGACCATGGGTTCGTTCAGCCGCTGCTCTTCCTGTTCGGTTCCGTGGAGCAGCTCCCACCGCTGGTTCCGGTGTTCATCAACTGCGTGGCCGAGCCGCTCGGGCCGGCAAGTCGAGCGCGTCTGCTGGGGGAGGCCGCGGGGCGGGCGCTCGCGGAGTCGGGGAAGCGTGTGCTGATCGTCGGGTCGGGTGGTCTCTCGCACGACCCGCCGGTTCCCCGCATGGAGAACGCGACGCGGGAGGTCGCGGAACGGATTACACACGGGCGCAACCCGACTGCGGAACAGCGTCGGGTCCGGGAATCTCGCACGGTCGCCGCAGCCGGCGCGTTCGCGGCGGGCTCCGCCGATTTCCACGACCTCAACCCCGAGTTCGACGCATTCGTGCTCGACGCATTCGAGTCGGGCGATGTCGCTGCGTTCGATGAGAAGGCGACCGACTGGTTCATCGAGGAGGGCGGCCATTCCGCCCACGAGATCCGTACCTGGATCGCTGCCTATGCGGCATTGTCCACTCAGGGTGAGTACGAGATGACCAGCCGCTACTACCGTCCGATCAAAGAGTGGTTCGCCGGGTTCGCCGTCACCACTGCAGTACCGAAGACCACGGCAGTGCCGAAGACTGCGATACCGAAGGAGATTGCTGCGCAATGACGATGTGGGACGACCTCGGTTCGGTGGCACACGCGATCGAGTACCGCGAGATCGACGGATGGCGAACCCGCGTGCTGCGCGCGGGCACCGGGCCCGCGCTGGTGCTCATGCACGGCACGGGCGGGCATGTGGAAGCGTTCTCGCGCAACATACCTGCGCTCGCTGAGCACTTCACCGTCATCGCCTACGACTTTCCCGGGCAGGGCTACACGACCCCGACCGAACGCGACCTCGAGATCGATGACTATGTCGACCACCTCATCGCGCTGCTGGACGATCTCGGTCTGGATCGTGTGCACCTGTCCGGCGAGTCGCTCGGTGGGTGGGTGGCAATCAAGTTCGCTGTCGCACATCCTCATCGACTGGACCGCGTCGTGCTCAATACGCCCGGGGGCACCATGGCGGCCCCGGAGGTGATGGCGCGGATCAGAGACCTGAGCCAGGCTGCTGCCGACGATCCTTCGGAGGAACGCATCCGGGCACGTCTCGAATGGCTGATGGCAGACGCCGCGAGTGTCACCGACGAACTCGTCGGGTGCCGCCGTGCGATCTATTCGCAGCCCGCGTTCGCCGAGTCGATGCGACATGTCCTGTGTCTGCAGGATCCCGAGGTGCGCCGGCGCAACATGGTGACCGACGACGACCTGGCGGCGGTGACGGCTCCGGCGCTGGTGATCTGGACCAGTGACGATCCGTCCGGGCCTGCCGGGGCCGGAATGGACATGGCAGACAAGATGCCGAACGGACAGTTCCTCTTCATCGACGGCGCCGGACACTGGCCCCAGTGGGAGCAGCAGGAGATCTGCGACAAGGCCGTGATCGGTTTTCTCTCCGGCACCGTATGAGTGTTCAGCTGTCGAGCACTGCCAGCGCGATCTCCTCTGCGGCCCGCACGACGTCGGGTGCAGTCGTGGCCGGCTGATTCTCGCGATGGCTCATGAGCGTCAGGCACGCCGCAGGGTGTGAGTTCGCGATCGGGGCCGCGACCGCGTAGGCGCCGGACTCGACCTCGCCCGAACTGGTGGCGTATCCACGTCGCCGTGCTTCGACGACGGCTTCCGGCTCTCCCGGAAGTGCCGGACCGGCTGCCAGCAGGGCGTAGCCGGCAGCGCCGCGATCGAGTGGCGTGCGCATCCCGGCTCGAAAGGCGATGTGCTGGAGCACGGTCACGGGCTCCACGACTTCGATCGACACGGCCTCTTCACCTTCGACGACGAACAGGTGCACGGTGCACCCGGCCTGGTCGGCGAGGCGTCGCATCACGGGGGTGGCGATCTCGCGTAGTGCAGGCAGATACGACGTCGAGAGGGCCGCCAGGAGCGCCCCGGGGCGGTAGCTGCCGTCCGCCCCGTGCGTCACGAACCCGAAGTCGCGCAGGGTCTGCAGGATTCGGTACGCGATCGAGCGGTGGACGTCGAGTTCCCCGGCGAGGCGCTGGACTGTCATGCCGTCGGGGGAGTCCACCACGGCGAGCAGTGCGGTGAGTCCGCGAGCCAGCGTGCGGCTTCCGACCTGGGGTGCAGGCTGCTGACGCCCGTTCGACGTCGTCATTCAGCACCCGTCCGTGAGCAAGAAATACAACATGGAACTCATTATATGCACTTCAGATGCGGTGCCGGTGTTGACACTGTAACCCCACATTCGACATAGTACGTGTGTATATAGAAGCTTGGTGTTCGATAATTACAACACACTGATGCAAGGGGAGTGCCTGTGATCGACGGTCGGGAACGATCCTCTTCGGAATTGGCTACCGTCGATGTGCTCATCGTGGGAGCGGGGCCCGTCGGCCTCACCTTGGCGAACATCTTGGGCGCCCGAGGGCTGAGGGTGCTCATCGCGGAGGAGCGCGACGTCCTCATCGACTACCCGCGCGGTGTGGGTCTGGACGACGAGTCCATGCGTGCATTCCAAGGCATCGGTCTGGCAGAACACGTTGAGCAGCACCTCATTCCGAATCAGATCCTGCGGTTCGTCAACGGCAGTGGTGAGCTTCTCGCGGAGATGGCACCGAGTCAGGCGCAGTTCGGCTGGCCGCGTCGCAACGGATTCGTCCAACCGCTCGTGGACGCCGAGCTCCTCGAAGGCCTCGGGCGCTTCGACAGTGTCGAGGTGTGTTGGTCGTCCCCGATGCAGTCGATGCGCGAAGACGGCGACGGTGTGATCGTCGAGCTCCTCGAGGGCGGCGTATCTCGTGAGGTACGTGCGCACTACGTGGTCGGGTGCGACGGAGGTCGGAGTCGAACCCGCCATATCCTCGGGACCGCGTTCGACGGTGTCACGTCGTCCACGCGCTGGCTCGTCGTGGATCTGGCCCACGATCCGCTGGGCACACCGAACAGCTACGTCGGTGCCGACCCCGTACGGCCGTACGCCTCCATCTCGATCGCGCACGGCATCCGGCGCTTCGAGTTCATGCTCATGGACGACGAGCATGACAGCGAGGTCGACGACATCGGGTTCGTGCGTGCCCTCCTCGGACTGCACATCCCGCGCCCGGAGGACGCCGAGATCATCGCCTATCGCATCTACACCCATCACTCGCGGATCGCGGACGAGTTCGGTCGCGGACGTATTTTCCTCGCGGGCGATGCCGCGCATCTCATGCCCGTCTGGCAAGGGCAGGGATACAACAGCGGCGTGCGCGACGCGGTGAACCTCGGCTGGAAGCTCGCCGCGGTGTGCTCCGGGCAGGCCGAACCCGATCTGCTGGCCACCTACGACGCGGAGCGGCGAGGGCATGCGCGCGCGATGATCGATCTGTCGACCATGGTCGGACGGGTGATCTCGGTGCGGGACAAGCGCCTTGCCTGGTTCCGTGACCGGGTGCTCCGCTCGGCGTCGGCACTTCCCACGCTGAAGCGATACATCCTCGAGATGCGGTTCAAGCCGATGCCGCGGTACGAGACCGGGGCTGTGGTGCCGCTTCCCGACAAGGACTCTCCGGTCGGCCGGATGTTCATCCAGCCGGAAGTCGTTACCGAGAGCGGCCGGTGTCTGCTCGACGAGGCGCTCGGAAGGTGGTTCGCGGTGCTCTGCTGGAACAACGACCCCACCGCGGTGCTCGACAAGCCCAGTGTGGAGGCGTGGCGCAAGATCGGTGCGCGCCTCGTCGCTGTCGTTCCGGCCGCGCAGGTCGGGCAGGCCTCGTACGGTGACGACGTGACCGTGGTCGGCGACCTGGGGCAGCTGAAGGGATGGTTCGACGTCCACCGTGAGTCCGTTCTGTTCCTGCGACCCGACCGATTTGTCGCGGCTGCCGGTATCGCTCAGGACGCGAGCCTGCTGTCGACGCAGCTGTTGAGCGCTCTGCACATGGAGAAGTACGTGGCCGACAGCCCCTCCGACGCGACCGCAGGCTGACGAGCTCCGTCAGAGTCCGACCATGTGCTTGACGATGGCACCTGCACTGAGGGACAGTGTCCAATGACAAGACACATCGTCTATCGAACTGGGTGCCGCTGATCCGACGGGCGTGAGGAATCTCCAATGAACAAGGGCCAGGACAGCTGGAGCGAGGGACTTCCGCTCGGGGGCTTCGTCGTCGTCGACCTGTCGGTGGGCGTTGCCGGAGGATACGGAACCAGGCTCCTGTCCGACGGTGGTGCCACGGTACTGAAGGTGGAAACCGAAACCGGCGACCCGTTGCGTCGCTGGTCCGGCTCGGGTGCGGAGATCGAACAGGGTAAGAGTGGCCCGTTCTTCCAGTTCCTGGCCGGCGGCAAGGAAAGCTTCGTAATCGATCCCGGCTCCCCGGACGCCGCGGAGCAGGTCGACCGGGTGCTGGCGAGCGCCGACGCAGTGATCTGGTCGGCCGACTCCCCGTTCGCGAACATCGCGGCACTGCATCCGACGAGACTGGAAGTCGACCACCCGCACCTGGTCATCGTGTCGATCAGCCCGTTCGGACTCGACGGTCCGTGGAGCGGCAGGGCTGCAACCGAATTCACACTGCAAGCGTGGGCGGGGGCGATCGTGGGTCTTGGTCGCGGGGCGCCGGATCGCGCGCCGGTGCAGGTGGGTGGCCGGGTGGGTCAGTTCGTGACCGGCACCTACACCGCCATCGGTGTGGTGACCGGACGCATGAACTCACGCCTGACGGGTCGCGGGTGCCTGATCGACCTGTCGATGCTCGAGGCCATCGTGCTGAGCCTGACGTACTACCCCGTCACCTACCACGATGTGATGGACCGGCCGTGGCGCACCGAACGTGCGTTGGTGCTTCCCGGGGTCCAGCAGGCTGCAGACGGACTCGTCGGAATGGCCTGCGGGACACTGCAGCAGCGCCAGGATCTCTACGTCATGATGGATCACGCCGAATGGATCGAGGACGACGCGATCATGTCCCGTCCGGCAGAGGTGGCACCCCTGATCGCAGAGTGGGTCGGAAAGCGCACGGTCGACGAGGTACGAGAACTGGCGATCGCCTTCCGGATCCCGAACGCTCCCGTCGCAGACCCGAGCAACATCGCCACCCTCGACCACTTCGAGGCGCGCAAGGTGTTCGTCGAGAACCCGTACGGGAAATTCCTTCAGCCCCGCCGACCCTTCCAGGTGTCGTCGTTCACCTGGGCGACACCGCAACCGTCTCCGGCGCTCGGTGAACATGACACCACGCTCGGGCCCGTGCGCGAACACAGCGACGATGACAGCGGCACATTGCCTTTCGCCGGATTGCGGGTGCTGGACATGACGGCCTTCTGGGCCGGCCCCACCTCGACCCACCTGCTCGCGCTGCTCGGTGCCGATGTCATCCACCTCGAGTCCGTCGTGCGCCCGGACGGAGGCCGTCTCGTCGGTGGAGTCTCGGGCGATGTCGACATGTGGTGGGAGCGTTCGCCCATCCACCTCGGCGGAAATGCAGGCAAGAAGAGCGTCACACTCGACTTCACCACCGACGAGGGACGAAAACTGCTCGAGCGTCTCATCGAAACATGCGACGTGCTCGTGGAGAACTTCACGCCGCGTGTGCTCGACCAGGCCGGCTTGAGCTACGAGCGGGTGCGGGAGATCAGACCCGACATCGTGATGGTGCGCATGCCGGGCTTCGGACTCGACGGCCCCTGGCGCGACATCGCGGCATTCGCCTACTCGATCGAAGACGCCGCCGGGCTGACCTGGATGACGGGCTATCCCGACCAGAACCCGCTCGAACCCTCCTGTATCGGCGACCCGAATGCCGGTATGCACGCCGTGTACGGCCTGCTGCTCGCGCTCGAACACCGCACGGCCACAGGCGAAGGAGCGCTCGTCGAGGCGTCCATGATCGATGCGGCATTGAGCATCACTGCCGAGCAGGTCATCGAATACACCGCGACCGGATCGATCCTGGCACGGCAGGGCAATCGAGGGCCGGACGCCGCCCCGCAAGGCCTGTACCGGACGAAGGAACTCGACGAGTTCGGCCGGCCCGACAGCTGGATTGCGCTCGCCGTCGAGAACGACACGCAGTGGTGCGCGCTCGTCGACACGTTGAGCGAGATACCGGAATTGCGGGATCCTCGTTTCGTCTCCGCAGCCGGGCGCCTGGAGCATCACGACGAGATCGACAAGCTCATGCAGGCCTGGTGCGACGGCCGGGATTCCGAGTATGTCGTCGACCTGTTGTGGAGCGCCGGCGTCCCCGTCGCCAAGATGATGCAGCCGCATCGTCAGGCCGAGATCGAGCAGCTGCTCGCACGAAAGTTCTTCGAGGACATGGAACATCCCGTCGCCGGACGCTATCGGCAGAGCACCCTGCCGTTCATCATGACCGGACTTCCCGAGCGTCTGACGCAGCGTCCGGCGCCGTTGCTCGGGCAACACAACGACGACGAACTGAGAGCACTGGGCGTCACCGACGGCGACCTGCGTGCACTGGAACAAAGCGGAGTGATCGGCCGGGCGCCCGCTCGATAACCACCCACTGAACTCGAGGAGCGGACAATGTCGAACAACGAATTGCCGTCGGCCGAGGAGATCATCCTCTACGAAAAGGATCGGGTTTCCAAGATCGCGACCATCACGTTCAACCGGCCCGACCGGCTGAACGCTCCCACGGTCGAAGCGCGGCTGCGCTACGCCGATCTTCTGCACCAGGCGAGCATCGACGACGACGTGAAAGTGCTGGTGGTGCGGGCGGAGGGCGACGACTTCGGGAGCGGGGTCGACCTACCGGACTTCATGGCCGGTATCGACCACGGAGACTCCGCCGAGCGACTCGAAGAGTTCCGGATCGACGACCCCGATGTCGTCTATCCACCGAAGGACTCCTACCGCAACATGGGCAACTACGGCTCGTGGTTCGCCGACGCCCGATCCGGTTGCCGGAGTCTGCAGGAGTTCAACAAGATCAGCATCGTCGAGGTCAAAGGCTACTGCTACGGCTGGCACTTCTACCAGGCTGCCGACGCCGACCTCGTGATCGCGTCCGACGACGCATTGTTCGGGCACGCCGCGTTCCGTTACGTCGGCTGGGGCCCGCGCATGTGGACGTGGGCGATGACGATGGGGATCCGGCGTTTCCAGGAGATGGTGTTCACCGGACGGCCGTTCACCGCCGACGAGATGTACGAGTGCGGCTTCCTCAACAAGGTCGTGCCCCGAGATGATCTCGAGGACGAAGTGCAGACCTACGCGAAGGCGTGCGCGCGCAACCGCCCGACCGACACGGTGGTCATCCAGAAGATGTTCTTCCGGATGATGAAGCAGCATCAGGGGGAGTACATGGGGAGTCTGCTCACCGGTATGGTCGAATCCATGGGGCGGCTCGTCCGCCCGGACGAGCATGAGTTCCATCTGAATGCCGAGATGATGGAGGCGGGACTGACCGATTCGGTGAAGGCGAACGACGAGAATTTTCCCCCCGAATTCCGGCTCAGCAAGGCTGCACGGAAGCGGCCCTAGTTAGGATCACCGACTCATGAGCACTACTCCACGACTGTCCATGCGCGAGCGTCAACGGAACCTGACCCGGCAGAGCATCCTCGATGCCTCCCTGGAAGCGTTCGCAGAGCGGGGCTACTTCGCCACCACCGTCGACGACATCGTGCAGCGGGCCGGTATCGGCCGGGCGACCTTCTACCTGCACTTCGACGGCAAGGCCACTGTCCTGCGCAACCTCCGCGACGCGCGGATGGTCGAGTGGCAAGCCCAGGACGGCTTCACATGGGGACATGACAAGGCAGCCTCCGTGCGGACATTCTTCGAGAGGATGGTCGATTTCTATCTCGAGGCGCCGATCCTCTACAAGACGCTGCACGAGGCGCGCGCGGCCGATCCGGAGTTCGCTGCCGAGCACATGCGCACGATGGAGGAGTTGGTCGTCGAATGGTCACGCACGAAGACGGCGGCGTCCACGGAGCAGCTGCGGCTCAGTGTCGCGATGCTCTATTCGATGCTCGACTACTTCATGCACCTCTGGCTGATCCAGGGATGGGACATCGAACGTGAACGCGCGATCGATGCGATGTCCGAGGCGCTGTTGGCCGCGATGCGCTGAGGTCAATCGCCGGTCTGGAACGTCCTGCGCAGTACTGCGTGGACGTCGTCGAGGAAACGCTGGGTCTGTCGTGTACGAGGGCGTGCGACGAATCCGCCGTGGATCACACCGGGGTAGACATGGAGTTCGACCGGAGTCCCGGCACGGGACAGCTGCGCGGCGTAGTGCAGGTTGGAGTCGAGCAGTGCGTCGACGTCGCCTATTCCGATGAATGCGGTTGCGGTGCCGCGCAGTTCGTCGAGTGTCGCGCGCCCCGGTGTGGCCGTTGCCGGCGGTGTTGCACCGTGAAGTTCACCGAGATATGCACGCCACGAGTGACGTTCGGCCTCCAGGCGCCACAAACCCCAATGCCCGGCACCACCCTCGAGTGCCTTCAGGGATCCGTGCTCACAGTCGTCGAGCATCGGATAGACCAGGAGTTGCAGCGCAGGCTGGGGCAGGCCCATCCGGGCGAGGCGGATGCACAGTGCTGCGGCGAGCCCGGCGCCGGCGCTCGCACCGCCGATGACGAGGCGGCTCGGGTCCACTCCGAGTGCATCTGCGTTGTCGAGGATGTGCTGCCATGCAGTCTCGGCATCGTCGAGGCCTGCAGGATAGGGATTTTCGGGTGCAAGACGATAGTCGACCGAGACGACGGCGCATCCGAGGTCGGCGGCGAGGAGATCGAGGCGATCGTCGTTCTCGTCGAGCCCGCCCATGATGTAGGCACCGCCGTGGAAGTAGACGATGGCAGGGAGGAGGCCTGCGGCGTCCCGAGGCCGGTACCACCGGACGGGTACGCCGGGGCGCCCTTCAGTGCCGGGGACGACGTCGTCGACCCGTTCGACTCGTTCGTTCACCGGAGTCGGAGGTGGAGTGACCTTGGCGTAGCTCGCGCGAATGGTGTCGATGCTCGTGGTGTCCCACCGGGTCAGGAGATCGAGCTGGTCGAGTGTCGCAGGCTCGACCCGGCGGTGCACCGCGACGGCGGGCTCTGCGGGGCCATCGAACCCCGGAAGTGCAGCGATGCGGGCGTGCAGAGCGGCATCGGCGGAGTGGAGTGTCTCGGCGAGGAGTTCGGGCTCTCGTCGTGCCCGTACGCGTTCCGCGAGTTCGGTAGCGAGAGGTTGCGTTCCCGGGCTGTCGAGCACCGCGATGCGGCTCGGATCGGCATCGAAGAGGTCGGTAGCCACCGAGCGGGCCCATTGCAAGGCGCGGTCGCTGTCGTCGAGCGCACTGCCGGAACGAACGGGCACCTCGACGACCACGAGTCCGTCTGCGACGAGTTCACGGCAGATGTTCGAGTTGTCGCGGGTCGGGACCAGCACCAGAAACCGGCTCGTGGCAGCGTGTGGCGATGCGAAGGTTCGGGCGATCAGCCCGGCCCCCACCTCATGCGAGTCGCTGCCCGCCATCCCGAACTCCTGTCTCGAATAGTGCACAGCCATGTGTAGAAAATGCACTTCGCACGGTAACTGATGGTGTTGGGCCCCACAAGGTTCCGCTCCGCGCTCTTGACGCAGAGCGGACCGCTCGACCAGTATGTGTGTATATAGAACCAATGTGTTCTTTAAATACACAAGCCTTCGGATCATGCATCAGACCGAGAAGGAGCCGCAACCCATGACGGAAGCTCGGCGCGACTCAGCCCATGAGGTCGACTCCAGCACTGAGATCGACGCTCCGAATGCGGCGCGGGTCTTCACTGCCTGGCTTGCAGAATTCTCCGCCGCGCTCGACAAAGGCTCAGAGGTCGAACTGGAGGCATGTCTGCATCCCGACGCCACCTGGCGCGACTTCATGGCGTTCCCGTGGGACTTCCACCACGCCGTCGGCGGCGAGCAGACGGCCGCGCGGCTGATCGAGCTCGCCAAAGAATGGAGCGCGTCCGGGTTCTCCGTGAGTTCCGAACAGGAGCCCTTCGTCTCCGGCGACGACATCATGGGGTTCTTCGACTTCACCACCAACGACCGCGTCGACCGCGGATTCGCGCGACTCGTACGCGACGGGTCGCGCTTCGTCGCGTTCACGCTGCAGACCCAGGTCGAAGCGCTCGAAGCCTTCCCCGAGGGCACCCGCCACCGTCGCCCCGAGGGCAAGGTCTACGGCGTCGTGCCGGGGCGCACGCGCTGGGCCGACGATCGGCACAAGGAGACGTCGTTCGAAGACCGTGACCCCACCGTCCTCGTACTCGGCGCCGGACACAACGGCCTGGCCCTTGCCGCGAGGTTGGGTGCCCTCGACGTCGACACTCTGGTGATCGACCGCGAGGCACGCATCGGCGACACGTGGCGCAAACGCTACGCATCGCTTGCGCTGCACAGCACCGTCTACGGCGACCATCTTCCCTATCTCCCGCTTCCCGCGACGTGGCCGGCGCACACTCCGAAGGACAAGTTCGCGAACTGGCTCGAAACATACGCCACCACACTCGATCTCAACGTGTGGACGAGCACGACGTTCCTCAGCGGCCACTACGACGAGGACATCGAGCGGTGGACCGTCCGCGTGCAGAGAGGCGACGGCTCGATCCACGACCTGCATCCGCGTCACTTCATCGTGGCGGGCGGCATGTTCGGCTCGCCGCGTATCCCCGAAATCAAAGGTCTCCAGGAATACCGTGGTGTCGCAGTGCATTCCGACGAGTTCCAGGACGGCACCCGCTACGCAGGCAAGAAGACGCTCGTCATCGGGTCGGGGGTCAGCGGTCACGAACTGGCGCACGACCTCTGGGAACACGACGCCGATGTCACGATGGTGCAGCGCACGTCGACCTACGTCGTCACCTACCAGAGTTATCACCGGTACTGGTCGACGCTGTTCACCGAAGACATGACGCTGACGCCGGACTTCGCCGACCAGATGACCTACGCCCTGCCCAACGAACGCGTCGACGAGTTCAACAAGGAACTGGTGCAGCTCGCGAAGGCGGCCGACAAGGAACTGCTCGACGCACTCGAATCCCAGGGGTTCAAGCTCAACTGGGGTCCCGACGGCACCGGGATCATCGGTGCGCACATGTCGGGCAAAGACAGCTACCAGATCGACATCGGCGCATCGCAGCTGATCGCCGACGGTCGGGTCCAACTGAAGCAGGGCGTCGAGGTCGCGGAGATCAAGGACGGCACGACGGTGGTGTTCACCGACGGGTCGGAGATGCGCGACGTCGAGCTGATCGTCTTCGCGACCGGCTACCACCAGTTCTGGGGCCATCTGAAGCCGGTCCTCGGCTCCGCAGCGGCGAAGATCGACAAGGCGTACGGTCGTGCCGCCGACGGTGAGTACGCGAACACCTGGCGCCGATCGGCGCAGCCCGGGCTCTGGTTCGGGACGGGCTTCATCCGGATGGCGCGCTTCTACACCCGCTTCACCGCCCTGCTGATCAAGGCGATCGAAGAGGGCATCGAGCCGATGGACCCGGAGACCCGCAAGCCGTAGAAGGGCTGCGCCCGTCCTGAACTTTGGTGTTCTCAACAGCGATATACGCCGTTGAGAACACCAAAGTTCATTGACGGGTATCGACCGCGTGCCGCCCGGCGATCCACGCGAATGTCATTCCCGGGCCGAGTGTTCCGCCGGGTCCCCCGTAGGAGGCGCCGGTCGGTGACGAGACGTTGCCCGCCGCATACAGTCCGGTGATCACGTTGCCGTCGAGGTCGATGACGCGGGCGTTCTCGTCGACTTTGGGTCCGCCCTTGGTGCCGATCACGCCGGCGGTCAGTTCCATGGCGTAGAACGGACCGTCGGTGATCGGTCCGAGGGTGCCGTCGATGCTGCCCTTCTTGTACGGGTCGCCCCACCAGCGGTCGTGGGCGCTTTCGCCGCGGCCGAAGTGCGGGTCTTTGCCCGCTGCGACGTTCGTGTTCCACTGCTCGACGGTGCGCTCGAGTTCGTCGCCGGGGACACCGAGCGTCAGAGCGAGGTCGCGGAGTGTGGGTGCCTCGACCAGCCACGGAGGTGTGGTGCCCGCGTAGGCGCGACCCGTCGATCCGTAGGTGGTGAGGTAGGTGTGGTCGAAGACCAGCCACGCGGGCAGGTTGGCGTACCGGAATGCGGTGACGTCCTCCTGGTGGAATGCGCCCACGACGGAGTTGTAGCTGACGGCCTCGTTGGTGAAGCGTCGGCCGGTGCGGTTCACCATGATGCTGCGTGGCCGGGTGCGGTCGCCGTTGATCATCTCGAGGTTCATCGAGTTGATGCCCTCGGGGAGTTCGGTGATGGGGATCCACCAGGCTTCGCGCATGTTCTGGAGTGCTGCGCCCGCGCGCATCGCCATGCGCAGGCCGTCGCCGGTGTTGGTGGGGATCGAGGCGGGTTTCGTGACGTGGCCGCGCAGGAATGCGGCGCGGTACTCCTCGTTCCACTCGAACCCGCCGGTTGCGAGGATGACGGCGCGCGTGGCGTGGAGGGTCTGTCGTCCCTCTGCGGTCTCGACGACAACACCGGTCGCCCGGCCGTCTTCGATGATCAGGTCGTGTGCCGCCGTGGACACCTCGATAGTGACGCCCGCCTGGAGGCAGGCGTTCAGGAGGGCGCCGACGAGGCCGCCGCCCATGCCGCGCAGGTCGTCGGCCTCGCGGTGTGCCTTCTCCTCCTCGGTGGGTGCCTTGGGGACTGCGCAGCCGATCGCGGTCTCGTCCATGCGCAGGTAGGGGGAGTAGTAGGGCGTCACCTCGACTTTGTCCTGCCACTCGCCGAGGGTGGGGAAGGGGAACAGTTCCTGCCCGAGTGTCCGGCCGCCCTCGGGTTTACCGCCGGGGTTCGACGGGTGGTAGTCGGGTAGGCCCGGCACGGCGAAGAACTTGACGCCGCCGTCGTCGGCGAGTGCGCGCACCATCTTCGGTCCGGCGTCCACGAAGGCACGGGCCAGGCGTTCGTCGAGGATGCCGCGGCCGAGTGACATCAGGTAGGTCATGGCGTCGTCGACGCTGTCCGTGGCGCCGATATCGGTCATGTACGGGTTGTTCGGGATCCAGACGTGACCTCCCGACCAGGCGGTCGTGCCGCCGATCCGGTGGTTCTTCTCCACGATGGTGACTCTGGCGCCTTCGTGTGCTGCGGTGAACGCGGCGGTGAGTCCGGCGGCGCCGCTGCCGAGGACGATGACGTCGTATGTTTCGGGTTCGGACACTCCGGCCTCCGGTTCGAGTGGGCTCTTGTGGCGTGTTGTGATCCTGATTACCATAGCGAAAGTGCATCAATAGAGACCAGCTGTTCAATATGTACAACATGCGGCGAAGAGATGGTGGGTCGAATACCTATGCAGGAGATGTACGACGTAGTCGTTCTCGGGTCGGGAGCTGCCGGCCTCACCGCCGCGCTCGCCGCCGCGCTGGAAGGCGCCGACGTGGCGGTGCTCGAGAAAGCCGAGCTGATCGGTGGCACGACCGCACTGTCCGGTGCGGGAATCTGGGTTCCGGGCAACCCGGTCGCGGCCGAGAACGGCGTCGACGACTCACTCGAGGAAGGCCTGGCCTACCTCTCGAGCCTGTCCAACGGGATGATCCTGCCCGATCTTGCCGAGGCGCTGATCTCCGGCGGCCCTGGGTTTGTCGACTTCCTGCGCGAGCACACCGACCTACGCCTCCAGCTCGTCGAGGGGTATCCCGACTACCACCCCGAGCATCCCGGTGGGAAGCCCCATGGTGGCCGGACTCTCGAGCCCGGGCTGTTCTCCTTCGCCGGGATCGAGGAGTGGATCGACCGCATCGCCGGCGATATCCAACGCATCGTGCTGGTCGAAATGCCACTCGGCGGCGGGACGGGGGTCGTCGCGCCGGAGGTTCTCGCTGCCCGCGCGGAAGCCAAGGAAGAAGGGCTGGGTCGCGCGCTGGTCGGTGGCCTCCTGAAGGCGTGCCTCCAGCACGGGGTCGACGTGCGGACCGGGGCCCGGGCGCTGCGGCTGTGCACCGACGACGACGTCGTCGACGGTGTCGAGGTCGAGACCGACGACGGCGTGAGGACGATCGGAGCCTCGGCGATTGTGCTCGCGACCGGAGGGTTCGAGTACGACCCGGATCTGGTGCGCGACTTCCTGCGCGGGCCGCTGACGCGCCCCATCGGTGCACCGACGAACACCGGAGACGGCCTGAAGATGGCCATGAGAGTCGGTGCCCGCCTGGGCAATATGCGTGAGGCGTGGTGGTCGCCGTCGGTGCCGTGTCCGGGCATCCGGCGCGACGGTGAGCCGATCGCGATGCTGTCGTCGCGCGAGCGGGCGCTTCCCGGCTCGATCATGGTCAACCGCTACGGTCGCCGCTTCGCCAACGAGGCGGCGAACTACAACGCGTTCGGTGGTGCCTTCCATCATCTCGACGAATCGCGACTCGACTACCCGAATCTCCCGGCGTACATGATCTTCGACCAGTCCACCGTCGACCGCTTCGGCGTATTCGGCGGTCGCCCGGGGGCTCCGGTGCCCGAGTGGGTCGTCCGGGCGTCGTCCATGTCGGAACTGGCTGCAGCACTGGATCTTCCGATCGACTCGGTGACGGACACCGTCGCACGGTTCAACGGCCATGCGGCGCAAGGCGTCGACCCGGATTTCTCGCGGGGCCGTAGTGCGTTCGATCGTTTCCCCGGTGGGAGGATGGGCGACCCGGATTCCCCCGGTGCAACGCTCGGCCCGGTCTGGACGGCGCCGTTCTATGCCGTCGAGGTGATCAGTTCGGCGCTCGGCACGAAGGGCGGCCCTCGCACCGACGTCGAGGGGCGGGTTCTCGACGTCGACGGCGATGCGATCGAAGGATTGTATGCGGCGGGCAACGTGATGGCCAACCCGAGCGGGATGGTCTACGGCGGCGCCGGTGCCACCCTCGCGGTCGCCGGGGTGTGGGGGATTGCAGCAGGTCGTGCTGCTGTCGCGGATCGCGTCCCGACACGTTCCGAAGCGATGAAGACATGAGCGAGCATGTAAGCAAGCCAATTCGTTCAAAAGATGGACGAACCGTCTATTGACTTGTCGAACCATCCATCTATAGCGTGTGACTGGGATTACAGGACGACTCTCGATGCCACCTCTGATCTGAAGGACGCCCCATGACGACTCGGCGTTATCTCCATCTGAACCTCGTCGGCAACGACATCAACCTCCACATGGGGGCTCCCTCGTACGAACAGCAGCACCACGCCGGTACGGCGCTCATAGACCCGTTCGAGCGGCTGATGACCTACGGCCACCTCGGCGATGAAGGGCTCTTCACCGCGATCTTCCTCGGCGACGTACCCGGCATGCCGAACTCACCCGCATTCGACGGAGGGCCGGCCGAGCCGATCACCGCGCTGACCGCGATGGCCCGCGAGACCAAGTACGTCGGTCTCATCGCCACCGCATCCACGACGTTCTACGACCCGTACACACTCGCACGCCTCATCGCCTCGCTCGACCAGGCATCCGACGGACGAGCCGGGCTCAACGCGGTCACCACCGTCGGCGACGCGCTTGCACTGAACTACAGCAAGACCAGCCACCCCGACCGCGAGACCCGATACCGGCGCGCCACGGAATTCCTCGACGTCACCGAAGCCCTCTGGGCCAATCGGGAGGTGCGCCGCGACCCCGATGGCGTCACGCGCTACTACGCCTCGCCGATCAACCACAAGGGCGAGTCCTTCAGCGTCATCGGCCCGCTCAACGTCGCGCCGAGCCGTCAGGGCCGACCATTGGTCGCGCAGGCGGGTGGATCCGGTCCTGGCATCAAGGTCGCCGCGCGGCACGCCGACATGGTGTTCACTGCAGCATCCAACCGGGAGCGCGCGGCCGCATACCGGGAGGATCTCGACAAGGCGCTCGCCGACGCAGGACGCCCCGTCGGGAGCGTCCCGGCAGTGCCCGGCCTCATTCCCTATGTCGCGCGCACTGCGAAGGAGGCCGAGGAGCAGATGCTCGCCCTGGACGAGTTCGTCCCGTGGGAACTCCTCGCGCCGAAAGTGCTGGTGCAGTTCGGGTTGGAGCCGATTTCGTTCGACAGTGTCGAAGACCGGTTCCCTTTCGAGAAGATGCCGAAGCCGGCCGATGTCGAGAAGACCATCAAGAGCACCTTCGGGAACTACGTCGGTCTCTACGACTGGATCGAGGCACATCCCGGCGCCACGGTCCGCCAGGTCACGGCCCAGTCGCTCGGTCGGGGCGGTGCCCAGCACCGTAAGTTCGTCGGGTCGTACGACGACATCGTCGACGATTTCGAGGCGTGGTACGACGACGGCAACGTCGGAGGGTTCAACCTCATGTTCCCTGTCGGCCCGGCATCGATCCGCGACTTCATCGACGAGGTGATTCCCCGCATGATCGATCGCGGGATCTACCGATCGACCCCCGACGACCGGCCGCTGCGCGAACGCTTCGCATGAGCAGCAACCTGCCGAGAAGCGAAAGGAACCGAGTATGCCGGAGACGTTGACGCCGCCGGGACCGAAACCCGAAGGCTTCGACCCGGATTGGGTGCGGGCCAAGCACGCTTACGAGCGTGACAAGCGGCTCCGACGCGACGGTGTCGAGCAGTTCGTCGAAGTCACTGCCGAATTCTCGCACTGGGAGGACGATCCCTACGCCGAACGTGTCGAGCGCGATCCGGTGACCGACGAGGTCGAGATCCTGATGATCGGCGCCGGACTCGGTAGCCTGATCGCCGCGGCACGGATGCGTGAGGCGGGCCTCGACGACATCAGGCTGCTCGACCGGGCCGGCGGTGTCGGCGGAACCTGGTACTGGAACCGCTATCCGGGCGTCCAATGCGACATCGAGTCGTACATCTACATGCCGCTCCTGGAAGAACTCGGCTACGTCCCCACCCAGAAGTACGCGTACGGCACCGAGATCCGTGAGCATCTGGAGGCGATCGCGCACAAGTACGACCTGGTGCGCGACGCGCTCTTCCACACCACCGTCACGGAGATGGTGTGGGACGAAGCGGACGAACGCTGGATCGTGGAGACCGATCGCGGCGACCACATCCGCGCCCGGATCGTGGTGGTCTCACCGGGTTCGCTTGTACGTCCGAAACTTCCTGGCATTCCCGGAATCAACGAGTTCGAAGGCCATACCTTCCACACCAGCCGCTGGGACTACGCGTACACCGGGGGAGGCGAGTCCGGTGAGCTGACCGGGCTGCAGGACAAGTCCGTGGGCGTCGTCGGCACGGGCGCCACCGGTCTGCAGGTGGTGCCCCATCTCGGTCGATGGGCCCAGCAGCTCTATGTCTTCCAGCGCACACCGAATGCCGTCGACGAACGGGGCAACAAACCCACCGACCCCGAGTGGGCCGCGAATCTCGAGCCCGGATGGCAACGCGAGCGGATGGAGAACTTCACCCGTTACACCGCGGGCATGGAAAGCCACACCGACCTCGTCGACGACGGCTGGACCCGCGTGGCATCCGAGGTCACCAAGACCGCGATCCAGCAGGAGAACGACCGCCGCGGCACACCGATGACCCCGGAGGAGATCGGCGAGTTCCTGTTCGAGTCCGACTACAAATCCATGGAGCGTGTGCGCACCAGAATCGACTCCATCGTCACCGACAAGGCCACCGCCGAGGCACTCAAGCCCTGGTACAAGAGGCTCTGCAAGCGCGTCGGGTTCCACGACGAATTCCTGCCCACGTTCAACCGTGACAACGTCGAACTCGTCGACACCGACGGGCGCGGAATCGAGCGACTGACCCGCGACGGTGTGGTCGTCGGCGGCAAGGAATACAAGGTCGACGCGCTGATCTTCGCAACGGGATACGACGTCAGCAGCAGCTACACCCGTCGCGCCGGGTTCGACATCATCGGCCGCGACGGCATCCACCTGAGCGACAAGTGGAAAAGCGGACCGCGCACCTTCCACGGCCTGCAGTCCAACGGATTCCCCAACTGCTTCTTCCTCGGATACACGCAGACCGGTATCGCGAACAACTACACGCACACCGCAGAGGAACGCGCCCGCCACCTCGTCTATCTGCTTCAGCAGCGCGTCGAGCGGGGCGCCACCACGATCGAGGCCGACCTCGAGGCGGAAGACGGTTGGGTCGCCACCATGAAGGACCTCTCCAAGCCGGGTCAGGCCTTCTACGCGGACTGCACCCCCAGCTACCTCGACAACGAGGGCGACAGCGGCAATCCCGACGGGCTCGTCGCAGCCAACTACGGGGGCGGTCCGATCCAGTTCTTCGACATGCTGGCCCGGTGGCGGGACAGCGGAGAGATGGACGGCGTCACGCTCTCGTTCCCCAATCATGGTTACGGAGAGAAAAATACATGACAGAGAATTCCACGACCGGCGTCGATGAGGCCGTGCTGAACTTCCCCGTCGAACGCGACGCGCGCTGCCCGTTCGACGTCCCGGCAGAACTCATCGACTCGGCGGCCAACCGGCCACTGAGGCGCGTCCGCATCTGGGATGGCAGCACGCCGTGGCTGGTCACCGGAAACGCCGAATTACGTGTGCTGGCACTGGATCCCCGCATCAGCACCGACGATCGCCTGACAGGTTTCCCGCACTGGAATGCGGGCAGGGCGGCGATCGCTCCGATGCGACCCGACAGCATCTTCAACACCGATGGGCCCGGGCACCTGAGACTCCGGCGCATGATGACACGTACCTTCTCGTACAAGCGTGTCGAAGCGCAGCGCGAAAAGATCCAGCAGGTCACCGACAAGCTCATCGACGACATGCTCGCCGGGCCGAATCCGGTCGACCTCGTACCGGCATTGGGTCTGCCGCTTCCGTCGTTCATGATCTGCGAGCTGCTCGGAGTTCCCTACGACAATCATGATTTTTTCCAGGAACACGCTTCGGCGGCGATGGATCGTTACGCCACGCCGGAGCTGCAGGAGCGACTGTTCACGGCGATGCGCGGTTACATGCGCGAGGTCATCGAAGAGCGACTTGCTTCCTCGGAGGAGTCGACGGGTGTGATTGCGGAGTTCGCCGACAACATTCGTGCGGGCGACATGACGATCGACGAGGGTGTCGCGCTTGCCAACGGACTGCTGTCGGCCGGGCACGAGACCAGCGCCGGCATCATCTCACTCGGAACGCTGGCGCTCCTCCAGAATCCCGAGCAGCTCGAGCTCCTGCGCAACAACGACGATCCCAAGGCCATCGCCACTGCAGTCGAAGAACTCCTGCGATACCTGAGCATCGTCCACAACGGGCAGCGTCGGATTGCTCTGGCAGACATCGAGATCGGTGACGTCGTGATTCGTGCCGGTGAGGGTGTTGTTCTCGACTATTCCGCGGGCAGCTGGGATGCGCGGACTTTCGACGAACCGCGCCGGCTCGACGTGGCTCGGGCGGGGAACAAGCATCTCGCCTTCGGATTCGGTCCGCACGGCTGCATCGGTCAGCAGCTCGCCCGCGTCGAACTTCAGGTCGCGTTCTCCACGCTCATACGCCGCATCCCGACCCTGAAGCTCGCCGTCCCCATCGAACAGATCGAGTTCAAGCACGATCGGCTCGCCTACGGTGTCTACTCCCTGCCCGTGAGTTGGTGATGGCAGGGAGTTCCGACTTCAGCTCTGACCCGGCGTCGTCATCGTGCTGCCCGCGGCTGTGCCGCCGTCGACACGCAGGACAGCGCCGGTGACGTAGGCGGCGCGGTCGCTGGCCAGATAGACGGCGGCCTCGGCCGCGTCGTCGACCGTGCCCTCGCGGTTGAGAGGCCGCTTCTTCGACTGCGTGGTGCGCACGCTCGCGATCATCGCCTCGCGCTCCTCGCCCTCGAGCTCGGTGGTCGAAGACGCCAGCAGTGTTGTCGGGATGCTCCCCGGTGCAAGGCAGTTCACGCGGATCCCGTGGACACCGAGGTCGATGGCCGCCGACTTCGTGAAGTGGATGACGGCGGCTTTGGACGCCCGGTACGTGATTACTCCTCGGCCGGCCATGATGCCGCCGATCGAGGACGTGTTGATGATCGATCCGCCACCGTTCGCCGCCATGTATTTGGCTGCTGCCTGCGTACCCACCATCACGGCGCGCAGGTTGATGGCGAAAATCTTGTCGAAGGCTTCGAGGTCGTCATCGAGGAAGCTGGCATGGATCGGGCCGGAAATACCGGCGTTGTTGACCAGTACGTCGAGACCCCCGAATGTCTGTACCGCGAAGTCAACCAGCGCTCGCACCTGGTCGATGTCGGAAACATCGGTTTCCCGGAACACCGCTGCGGGGGCGAGGGCGTCGGCCAGTGCCTTACCTTCGTCGCGATTCACATCGGCAATCACAACGCGAGCGCCTTCGCGGACGAAGTGTTCGACCGTCGCGCGACCGATTCCAGTGGCTCCACCTGTGACGATGGCTGTCTTGCCGGTGAGTTCTGAAGACATGTAGGCACTCTCGCATCTCGGACGGTTCGACGTTCACGGCATCCAACTACTGGACGCATTGTCTATGAAGAATCGTTCTCTGCCAAGGGCCGCTGTCGAGGGACGGTTGCAATGTCAGATGACGAGAGCACACTGGTAACCAACCGGCGCCGGAATGCCAACCAGGGGAGAGCACATGATCGGAGATAGGTGGGGCGTCACCGACGAGGAGATCGCCCGCCACTACCCGTGCGACGATATCGTCCCCTCGCCGAGTCTGGCGGCATGGCGAGGCATCAGCGTGAAGGCTCGACCTGAGGCGGTGTGGCCGTGGGTGACGCAGATCCAGTGGGCGCCGTATGCGTACGACTGGATCGACAACCTCGGTAAACGCTCACCGCAGCGGCTGCTGGGTTTCCCGCAACCGGTACCCGGCGACCACTTCACCAGCACGGCGGGTCGTCCGCAAGGGCGGGTGTTGTCGATCGAAACACAGGTGCATTACACGGGCCGCATCATGGGTGGTGTCCTGTCGTACGTTCTCGTACCAGCCGGCGACGACACCACTCGTTTGCTGATGAAGGTCGTCATGAGCGGGAACCGGTGGCTTGCTCCCGTGGTCTCCGTCGGCGACCTTGTGATGGCTCGACGGCAACTGCGTAACCTCAAGGCGCTTGCGGAGGCAGATCCGGCGTGATGCCGGTTCACGCCGGGCTCGAGGCCTTACGCTGAGATCAGCATGTACCGCTCGTCTCGGAAGGAACGTCATGGCGCATCCACGACACCGACGATCTGAAGTACCTCGCTGAACTCGGGAAAGAAGCCCCGGAAGAATTCGCGGCCTGGGCACGCCTCGACGGCGTCGTCGGTCGCGATGACGGTGAGATCCCCCGAGAATATCGAGAGCTGATCGCGCTTGCCTGCGCTCATGTCACGCAGTGCGTGTACTGCATCGACGTGCACGCGGGTACCGCGAAGAAAGCCGGTGCGACACGCGCAGAGGTAGCAGAGGCTGGACTCATCGCCGCGGCGCTAAGAGCCGGGGCGGGGGCCACGCACGCCGCACTTGCGCTGAAGCGGTTCGACGCGCACTGAGCGTCGCAGCTCAGGAACGCGAACGTCGCGCGACCACGGCGAAGGTCAGGGGAATCCGTGGTGACCCTTCGGGAAGTGTCCATCCCTGGTCGCACGGGATGAGTTCGGCGAATGCAGGCCAATCCATGTGGGGAAACTCGGCGAGGGTTTCGATCGTGAGTCCGGCGTCGAGCAGCGAACCGACGACTTCACTCAGGTCGTGACGCCACTCGTGGTTGGTGACGTGCTCGACTTCCCTCGGGCCGTCGGTGTATGTGCCGGCATCTTCGTAGGTGCGGGCACCTCCGCCGCTGAGATAGTCGTCCTTGATTTCCCAGGGTTCGAATGCCATTGCTCCGAGGATGGGGTGATCGTCGCGGATCATGAACACTCCGCCCGGTTCGAGGAGGTCGTGGATGGACTGTGCCCACGCGGCGAGGTCCGGGAGCCAGACTATCGTTCCTGTACTGGTCACGACGACGTCGAAGCAGCGGTCGATCAGCGTCGAGGCATGACGGGCGTCGCTCTCTACCCACGTGATGTTGTGGCCATCGGCGTCGGCGATCCGCCTTGCGTGGCGTAGCGAGTTGGGCGAGAAGTCGAGGCCGTGAACGTCGGCGGCGCCGAGTCGTGCCCACGAGATGGTGTCGATGCCGATGTGGCACTGCAAGTGCAGCAACGAGAGGTCGCTGACGCCGGGTTCCGGCAAGTGGGGTGCCAGCACTGCGAGGTCCTTGCGAACGACGCCGGAAATCCTCGTCGGATCGGTCAGGAAGCCCTCGACGTCGTACATCTCCGACCGAACATGGATGTCGGCACGATCGTCCCAGTTGGCCTGGTTGCTGGTGATGGCTTTCGCCTCGTTCATGACTGCCCCTTCGCAGTGTCGGACGACCACATCCTTGTATCACGCGTGTGATATTTCCGGCCAGGGATTCAGAGTGGGACGATACCTGTGCAGATCGATCCCGACGAGCGGCGCCGCGATATCACCGAAGCGGCCCTGCGTCTGGTTGTTTGCGGAAGGTATTGCAGCCGTGACTTTTCGGAAGGTAGTCGCGGAGTCCGGTTTGAACATCGGGTCTGTGCGTCACTACTTTGCTGATCACCGTCCCTGGTCGTTGCGACGGTGACTGCGGCGGGCGGGGGTCATCTGATTTCCGTGCTCGAGGAACTGGTTCCATTGGATGATGGGAGAAGCAGGGAAGCCGTCATCTTGATGGAGGTCATCACCGCCGCCCGGATCAACCCTGCATTCGCTCCGGTGACAAGTCGGATGGCGGCAGACCTCGACACCGTCCTTGTTGAAGCGCTGAATATGATGCGCGTCAAGCAGCCCGAGATGGAAGCGGCTCGCCTGGCCGCGCTCATTGCCGGTCTGTCTCTGAATGTCACCACTCCACACGGGAAGGTTGATCCGGAAACAATCTGATCCGTGCTCCGAGGGCACGTTGCGGAACTCTGCCATGAAAGCGGATCGCATCGCAGCGATTAATGGGAACGTACATTCGATTCTAGGTAGTGTGTGGGATGCGCGGGCCGGCGAGGCGTCATGTCTGGGAAGCATCGGCCCGCGTCCACCGGGGTAAGCGGCACCGTAACAATCAGAACAATGCCGACGATTTAGTGCCGACCGTGTAAACCGTGAGAAGGGCACTTGTTTCATGAAGCGTAGATTTGCTGCTGTCGTCATGGGTTGCGCTGCTGCCGCCCTGATTGTGCCGGGGGCGGCGAATGCGGTGCCGACGGGAAGTGCCGGTTCGGGCAGTGCTCAGATGGTGCCCATCTATCTCGACATACTGCCCCGCCTCGCGCAGGCTGCAGTCAATTGCCTCATCGACGGTACGCCGATGCAGCTGTGTGGCTATACCGGCATGGACTACGACTCGATGCCGGTTGTCGGGGGCTGACTTCCGGTCGCGCCACGCTCCATAGGCGGCCGAAATGATGGTTGGTGTACCGATATTTCGTGCACCAACTATCTATGCTGCACTTCGCGCCGACTCGCGTTGGCCGCCGACGAGGAGCCGCAGCCATGCCCTACCTACTGCAGATGGACTTTCCCACCGAAGGCCCGTTCGGGCCGGCGATGACCGAGGCGTTCACCGAACTGGCCGAGAGCATCAACGACGAACCCGGATTCCTCTGGAAGGTGTGGACGGAGAACTCCGATACAGGGGAGGCCGGTGGCGTCTACCTGTTCGAGTCGCGCGAAACTGCGCAACGCTACCTCGACAAGCACACCGGGCGATTGGGCGGCTTCGGTATCACGGCCAAGATCTTCGAGGTCAACGAAGCCTTGTCCGCGATCAACCACGCGCCGGTCGACCCAGCGCAACGCTGATGATCTCCGCGCTGGGGATGTGCAGCGTGCCGGCCGCGCGCGTGCCGGTTTCGGTGAGGTAGCGATCGACGAGGTGGTTACCCACCACATAACCACCTCCCATGGCCCCATCACCCTGGCAAGCGACACAGGGCCCCGAAGGATGGAATCGATTCGGCACCAATATTACCGCCGAGAATGGGGCATCAGCATGAACAAGACAGCGGTGGGTGCCGCGCTGCCGTCGGACGTGCAAGCCCCGCACCGCGGCATCCTGCAATACGTACTCTCGTCAGCTACCGGAAACAGCATAATGTGTCGTATGAACAAGATGTCTATTGAGGCCCTTTCACGAGAATTGCACGACAAGGCTGCAGCGACGGGCAAGAAGGTTGTGTCCTCGACCGTGTTCGGCGGAAATGAGAAAAGCCTTCGACAAACACTCGTCGTGCTGTGCGCAGGGGCACAGATGGGCGAGCACGATAGTCCCAAAGAGGCCACTATCTACGTGATCTCCGGGAGAATCCTGCTGGAAACGCCGCCGGGTTCGTGGCACGGACGCGCTGGTGCCCTGCTGATCATGTCGCCGGGAAGGAGCACGATCACTGCAACTGAGGATTCCGTCCTCCTGTTGTCCGTCGCCATGGCGTCCCGGTAGATGGTAGAGGGATTATCTGCGGTACGTGCTGTGGGTGACACGCACCCTGCGTCGAATGGGTAGAGGTCGGCCCTGTGGCGTACACGAAACAGTCGGAGGTTGAGAGAATGACATATGTGATCGCCGAACCGTGCGTAGATGTGTTGGACCGAGCATGTGTCGAAGAGTGCCCGGTCGATTGCATCTATGAGGGTACGCGGATGCTTTACATTCATCCCGATGAATGCGTCGACTGTGGGGCTTGTGAGCCGGTGTGCCCGGTCGAAGCGATTTTCTATGAAGACGATACCCCCGAAGTATGGGTCGGTTATATCGCGGCCAACGCCGATTTCTTCGGCGAACTCGGCTCGCCGGGTGGAGCGTCACGGGTCGGACCCACCGAACACGACCCGGAGTGGATCAAGACACTGCCGCCGAGCGGCGATTGACTCGCCCAGCGGCCGTACACCGATCTACCACGGAGGCGCTTCTCCCACAGTCCGATCCACATACACGCTTCGAACGTGTCGGACTGAAGGGCGGGCGGGAGTGAGATGGTCTCGACGAGACGAGGCACTTTCCGAACTGTGGGAGTTCACCTTCGCCGCGGGATCGTGTCCACCTTGTCCCAGCCCCGCCGCCGGGCCCGCGAGCCCTCATGGTCGTCGCGACTGCGATAGACGATCAGCGGCCGGAACAGATAATTCAGCGGGACCGTGAATGCGTGCACGAGGCGCGTGAAGGGCCACAGGGCGAACAACAGGATTCCGAGGACCGCATGGATTTGGAAGTTGATCGGGGCGCCGACCATGTAGGTCGGGTCGGGCGTGAACGCGAAGATGCTGCGGAACCACAGTGACACGCCTTCGCGGTAGTTGTAGCTGCCCTCGACCGCAGTCCCGGTGTTGACCAGCCCGGCCACGATCGTCACCACGAGCATGAGGTACATGAGCTTGTCCATGGGGGTGGTCGCACCGAGGACGGATTTGGTGAATCGGCGACGGTACAACAATCCCACCAGGCCGGCAAGCGTGAACACGCCCGCGATTATGCCCAGCAGGACCGCGAAGAAATGGTAGACACCCTCCGGGAGGCCGATGGCATCGGTCCATGTCTGCGGGATGCCGAGGCCCACCACGTGCCCCAGAACGACGGCCAGGATACCGAAGTGGAACATCGGGTTGGCCCAGCGAAGGATGCGGTTCTCGTACATCTGGCTCGAGCGGGACGTCCATCCGAACTTGTCGTACCGGTAGCGCCAGAGGTGGCCGAGTACGAATGTGGTCAGGCACACGTAGGGAAGGACCAGCCACAGGAAGACCTCCCATATCGAAACATCTGCCATCATCGGCCTCCGGGTATCGGCTGTAGTTCGGGGGCGCCGTACGGGTCCAACCCCACCTGCTCTTCCACCGGCCCCTCGGCGATGAGCTGCTCGACGGCCTTGTGGTCCCGCCCCTTGAGCGGAGGCAGCGTGCTGCACACCGTCTCCAGGGCGCCCCGCCAGGGCGACGAAATGTCCGTCAAATGCAGGCGCAGCAACTCCAGACCCGCACGGTTGTCCAAAATGATCTTCAGACCGGCCTTCTGGTCTGTGGTCGCGGCGAACTCCAGCACCACGCACAGATGGTCGGGGAGCTGCTCGTCGGTGAGTATCAGCCCTGCTCGCGTGTACACCTGCTTGATGCGTAGCAGAGCCAACCCTCGACTGCGGGTGTCACCGTTGGAGAAATAGGTGAGAAACAGGCACCCACGGCGACGCGTGTCGAAGGTGTCGACGTACTCACTCTGCAGTTCTCTCAGCGGACGCGCACGCAGGTACCCGAGGGTGTCGTGCAAGTCGCGTCCGAGCCTTCGCGGCAGACTTGCCGCCACCTGCTCGAACAGCTCGAGCCGAGCCCGCAGCCGTTCGTCGGGATAGTCCAGCAGTATCGAAGCCGATTGCCATGCTCGGGCGAGTTCGTCAGCGGAGTATTTGAGCTTCGGTACCCGCGGGGTCATGATGTCGGTCCGGGGAAAATGCCGTCGGGCGTACCCGCGCCGTCCCAATCGAGCAGGTTGATCCGTACCCCTTCCGGGCGGTCGATGCCGTGTGAGTCTTTACCGACGGTGGGTAATGTGCCGCCGGGCGGGCCGCCCATTCCGGGTCCGCCATCGACGTCGAGGGAACATTCGGTGGCGATGTTCTCCAGCTTGTGTGCGTCCTCGTAGTGCGCGGGCGGGATCACGTACCGCTCGTCGTACTTGGCAATCGCGAGCAGCCGGTACATATCCGTCATCTCCTGGCCGGTCAGGCCGACCGATTCCGGGATGGACTCCTGGGCAGGCGATCCCATGTTGATATCGCGCATGTACGAGCGCATCGCGGCCAGCTTGCGCAGCACACCGTCGACGACGCCGGTGTCCCCGGCTGTGAACAGCTCGGCGAGATACTCGCTGGGGATCCGTAGTGAGTCGATCGCGGCAAACAGGTTGTCCTTGCCCTCGGCATCCTCGCCTGTCTCGCCGACCGCATCGACGACCGGCGACAGCGGCGGTATGTACCAGACCATGGGCATGGTCCGGAATTCCGGGTGCAGTGGCAGCGCCACTTCGTACGTGTTGATCAGCGCCCAGATCGGGGAACGCTGTGCATACTCGATCCAATCGTCGGGGATGCCCGCCTCCTGCGCCTGCCGGACCACCTCAGGGTCGTGTGGGTCCAGGAAGACGCCACGCTGCGCCTCGTAGAGGCCCTGCTCTTCCCGGGTCGACGCGGCGTCGAGCACTTTGTCGGCGTCGTAGAGCATCAGCCCCAGATAGCGCAGGCGCCCCACACACGTCTCGGAGCAGATCGTGGGCTCGCCGATCTCGATGCGCGGATAGCAGAAGGTGCACTTCTCAACCTTGCCGGTCTTGTGGTTGAAATACATCTTCTTGTAGGGGCAGCCGCTGACGCACTGGCGCCAACCGCGGCACCGTTCCTGATCGACCAGGACGATGCCGTCCTCTTCACGCTTGTAGATCGCGCCGGTGGGGCACGAGGCCACGCACGACGGGTTCAGGCAGTGTTCGCAGATCCGCGGCAGGTAGAACATCACCGACTGCTCGTATTCCAGTTTGACCTTGTCGCCGATCTTCTCGAGGATCGGGTCGTTGCGGGTGTTCTCCACCGAACCCGCGAGGTTGTCGTCCCAGTTCGGTGACCATGTCACCTTCGTGTCCTCGCCGGTGAGAAGCGACTTGGGCCGCGCCACCGGCATATGCTGCTGGGCCGGGGCGGTGGTGAGATTCTCGTAGTCGTACGTCCACGGCTCGTAGTAATCCTGGAAGCCGGGGAGGGTGGGGTTGGAGAAGATGGTGAGAAGGTTCTTCAGCCGGCCCCCCGCCTTGAGCTTCAGCCGTCCGCGCTTGTCGAGTTTCCATCCGCCCTTCCAGCGTTCCTGATTCTCGTAGGTGCGCGGATACCCCTGGCCCGGGCGGGTCTCGACGTTGTTGAACCAGATGTGCTCAGCGCCGGAACGGTTCGTCCACACCTGCTTGCAGGTCACTGAACAGGTATGGCAACCGATGCACTTGTCCAGGTTCATCACCATCGCCATCTGCGCCATGATCCGCATCAGTACCTCACTTCCTGGCTGCGGCGGCGGATCACCGTGACCTCGTCACGCTGATTGCCGGTGGGGCCCATGTAGTTGAATGCGTAGGTCAGCTGCGCATAGCCGCCGATCATGTGCGTAGGCTTGATCATCAACCTGGTCAACGAATTGTGGTTTCCTCCTCGCTGTTCGGTCGTGTCTGATATCGGCATGTCGATCAACCGGTCCTGAGAGTGGTACATGTACACCGTCCCCTCCGGCATGCGGTGCGACACGATGGCGCGGGCGTTGACCACACCGTTGCGGTTGACCGCCTCGACCCATTCGTTGTCCCGGACGCCGATCTTCGCGGCGTCCTGCGGGCTCATCCAGATCCCTGGTCCACCCCGGAACAGCGAGAGCATCAGCAGGTTGTCCTGGTATTCGGAGTGGATCGACCACTTGTTGTGCGGGGTGAGGTACCGCACGGTGATGCCGTGTCCGGGGGTGTCGCCGATGGCGGGCTCGTCGAACAGCGCCGTCATGTCCAGGGGCGGGCGGAACGTAGGCAGGTTCTCCCCCAACTCCATGATCCAGTCGTGGTCGAGGTAGAAATGTTGGCGGCCGGTCAGCGTGTGCCACGGTTTGTGCCGTTCGACGTTGATGGTGAACGGCGAGTACCGTCGCCCCCCGGTCTCGGACCCGGACCATTCCGGCGACGTGATCACCGGCTGCGGGCCGTTCTGGGTGTCGGCGAAGGTGATCCGCTTGCCCTCGTGCTCGGCGGACAGGTCGTGCAGGTGCGTGCCGGTACGCTTCTCGAGGGTCTTGAATCCCTCGGTGGCGAGGCGACCGTTGGTGGTTCCGGACAGGGCCAGGACCATCTCGCAGGCCTGGTCGGCCTCGCGGATGTTCGGCCGGCCGTCCGCCGGGCCTCCGCGGACGACTCCGTTCTTCTGCTTGAGGTGCTCGATTTCTTTGCGCACGTCATAGGTGATGCCCTTGGTGGTGGCTCCCAGGGTGTCCATCAGGGGCCCGACCCCCCGCATCATCTGGCCGACGGCCGTGTAATCGCGTTCGACCTCGATGAGCTTGGGCATCGTGACCCCTGGCTCGGGGTCGCACTCACCGTACTTCCAGTCCCGCACGCGCCCGTGCGGGCAGGCCATGGCGTCCGGGGTGTCGTGGGTCAGGGGCGCGGCGACGAGGTCGGTCTGTGTGCCGAGATGCTTGACAGCGAGTGTGCTGAACACCTGTGAGATCTGTTGCCAGGTGTCCCAGTCCGTCCGGGACTGCCACGGAGGGGGGACGGCGGGATTGAACGAGTTGACGAACGGGTGCATGTCGGTGGTGGACAGATCATGTTTTTCATACCAGGTGGCCGCCGGCAGAATCACATCGGACAGCAGGGTGGAACTGGTCATACGGAAATCCAGCGTGACCATCAGGTCGAGCTTGCCGATCGGCGCTTCGTCCCGCCAGACGACTTCGGTGGGACGGAAACGTTCGGCGGTCTCCTCGGCACTGATCGTATGTGAGGTGCCCAGAAGGTGATTGAGGAAGTACTCGTTGCCCTTGGCGGAGGAGCCGAGCAGGTTGCTGCGCCACAGTGACAGCACCCGTGGGAAATTCTCGGGGGCGTCGGGATCCTCGGCGGCGAACTTCAACCGTCCCGCCACGAGTTCGTCCACCACGTATTGCGCCGTGGACTTGTCTTGCAGCCGGGCCTGAGGCGCGAGGATCAGCGGGTTGCGGTCGAACGTGGGGTACGACGGCATCCAACCCAAGCGTGCGGACTTCGCGATCACGTCCGCAGTGGTCATTCCGGCCAACTGTCCCTGCCCGGTCCGCGCGGACAAGGTGTCCGCGCCGAACTGGTCATATCGGAACTGGTCGGTGTGCAGATACCAGTAGGCGGTCTGCACCATGTTCCGCGGCGGTCGTAGCCAGTCCAACCCGTTTGCCAGCTGTGTGTATCCGGTGAGCGGCCGCACCTTCTCCTGCCCGACGTAGTGGGCCCACCCGCCGCCGTTGACGCCCTGGCAGCCGGTGATCGTCGTGAGGGTCAAGAACGTCCGATAGATGGTGTCCGAATGGAACCAGTGATTGGTGCCGGCCCCCATGAGGATCATCGAGCGCCCCCGGGATTCTGCTGCGTTCCGGGCGAACTCGCGGCCGATACGTTCGGCGGACTCCGCTTTGACACCGGTGATGCCCGCCTGCCATGCGGGCGTGTAAGGAGACTCGGCGTCGTCATAGCCGGTGGGCCACTGTCCGGGCAGTCCCGGGCGGCCGACACCATACTGGGCGAGTAGCAGGTCGAACACGGTGGTCACCAGCCGGCCGCCGATCCGCCGGACAGGAACCCCGCGTCGGATGACGCCCGGCTGTCCCTGCGCCGAATCGAAGCGCGGCATGTCGACGGTGACGGTCTGGTCGGCGCCGTCGAACACGGACAGCTGCGGATCGATATCGCCCAGCAGGAGGTTCCAGCGGCCCTCGTCGGACTCGCCGTAGCGGTGGCCGAGCGTCCCAGGCGGTACCGTCGGCCTTCCGGTGGCCGCATCGATCAGCACTGTCTTGAACTCGGCGTGCTCGCCGGCGTCGCCGATATCGTCGGGCAGATCCGAGGCCGTCAGGAACTTGCCGGCCGTGTGGGTCACGGCGCCGTCCGCGTCGCGGGCCTCATCGAGGGTCACCAGGAACGGCAGGTCCGTGTACGTCTTCACGTAGTCGGTGAAGTACGGGGTCTGCGTATCGACGAAGAACTCCTTGAGCACCACATGGCCCATCGCCATCGCCAGCGCGCCGTCCGTGCCCGGCTCAGCGGGCAGCCACTCGTCGGCGAACTTGGTGCTATCGGCGAAATCGGGGGAGACGACGACGACCTTCTGCCCGCGGTATCGGGCCTCGACCATCCAGTGCGCGTCGGGGGTGCGCGTGACCGGCACGTTGGTGCCCCAGATCATCAGGTAGGTCGAGTCCCACCAGTCGCCGGATTCGGGTACGTCGGTCTGGTCTCCGAACACCTGGGGGGATGCCACGGGCATGTCGGCGTACCAGTCGTAGAAGCTGAGCATCGACCCGCCGATCAGGTTGACGAAGCGGGCGCCGGAGGCTTGCGAGATCATCGACATTGCGGGGATCGGGGAAAAGCCCGCGATACGGTCGGGACCCCACTTGCGGATGGTGTGCACATGCGCGGCAGCGACGATCTCGATGGCCTCATCCCAGTGCGCGCGCACCAGGCCGCCCTTGCCGCGGGCGCGCTTGTACCGCCTGGCGCGATCCGGGTCCTCGGTGATGTCGGCCCAGGCAAGGACCGGGTCGCCCAGCCGCTCCCGGGCCTCGCGGTACATCTCGAGCAGCACGCCGCGGATGTAGGGGTAGCGAGTCCTGGTGGGCGAGTAGGTGTACCAGGAGAACGAGGCGCCGCGGGGGCAGCCGCGCGGCTCGTACTCGGGCTTGTCGGGACCAGTGGTGGGATAGTCGACGGCCTGAGTCTCCCAGGTGATCAGGCCGTCCTTGACATAAACGTTCCATGAGCACGAGCCGGTGCAGTTCACGCCATGAGTGGACCGGACCATCTTGTCGTGGCTCCAGCGGTCCCGGTAGAAGGCGTCACCCGAGCGCCCCCCGATCTTGGTCAGAGTGCGCTCGTCGGGTGAGACCAGCTCATTTTTTCTGAAGAAGTGCCGGGTCTTGATCAGTGCGGATGTCAGTTCGCTGTTGATGGAGTTGCTCATGACACTCCTTCTCCCCGGTACCGTCGGCCAACGCGAATAATGAGACACGGGTACCAAATTCGAAGGCCGGTCCGTATACGGACATTTCACCGAGAGTTGCCATGACGGACGCTAGCAGGTGACGACACTTTTCGAGTGCTGTTCCCGAAAGACGCATGGATCCAGAGATGAATAACGACTGTGTGCATGAAACCCGGAACTACAGTTCCGGTTTCAATCCCGATGAAACGTTGGGTCGATAGCCTGACCGATAATCGAGGTTAACGGACCACGGCCTTGCGGCTGAACAGCAGGGCGCGTTTGACTTCGGTGATTGCTCGGGTCACCGCGATGCCTCGCGGACACGCTTGCGTGCAGTTGAAGGTCATCCGGCAACGCCACACCCCATCGACACCGTTGAGGATCTCCATCCGTTCCCCGGCGCCTTCGTCTCGACTGTCGAAGATGAAGCGGTGCGCGTTGACGATGGCGGCCGGCCCGAAGTAGCTGCCATCCGCCCAATACACGGGGCAGGCACTCGTGCAGCAGGCGCACAGAATGCACTTGGTGGTGTCGTCGAATCGCGCGCGATCGGCTTGGGACTGGATTCGCTCACGCTCCGGTTCCCGGCCCGACGTCTTCAGGAACGGTTTGATCTGTCGGTATGCGTCGAAAAACGGCTCCATATCGACGATGAGGTCCTTCTCGACAGGTAGTCCTTTGATGGGCTCGATCGTGATGGTGGTGGGTTTGCCGTCCTTGGGCAGGATGTCTCGCATCAGGACCTTGCAGGCCAGTCGGTTGATGCCGTTGATCTGCATCGCATCCGAGCCGCACACTCCGTGTGCACATGAACGGCGGAAGGTCAGCGTTCCATCGATATAGCCCTTGGCGTACAGGAGAAGGTTGAGCACCCGGTCTGTCGGCAGAGCGGGGACCACGAAGTTCTCCCAGCCTGCTGCGTCCGGATTTTCGGGGTTGAACCGCCGAATTTTCAGCGTGACCATCACGGCGCCATCCGGCACAGGAAGATTATCCGATTCAGGCATGCCACCCGCTCCGTCGGTTTGGTGTATCCACGTGCTACCTGATAAAGGGTAGTGGTACTACATATGTCGGCGAATCAAAACCGTCATCTTTCGCGCGTGCCACGCTCCATAGGCGGCCGAAATGATGGTTGGTGTGCCGATATTTCGTGCACCAACCATTATTTGGTGCACTTCTACCGCGCCGACTCGCGTTGGCCGCCGACGACGACCGAGGCCGGATCCCACACGACCTCGGGTAATGGCCTTCCATGACGAATCCCCGCAAAGCCTTCCCCTCAGGTGAAACGTGTTCTAGATTCTGGGGCAGGGTTCACCGGAATGGATGGTTGCAGGAGGGATGCGCAGTGAAGTTCAACCTTGCTGATGTTTTCGAGACGACCGCGGCCGCGGTGCCGGATCGCATAGCGCTCACCTACGAGGACCTGAACCTCACGTACGCGGAACTGGACGCGGAGGCCAACCGCACCGGACAGCTCTTCGCGCAGGCGGGGATCGCCAAGGATGATCACGTCGCGGTGTTTCTCAAGAACAGCGTCGAGCACGTCACCAGCATCCTCGGTCTCATCAAGATCAGAGCTGTGCCGATCAACATCAACTACCGCTACACACCCACCGAGCTCGAATACATCTTCACCAACTCCGATTCGGTGGCGGTGGTCGTCGAACTTCCCGAACATCAGCAGGTTCTTGCGCCATTGCTCGAGAGCTGTCCGCTCATCCGCACGGTCTTCGTCGTCGGCGAGACCACCGACGAGCTGAAGCAGGCCGCCGAACAGCGCTCCGTCGCCGTGGTCTCTTTTGCCGACGCGCACGAGCTGCCGGCCACCGCAGAGTTTCCGGCGCGCTCGGGGGATGACCTGTACCTGCTCTACACGGGTGGAACCACCGGATACCCGAAGGGTGTCATCTGGCGGCACGACGACTTCTTCCGCAAACCGCTCTCCGGCGGCAACCCGTACGGCGATGAGCCGCGCAAGGACCTCGCCGAAGTGGCGGCGGGAGCGAAGGAATTCCCCGACCTCGCGTTCCTCATCGCTGCGCCCCTCATGCACGGCGCGGCACTGTACTCGCTGTTCACCTTCTTCACGCTCGGCGCACGAGTCGTCCTGAGACGCGAATTCGACCCGAAGAGGGTCGTCGAGGCCATCGAGAAGGACAAGGTGCAGGTGATCCTCATCGTCGGCGACGGCATGGGATTGCCACTGGTCGACGAGATGGAACGCAGGAAGGACGAGATCGACTTCAGCTCGCTGTTCTCCATCACCTCGGGCGGTGCCATCTGGTCGACGAGCGTGCGCGACCGCATGCTCGCGGTGAAGCCGGATCTGTTGCTACGCGACAACTTCGGCGCATCGGAAACGGGTAACGACGGCGCGTTCGACGTCGACGAAGACGGAAACCTGCGAATGCCGCCGACACCCAACATGATCCTCGTCGACGAACGGCTCGAGCCCATCCCGCCGGGCTCGGACGACGTCGGTTACATCGCCCGCATCGGCCACGTTCCGCTCGGCTACTACAAGGACGACGAGAAGACCGCCCAGACCTTCCCGGCACGCGCAGACGGCTCGCGCCTGTCGATCCTCGGCGACATGGGTCGAGTGGAGGCCGACGGCACCATCGTCTTCCTCGGTCGCGGCTCGCAGTGCATCAACACCGGTGGGGAAAAGGTTTTCGCCGAAGAGGTCGAGTCGGCGCTCCATGCGCATCCGTCGGTCGCCGACGCCCTCGTCGTACCCGTGCCGGATGAACGAATGGGACAGGCCGTTGCGGCGGTCGTCGCCATCTACCCGGATGTCGACGAGTTGACTCTGGAGGCTCTCCAGGAGCATTGCCGTAAGTCGTTGGCCGGATACAAGATCCCGCGATCGATCGTTGTGGTCGACGAAGTGAAGCGCACGCCGGCAGGCAAGGCGGACTACCGGTGGGCCACCGCTCAGGCAGCGAAGTAGGTCGTGCGGGTCTGATCGAAAAGTGTGGATCCGAGACCGGATTGCGGGCTCGGATCCACACTTTTTGTGCTGCAAGCAGATTGTGGTCAGAACTGAGAGCGACGGGCGCGACGCTCCGCTTCCGAGAGGGCTCGCCGGACAACGCCCGACAGTGCAACGAACGACTCCAACTGGCTGGATTCCGCAGGTTCGATGTTGTCCAATTCGGCCGAGATCGATTCGCTCTCGCTGCGGAGCTCGGTGGCGAGAGCGCACTGCTCGCTCAGCGACTTAAGCTTTGCCACAGGCCAACTCGCGTCGATGAGTCGGTAGTCGCCACGCTCCTGCAGTCGAACTCCTCGCTCTTCGAGGAAGAGCCGAAGTGCCTCGTTGACTTCGATGGAGCGATCAGTGACCTCGATCCACTTTTGCATAGAGTCGAGCTTCGAGCGCTCACTGCGGCGTTTTCCTGATCCGAACAATGACAACCTCATTCGCACATCCCCCCTTCAATTACAGTGATGATAGCGACAATATTGTGATCTTGTGCGTGGTTCGTTCGGCTCCTTTGTAAGACTGAATGTGCCGTTCGCTCAGGCACGTAGCCGCGCGGCACGACTTCGTGGCGGTTCAGATATCTCGTTGACCTCTTGTATCCAACATGTATTCTAGCGTCGCGATGCGTGTCCGGATGTGGATGTTCGCGCATCACGCGCACCCCACGACACACCTGTGCCGCCGCGGGATGGTCGAACTCGAAGGAAGGGGGGCAGCGTCGATGCCGTCGCCAGCGTTTACGCAAGCCAAGCTGATTACTGCCCAGTTGTTCTCCGGCGCCGGAATTGCCTCCGGATACGCGGTCGGCGGACTGCTCGCCGAACAGATCACCGGACGGACCGCGATGGCCGGATTCGCGCAGATGAGCGTGATCCTCGGTGCCGGCCTTGTCGCCTACCCGCTGGCAGCACTCGCGGCACGCACAGGGCGACGCAGGGCGCTGACCTTGGGATTTGGGGTCGGCACGCTCGGTGCCGCGGTGGTGCTCTTGGCGGTGGCGGTGGAGTTCCTCCCGTTGTTCATGCTCGGGATGATGATGTGCGGATCGGCCACGGCCGCCGGTCTGCAGGCTCGGTATGCCGCTGTCGACGCCGCCGGCCCTGCGGCGACCGGGCGCGCGATGTCCCTGGTGGTGTGGGCGACGACAATCGGGTCGGTGATGGGTCCGAACTTCACCGGACCCGGTGCTCACCTGGGCGAGGCGCTCGGTATGCACCCGCTGGCCGGCCCTTACCTGATCTCGATGGCCGCCTTCGCCCTGGCGGCCTTGGCCGCATCGACCCTGGCGAGTGGCGTCGGCGCGGCCGGGCCGGACGTGACCGTCACGGGCGCCGGCGACGATGCTGCGGCCACGAGTCAGGCCACCGACACGTCGGCACCGCTCGGCCTCGGAGCTGCACTGCGTTTCGTTGCGGCCCGTCCGGTTCCGTTGTTCGCAATCGTCACCATCGTCACCGGCCAGATGATGATGACGAACGTGATGGTGATGACTCCGGTGCACATGCATCATCAGGCGTTCGACCTCGGGGCCATCGGCATCGTGGTGAGCATCCACATCGCCGGGATGTATGCGCTCTCACCGATTTTCGGGTGGATGTCCGACCGCTGGGGCCCCGGCACCGTGATCGCGTCCGGTGTCGTCGTCTTCATCGCGACGATCACCCTCGGCGTCGTCGACGCTCTGGCACCGGTGTCGTCGATGCCGCTGTTGACCGCCGCGTTGCTGCTCCTCGGCGTGGGGTGGTCGATGTTCCTCATCGGCGGCTCAGCGCTGTTGACGGCCTCGGTGCCGCAGCATGCAAAGATCACGCTTCAAGGGGCCTCGGACTCGGCGATGAACCTGGGCGGGGCACTGATGGCAGCCATGGCCGGCACGGTGTTGGCAATGGGTGGCTTCCTGTGGATCAACCTGATGGCCACCGGCGTTCTGCTCATCACGCTGGCATTCGCCGTGAGAGCGGTGCCGTCGATGAAGTGGCCCGGCAGGCCGACGCCCTCCGTCGACGACGAACACCCCCGCGAACGGGTGCAGCCGTGAACCACCTCCGTGCCACGCCGAGTGGTATCCATACCGGACTCAGATCGAGGACGAGGAGCTCAGAGTGACGGCCGACCGAAGTGAGAGCATCAGCGCCTCCGAGCGTGCCTATCAGGTGATCCGCGATCGCATCCTCGACGGCACCCATGCCCCCGACACGATGCTCGGCGAAGCTTCGCTGGCGGCGGACCTCGGGGTCAGCCGCACACCTGTGCGTGTCGCCCTCGCTCGTCTTCAGGACGAGGGGTGGATCGTCATCTACCCCAAGCGCGGGGCGCTGGTCCAAGGGGTGAGCGAGCGGACCGTCGCGGAACTCGCCGACGCCCGGTTCGTGCTCGAGACGACGGCTGTGGACAGGGCCTCGGACGAACTGCGTCAGCGACTGGCGGAGCGTCTCGAACAGTCCATCGACGAGCAACGTGCCGCTTTCGCCGACGGTGACGTCCGTCGATTCATCGATCTCACGCTCCGATTCCATCGGGGTTTCGTGGAAGCAGGTGGCAACACGGTGCTGCTCGAGCTCTACGATCAACTTTCCGACCGGCACCGTTTCGTGCTGTTCGCTTCCGGCGACCGACTCCTCACCCGCTGCGCCGAGATCATCGCCGAGCATGAGCAGCTCACCGAACATCTCCGCGCAGGTAACGCGGCAGAGTTCGCGAGAACGCTACGTGGTCACATCGCGGAGAACGCCCCACCCTCGGCGGTCGGCAGGGAGATGACCGAAGTCGGCAGTTCACTCTGGGACTGACGGCAGATCGGCGGGTGATCCGGGCGCAGCCGGCATATGACCATCGGTGGAAGGCGCCGAAATCGAGCGCGAGTCGGACACGGGCGCAGCCTCGGCCGCCGTGTACCCCCACAGAGCGAACGCTGCTGCGGCGACCACGGTGATGATCACAGCGCGCTTGGCATCGGTGGAGAGCGACAGACGCGCACCGGACCCTGTGCGATGGCCACCGCGCGGTGTATTCGCTCCGCGAGGCCGTTCCGCTCGAGTCCAGTTGTGACCGTTCCACCACCGTTCGATCCGGCGGTAGGAGGGGTCGGGATACCACCCCGGCATCCACGGTCCGGCCGCAACTGCGACGCTGTGGGTCTTCGGAACAGACCAGGCGGCTCGTCGATCGTTCCCTGCGTCCTGTCGCATGAACATTCGCTCCTCGAGTCGCACCGGAATTACGTGCGCTGCCGAAATTCGTGGGCGAACGCTATAGGCAGAGCGACAATGCGTTGTGGAGGGCATGTACCGCAGCCGTCCAGAACATCGTGCCGCTGCTTCCTGCTGTTACATCGAGCAGGGGTTTGCACGTGTAGAACGGGGTTATCCCATCGTGAACAGCGCATCCTGCACCGTCTAGACGGAGGTCAAGCGATGACCACTCCACGCGCTCGCCCAGCGCGGACGTCGATGATTGCCACACCTGTACAGACGGCTTCTCTGGTCGTCGGTGTGGTCTTCCTTCTCGTGGGGATCCTCGGATTCATCCCGGGGATCACCACCGATTACGATCAACTTTCCGGCGCCGGCCATCATTCGGGGGCGATGCTGCTCGGTATCTTCCAGGTGTCGATTCTCCACAACATCGTGCACCTGCTCTTCGGTGTTGCTGGGATCGCTGCGTCGCGCGTCGCGTCGGCGGCTCGGATCTTCTTGCTGGCCGGCGGCATCATCTACCTGGTGTTGTGGATCTACGGGTTGATCATCGACGAGAACAGTTCCGCCAATTTCGTGCCCCTCAACACCGCCGACGACTGGCTGCACTTCGTCCTCGGCACAGGCATGATCGCGCTCGGTATTCTGCTCGTTCGCGAGAGGAGCACTGCTCCCGGTGCGACAGGGCCCTGATCGAAACTACTTCTCCAGATCGATTACTACCTTCACGTCGTCGTCGGCGGGCTCGAACGCCTCCAGCGCACGGCTCAGCGGCACCCGCCTGGTGATCATCGCCTCGAGCCACGCGGGGTCGGCGTCGACGAGCACGTCGGCCGCGGCGCGGTAGTGGCGCAGGTTGGCGTTCACCGATCCGACAACCACATCGTTCTCGAGCACCATGGAGCGGTTCAGCGAACCGGCGTCGATGTCGATCGTTCGTCCGGCTGTCGAGACGCCGGTGAGGCACGTGATGCCATAACGGCGGGTGCCCGCCATCGCGTCGATCACCACCGCACTCGCGCCGGTAGCCTCGACGACGACATCCGGTGTGCACTCGCCGACCACGTCGGTGATGTCTCCGTGGTGATAGGTGGCGCCGAGCCCGCGCACCAATTCGGGCTTCGGGCCGTCTGTCACTCGATCGAACACGTGCACCTCGAGCTTCTTCTGCACTGCGATCAGAGCAGCGAGCAACCCGATCGGGCCGGCACCGGTGATCAGAACCCGCTGAGGTTCGAACCAGCTGCGCCGGCCGATGTAGTCGATCTGTTCCCATGCTTTCGCCACCACGCTGGTGGGTTCGAGCAACATCCCGGTGTGTTCGAGCCGCGGATCGAGGTGCACCGCGTAGTCGGGTTCCACTGTCCACAGGGCGCTGCCGTATCCGTCGAGCTCCTTGATGCCGCGTTCCCGATAGCGACCGTTGCGGCACATGTCGAACTCGCCATGAGCGCAGGCGCCACACGGCTGCGGATCGGGACGGCGCACCACGCCGACCACCAGGTCGCCGTCGGCGAAACCGGACCCCTGCGGTGCCTGGACCACGCGGCCGAGAGATTCGTGTCCGAGGATCAACCGTTCCCGGCCAGGTGGGGCCCATCCGTAGTCGCCGCGGGCGATCTCCTTGTCGGTGCCGCACACTCCGAGTGTGATACCGTGCACGAGCAGCTCCCCGTCGCGGGGGACGGCGTCGGGCACCTGCTCGACCTGGAGTGAATCATTGCGTCCGGGAATGAGTGTCAACGCTCTCATCGGTCGCTCCTGATCTGCCATTCATTTGATTTCGTGCACCGCGACATCCGGATCGCCTCATCGCGGCTCCAGAGCTCATTTCAGATCCGGCCCGCGCCCGTGAGACTTCGTCATTCCGGAGAATTCCGTGGTCGCCGACGTTCTCCCGGCCGGTCGGTATCACGTTGATGTTCCCACGCGCTCAGCACTTTGGGGCACAGGTTCACACCACGACCGCTGTGAGCGCAACCTCCACGGGCGCCCCGCCTGGAAGCGTGTACACCCCGATCGCGCTGCGTGCGGGCAGGCTCTCGACACCGAGCTCCGCTGCGATCACCTCCGACGCCCCATCCGCAACCGTCGACAGCGAAGTGAATTCGGCAGCTGCCGCCACGTACACCACCATTTCGACGGGTCGAAAACTCATACCGGCGGGCAACACCGAGCGCACCGCAGCCAGTGCATTGCGCACAGACACGGCCGCTGCAGCCGAAGCCTCCTCGACGGTCACCTCTGCTCCCACTCGGCCGGTCACAGTGAGAATGCCGTCTACCCGCGACGTCATGCCTGCGGTGCGGACCGTATCGCCCGCGAACACCGCAGCGACGTATCGACCTTGCGGTACAGGAGCAGTAAAGCTACTCGACACCCAACACCACCCCCTCTTGTCGCGGGTCGCTGCCACCGCTCAGCACGCCCCGCTGCAGCGACACGATCTGCGCACTGCCCTCGGCGCCGAAGGGCTCGAGCACCTTCACCCGATGCCCCATGTCCGCCAGCGATCGCACTATTTCGTCGTCGACACGTCCTTCGATGCGCAGCTCCGGCGCGTCGCCGAGGGTATTGGCGTCGGACCCGGGGTATACCGTGAAGCGCGGTGCTTCCACTGCCGCTTGCGGATCGAGTCCATGGTCGAGGAGGTGCGACAGCAGTTGCATGTTCCACTGCACCTGGCCGTCGCCTCCCGGAGTGTTGCCGACGTGCATCAGTTCGCCGTCATTGCCGGTGACGATCCACGCGTTGAGGGTGTGCAGTGGCTTGCGTCGCGGCGACACTTCGTTCGGATGCCCGTCGATCAGGTATGCGCCGCGACCGAGACGGTTGTTGAGGACGATCCCGGTTCCGGGCACTGTGAACTTCGCGCCGAATGTGAATGCGAGTGAATGGATGAACGAGACCGCTCGTCCTTCGGAGTCGACGGCGACGAACGACGTCGTATCCCCGCCCGACACAGCGAACTCGCCCATGGGGTGGCGAGATGAGAGCCGAGCCAGCCCTGCCTCGATGTTCGACGCCGACAGGGCGCGCTCGAGGCCGTCGTTGTCCGAACTGCACCAGCGCAGTCGGTCTTCGAACGAAAGTGCTGCGGCGCGTGCCATCCGGTCGATGGCAGGCGCGCCGAGAAATGCGCTCGAGCCCAGTTCCCCGTCGCACAGTGCGGCTTGCTGCAACACCATCCAGCCCGGTGTCGGTAGCGGTGTCTGGTGGATGGTCGCTTCCGCATAACTTCCGGTCAGGGCTGCCTCGACAGGTACCGACCCGCAGGCATGCCATTCGTCGCCGCTGAAAGGTGCACCGAAATCCTGCAATGCCGCGACACATTGCTCGGCCACAACTCCGCTGTAGAACGACGAAGGATCCGATGCGAGTGCACGGATCGTGCGCGCCAGGTCGACTTGCGGGAGCCGATCACCCACGCGCGGAGCGTCTCCGGATGCCGTGTACACCGAGGCGAGACCGGCGTCGGCGCGAATGGCGTGGAGCGCTGCCTGCACGTCGGCGCGGGTTTTCACCGAGCACGGCAGTCCGCGTTCTGCGATACGGGCGGCAGGTTCCCACAGGTTGGCCAACGGCATGCTCGCCGCACGCCCGTGCAGGGCGGCGAGTGCGGCGGGCGCACCGGGTACGGCGACGGCGAGGGCGCCGTCCAATGGAATCGCAGCGAGGCCGTTGCCCCGATAGAAGTCGGGAGCACCGCCATCCGGTCCGTAGCCACTGCCGTTGACGGTCCACACGGAGCCGTCCGGGTCGCGCACCACGGCGAATGCGTCGCCGCCGATGCCGCATTGTCCGGGCAGGGTCAGCCACGTGATCGCTGCCATCGCGAGCGCTGCGTCGACTGCGTTGCCGCCGTCGGCGAGTACTCGCGCTCCTGCCTGGCTCGCGAGGGGGTGGCTCGACGCAACCATGCCACCGGTCGCCAGTGTGGAGGGCCGCCGCGCGCTCATGCCGACCGCATCCTGCGCCGGCGCGGACCTTCCGGAGGCTCGCTGGGATCGATGCCGACGAAGATCTCGCCGTCCCGTTCCTCACACGGGTAGGTCTTGATCGGCTCGGTCGCGGGCGGGCAGATCGGCTCGCCGGTCTCGAGGTCGAAAGCGCTTCCATGGCAGGAGCATCCGATGCCGTCCTGCACGAGTTTGCCGGACGAGAGCAGACAGTCGAGGTGAGAACAGTAGTTGGACGTCGCATATGCTTTGCCGTCCAATCGCGAGATCGCGAATTCGTAGTCCTCGGCGTAGAACCGGCGGACGATGCCTTCGGTTACCTGCCCGGAACGGGCCACTCGCTTGAACTCCATGGTCTTCCTCCAGGTAGGTATGAGAACGGTCAGGCCTCGGGCGACAGGTACACGGTCTTCTCGGATTGGTAGAACTGCATGAGGGACGGTCCGGCCTGTTCCTTGAACGTCTGGGTGCTCGACTGCTTGTAGCCGCCGAACGGTGCGTTCATGGCCATGCCGGTGGTGGGCTGGTTGACCTTCACCAGACCGGTCCTGGACCCCGCGATGAACCGATGTGCGTCCGACAGGTTCCTCGTCACGATCGAGGCACTCAGGCCGAATGCGGTGTCGTTTGCCAGGGTGAGGGCGTCGTCGAACGAGCCGGCGCGCTGGAAGGCGAGGACGGGACCGAAGATCTCGTCCGTCAGCAGCCGCATACCGGGGGTCGTGTCGGCGAACACGGTGGGACGCACGAACAACCCGTCGATGCGTACCCCTCCGCACACAAGTCGCGCGCCTGCGTCAAGGCCCAACGCGACGTATTCGAGGAACTTGTCGAGCTGCGCGGGGGAGGCGAGTGGCCCCATGGCCACGGCTTGATCACCGGGTCCGACGGTCAGCGCTTCGGTCCGCGCGACCACCTTGTCCAGGAGTGCGTCGTGGATTTCGTCGACCGCGATGACGCGGCTGGTGCCGGTGCAGGCCTGTCCCGACAATCCGAACGCTCCTTTGACGATGAGCGCCGCGGCGGCATCGAGGTCGGCATCGGCGAGCACGACGACGGGATTCTTTCCGCCCATTTCCAACTGCACGCGGCGTTCGGGGCCGATGCCACGGTGGATTGCCCTGCCGACCTCTGTGGACCCGGTGAATGTCACTGCCGCGACACGCTCGTCGCCGACCACTGCGGCGCCTGCCTTACCGTCTCCCTGGACGAGGGCGATCGCGCCGGGCGGTAGTCCTCCGGCGAGCAGCGCTTCGACAAGACGTTGTCCCATGAGCGGGGTGATCTCGGATGGCTTGAACAACACTGTGTTTCCGGCGGCGAGTGCTGGGCCGAGTTTGCGCGACGGTATGTTGAGCGGGAAGTTCCACGGAGTGATCGCACCGATGATCCCTATGGGTTCGCGCACCGTATACACCGTGGTCGGGCCGCCGCCGGGATAGGTGGCTCCTGCCGCGCGGTGAGCCTCGCCGGCATAGAACCGCAGGTTCATCGGCGTGCGGCTCACCTCCATCGACGCTTCGGCGCGGGTTTTACCCTCTTCGCGGATCAGCTCCTCGATGAGTGTGTCCGCGTGGGCTGCGAGGTGATCGGCGGCGGCCTCGAGGATGGCGGCGCGTCGTTCCGGTGGTGTCGCAGCCCACGCGGGTGCTGCCTTGTCGAGCGCATCGACGGCGTTCTGCACGTCGATGACATCCGAATCAGGGAAGGTGCCGACCAGGTCGGAATCGTCTGCGGGGTTGCGTCGTTCGAACACCTTCCCGGAGTTGGAAGGTATCCAGCTGCTGTCGATGAAGTTCGACCCGGTTATCGTCATGCTTGCTCCAACTCCTCGTACATTTCCCACAGATCTGCTTCCTTGTCGGCGAGCAATGCAGCATCGACACGCTTTCCGACCAGTTCGCGGGCGGCCATGATGTCCTCACCGCGATCCATCGCGAATGCGGCGGTGAGTGTCTCGCCCGCCAGGTAGAAGACGGAGAACTCGCCGGTGTCGATATCGCCGCGGACAACGAAGTCTGTGGCTCCCGCGGCTGTTCCCGCGAATTGGATGTTCGTGTCGTATTGATCGGACCAGAACCAGTGCGGATCGTCGGAGAGGGTGTCGCGTCCGACGAGCGCGTTTGCCACCACAACAGCCTGCCGGTTGGCGTTGTCGAAATGCTCGACGCGGATGTGTCGGCCTACGCGAGGGGAGTGACGGCTGGCGACGTCACCTGCGGCATACACGTTCGGCACCGCCGTGCGCCCCACGGCGTCGACCACGATCCCTCCGTCGACAGCCAATCCGCTGGCCGCGGCGACCTCGACGTTCGGGACGATACCGATGCCGACCACCACCGCATCCGCATCGACGACGTCCCCGGTGGTCGTCGTGATCCGGACTCCGCGGTCGGAGGTGTCCACCGAGGCAACGCCCGTGCCGGTGCGCAGATCGACGCCTCCGCGGCGATGCAGATCCGCGCAGTAACTGCCGACCTGCCGGCCGAGGACGTTGCCGAGCAGGTGCTCGGCCTGCTCGACCACCGTTACGTTCACCCCGAGGGAACGGGCGGTCGCGGCGATCTCGAGTCCGATGAATCCGCCGCCGACGATGGCGAGTGACGAGTCTGGGGTGAGTCGCGCGGCGAGCGCCTGCGCGTCGTCGAGGGTACGAAGGTAGTGGACCAGGTCGGGTCGAGTCCCCGTTGTAGAGAGAGCACGTGGGCGGCCTCCAGTCGCGAGGACGACGGCATCAGCGGCGATGCTTCCGCCGTCGAATTCGACGGTGCCTGAGGCGGTGTCGACGCGTCGGACCGAGACACCCGTACGTATGTCGATGTCGTTGGCCTCGAGCCATTTCGGAGTCAGAAGCGCCAGGGATTCCACCTCTTCACGTCCTGTGAGGAACTCCTTGGAGAGCGGCGGGCGCTGGTACGGTGCGTGCAGTTCGTCGCCGAGCAGGATGATCCTGCCGTCGAACCCGCGGCGGCGCAGGGTGCGGGCGGCGACGGCAGCGACCTGGCCGGCGCCGACCGTGACAACGGTGCGGATTGTCATGAAGCACACTCCCTTCCGGACACCTGGCGCGGTGTGGGGTCGATGTGGACGGTGTCGCCGTCGACATGCACGGCATACGTCGGCTGACAGAGGTCCTGGTCTTCCTCGTAGCCGGTGTCGAGGTCGAACCGCCATTGGTGGCCCGGGCAGATGACCCGCCCGTGCAGGAGTGTGCCCTTGGCAAGGGAACGATCCTGGTGGACACACAGGTCGGCGAAGGCGTAGATGTGGTCGTTCGCGTGGAACAGCGCGATCGCCACACCGTCTACTTCCACACGTAGTTTGCGGCGCCGAGCCACCTCTTTGACGGTGGCGACGGCAACCCACGTCTGTGAGTCGGGCATGAAACTCCTTCGCTCGTGTGCCGGGGGGCGGGAACCCGGGTGGGTTCCCGCCCACTCGTCGGATCAGGCCGACGCCAACTCCAGGTCGGGAGCGACGTAGCTGTCGTACAGGCCCTTGGTGTACGAGAAGCGCATCTCCGCACCCCAGCGCACCAACTGCAGGCAGCGCTGCTGCAATGCAGGGGTATCGGCGCAGTCCAGGACGATCTGGTAGCCGCGCTCGCCGTGAACGACGTCGGAGGTGATGTGCAGATCGAAGAACTCGATCTCGTCTTCGCTGAATCCGTACACCTCACGCAGCGGAACGATCTGCTTTTTGTAGATGCTCGGCACCTGGGACTCGAGACCTACGACCAGTGCGGCGGTGGCGACCACGAAATGCTCGCGCTGCGAGACCGCGTAGCACCAGGCCTGAAGGCCGCGGGTGACGGCATTCATGTTGTTCGGGTCTTCGATGCGTTCCTTGGTGGTGCCGCATGCCTCGGCGAACTTGATGAGGAGATCGGTGTGCCGGATGTCGGCGAGTTCCTCCTCGTACATGTTCTGAAGGGTGAAGTCTTTCGCGTCGGTGTAGTGGTCGGGGGTGTTGGCGTAGATGTTGGCGAGGTAGTCGGCGAACGGGCCGACGTAGTGGTAGTGGTTCTCGGCCCATCGGGCGAAGTGGTGCTTTTCGAGTTTGCCTTCGGCCCACGCCTTGCTGAACGACGCGTCCTTGGCTTCGCGGCCCTTGATGGCGTTTTCGAGTGCGGCGCGGAACTCGTCGCGTCCGAGCAATTCGGTCATGAGTGTGCCTTTCACGTGTGATCGTGCGGTCGATGCCGGGCTGGAATACGTCCGCGACGTTGCGGTCCGAAAAGTGCCTGATTGCAGCTTGTTTCGGTGCCATCGACCCTAAGTGCGGATGGGGCGTGCTGCCACGGTCACAATGACCGGAGGATGCGGCACGTCAGGGTCGATGTGCACGATTCAGTGGTGTGCAGGAGTCAGGGGGCGGGTGCCGAGACGAGTGCCTCGAACTCGGCGAGCATCGCTGCGCCGACGGCCTTGTCCTGCTCGCCGTTTCCACCGCTGATGCCCACGGCGCCGACGATCTGACCGTCATGGACGAGCGGGAATCCGCCGACGAAGATGGCGAACTTGCCGGGCAGCATGTGGCTGATCCCGAAGGCCTCGTTGCCGGGCAGTGCGGGGCCGTTGGGCGGTTCGTTGAACAGGTGGGTGGCGCGCTCGTGGCCGGCGGCGGTGAAGGCCTTTGCGATCGCGATGTCGACGCCGGTGAGTCGTGCGCCGGGAATCCTGTGCAGCGCGATGACATTCGCGCTCTCGTCGCACACACAGAGTGTCTGCTTGACGCCGAGCTCCTCGGCCTTGGCGCGCCCGGCGGCGAGCAGGGGAAGCGCGTCGTCGAGGTCGATCCGATGAATTCGATGCATTGGTTCCCACTTTCGAGGTCGGGTGTGGCTTATTTCTAACAGCGCGACGACACGATCGGGATAGATAAAGTAACCTCACTTGCTGATTTTTCGTGTACAAAGTGCACATGCATCTGGTACCTATGGCTCTGGTAACTGATGTAGGAAGTACAAGACGTTCCGTTCCCGCGTGGCGTCACTGCACCGAGGGAAGCAGGTTGCTGTGGAACCGAGTCCGCGCCTGACCGTCCGTGGTCTTCTCGACGAACAACTCATGGAAGGTGCTCGGGTCGCGCCCGCCGATGTTGATCTCGACCGCGCTCTCACATGGGTGCTGCCACTCGGCGAGGTCTTGGGCCGCTACGACGATCTGTCCGGCGTCGCCGTGTACACCCGACCGGAAGCGCTTACAGCCAATACGCAGGCCGTATCGGCGATCGCTGCCCGTGGCGCCGCAGCGCTCATCGTTGACGGCGCAGCGCCGACGTCCAGCACCACTTGGCCATCGGGCCTACCCGTGATCGAACTCGACCTCCCGGTCGGATTCGCCGCACTCAACCGGCTGCTCGCAGAACGGTCACTGACGCAGGAAGTGCACGTGATGCGCTATTCCGCCCTTGTGCACTCGACGCTCGCCGGGCTACTTCACCGGGGCGCAGGTCTCGCCCTGTTGATCAAGGAAGTGTCGTCGCTCGCGCAGCATCCCGCGCTTGTGCTCGACGCCCGCGGCCAGGTCGTGGCCCATCACGGCATCGATCGGGCGGTGGTCGACGAGATTACGGAGCAACTCCGGGGTCCCCTCGCCGCGCCGACGGTGAACCGACATCAGCACCACGACACACGCGTCGTGGAACACACCGCGGGAGCGGTGCGCTGGACGTGCACTGCCGGCGCGATCCGCCTCGGCAAGAGGTTCGAAGGGTGGGTGGTGATTCTCGCCCCCGACCCCGCGCCGGGCCCGCACGACCTCGCTCAACACGCGGTGGTCACCGAGCAGGCATCGGCGATCATCGGTTCCGAGATGCTGCGCCAGAGCAGCGTGGACGAGGCCGAGGAACGCGCGCGCGGCGATTTCGTCCAGGCGCTCGTGCACGGCAGTTTCTCCAGCCGCCACGACATGCAGGCGCGCGCCGAGCATCACGACATCGACCTCACCTCGACGTTCGCCGTGTTCGTCGCCCCCGGGTACAGCGGGAATCCGTCCGCACCGGGCGGTGAGGGTCCGGGCGGGTTGCTGCGACTCGCCCGGTACGCGGCCAGCGTTCTACCGCACCCCTCCGTCCGGTCGTACGTCACTGTGATCGGTGACGCCCTCGTGGTGGTGCGGTCACTTCGATATCGCGATGCCCCCGACATCGAGGCGGAGATCGACGAATTCGCGGAGGCCGTGTCGCAGGACCTGTCCCGGCGTCGAGGCCGGCCGGTGCCCGTCGCGCACGGAGATCCCGCCGTGGGCGCCGATCAGATCCGAGAGAGTTACCGGCAGGCTCGGGTGGCGCTCGGGATCGGGCAGCGGATGGACATGTCGGGCTCGGTGTCGTACCACGACTTGCGCGGATACGGTGTTCTCGAACTCGTTGCCGACACCGACCGCAGCCGGCGCTTCGTCGACGACGTGCTCGGCACGCTCCGTCCCGGCACCGATCTCCACGACACGCTCGTCGCGTATCTCGGCGTCGGCGGCAACGTCAACGCTGCAGCACGCGAACTCAACGTGCACCGCAACACGATGCTCTCGAAACTCGACCGGATCTCGCGGGCGATGTCGATGGACGTGCGGGTGCCGGAGAACCAGTTCACTGCCTGGCTCGCCGTCCGGCTCGAATTGCTCGATCGTCTGCATACCTCGGTGGATCGCGAGATCAACTACCGCTGAGAGCCCCTGGGTGGGTGTCGTGCGGAAGTCCGGCCGCGTCTTCTGGATCGGGTCCGAGGAATGAGGCTCCGAGCCCGATGCACACGACGGCCACGCACGCGACGAAGACGACTCCCACCGACCACGCGGACAGCGCGATCGTCACCCATGCCGCGCCGACCGCGGAGCCGCCGAAGCGGATGAGATTGAAGACTCCGAGTCCGGTGCCCTGTGCGCCGGCGGGGGAGCGCGTCGATCCGGCCGCGGCCGGTGTCTGCACCGCAGCGATCCCCGCTCCGGTCACCGCGAGAACCATCGCGATGAGCCACAGGTTCGGGGCGTCGTTCGACAGAACAACCGCGAGCGCACCCTGAGTCACTACCAGGACGGCCAGACCGAACCGGAGAACGCGTCGCCCGCCTATCCGGTCCGTCCTCCTGCCCACCAGCGGTGCGAGGGCCGCCATGACGGCCGGAAGCGCAAACAGGACCATGCCCGCAGTCACTGTGGATTCACCCGTCGCCGTCAATCTGAGTGGGACGGCCAGCAGGGCCGTACCGAGACAGAACATCTGTGCGAACGCGGCGATCGCGCTTCGGGCGAAACGACTCTCGACGAGCAGACGCACATCGACGAAGGGTACGGGAGCGCGCAGACAATGCGCGACAAACCACGCGAGTACGCCGACGGATGCCGCGAGCACTACCGGAGGAACAGCGGGAACGACACCGGACTGACCGAACATGCTCAAGCCCAGCACGATTCCCGCGGAGCCAACCGTGAGCGTCGTAGCACCGAGCACATCGAGCCGCATGGGTCGACCGGGGAACGCCGGTATCCATCGCAGTGTTCCGGCGAATCCGATCAGGGCAATCGGAATCAACGGGACGAACACCCACCGCCAACCAAGGCCCCCGGCCACGAACCCACCGAGCGACGGCCCGATCGCCTGACCGATCCCGTTGACGGTGGCCCACGCGCCAACGGCGCGCGCGCGGCGTTGCGAGTCGAAGAGCCACGCGATCAGCCCCATCACCGCAGGAGCGAACGCCGCGGCCGAGAGACCGCCGAGTGCGCGCCAGGCGATGAGCACTTCGAGGGTGGGTGCCGTCGCTGCACCCGCCGCGCATACCGCGGTACCGAGGAGGGCGCCGCAGTACACGCGCCGGCGCCCGAAGCGATCGCCGATATATCCCGCGAGCGGCATCGCCGCCGCGAAGGTGAGGAGGAATGCGACGGCGAGCAGCGCGCCGTCCTCCAGTGATGCATCGAAATCCGAAAGTATCTGGACAAGCGGAACATTGATGATGTTGTTGCTCAAAGTTCCGACGAGCGTGCCGGCGAGGAGCGCGGACAGCGCCAGTGGGGTGCCGGTGTCGGACATGTCCGGAGAGGCGGCGGGCACGTGTGTGGAGGTGGTCATCGAGCTCCTGAGCCAGTCGAACTGCACGGCACTGTGCGAACCGTGGTTCCACTTTCTCACCGCCCATCGCGCGTGTGCATCAGTGTCGTGTGGGCAAAGAGCACATGCTCTGGCTGCCAAATGTGGGCACTGTGCACAGCGAGCGGTGGGATCCCGCGACGGAGCGTGCGTCGACACATGTCCGTAGCAATTTGTCACATACTCGCGACCCGATGACACGAAATCGCAAAAGTGGAACACATTGCACACGTAACGTCCTGGGCACTGTGCATGGTTCTCGTTGACCAAGCATGGAGGAACGCGGAAAGTTCCACCAACAGCCCTCCGCTCCGCTCTCCTGCTGAAGGACCTGCCTTGGACGTACAACTCACCGCCGCCCACTGGGTCTACCTGGTCGGCATACTCGTCATCCTGGCCACCATGGCGCTACGAAAGAACATCGTCGTTCCCGCCGTCATCGCAACGTTCCTGACCGCACTGGTGTTCTCCGGCAGCATCATCACCGGGCTGTCCGCCATCTTCAACTCCAGCCTCGTGGCGGCGAAGGAACTGTTCAACATCTTCCTCATCATCGCGATGGTCACCGCGATGCTCGGCGCATTGCGCCAGCTCGGCGCCGATCGGATGATGGTCGCGCCGTTCCGCCGCGTCATGCGTGCGGGAACCAGTAGCTTCCTGGTTCTCGCTGCCGTCACCTACGTGATCTCGTTGTTCTTCTGGCCCACGCCCGCGGTCCCGCTGGTCGGGGCGGTGCTCATTCCCGTCGCGATCCGGGCGGGTCTGTCTCCGCTGTCGGTGGGCATGGTCATCGCGATCTGCGGTCAGGGGATGGCGCTGTCGGCGGATTACATCATCAAGGTCGCGCCGGGTATCTCGGCGTCTGCAGCGGGTGTGAGCGCCGATTCTGTCGCCGACAAGGCACTCGTGTTGTCGTTCATCGTCGGTGGCACTGCCCTCGTGCTCACCTACTTCATGCAGAAGAGGACGTGGCGCACGCCGTCCCCCGACCTGCTCGTCGAATGGGAAGCTGCAGCCGATCGAGGGATCGGCAGTGCACGAGCCGACGACGAGTCGTTCGGTGATTCCTCGGGTGGCGCGGGGCCACCGAAGCCGGCGCCGACCCCTGCAGGCGGTCCGGCCGGTGGTGGTGCGCAGACAGCCGCGGCAACGGTCGCTATCGCCCCTGCCTCGGATCCGTTCCCCGACGAGGTCGCCACAGGGGAGAAGGAGCGTCGTGGCACCGCGAAGGCTTTTGCGATGCTTGTGCCGCTGGCCTATCTCGCATTCATCGTCTACTTGATGCTGGGCAAGTTCACCGAGGTGGTACCGCCGCTGCAGGGTGGTGACGCCGCCGCGATCGTGGGCGGTATCGCGGCCCTGGTCCTGTTCGCTGCGGCAGCATCGACCGACAGGGGAAGCTTCCTCGAAACGACCTCGGACCACCTGGTGGACGGTTTGGTCTTCGCGTTCAAGGCCATGGGATGTGTGCTACCCATCGCGGGATTCTTCTTCATCGGAAACCCCGACTTCGCGTCTGCGATTCTCGGTGTTCCCGAAGGCCAGGCCCCTCCGGCGATCCTGTTCGACCTGGTTACCTCCGTCCAGACGCACCTGCCTCAGAATGCCTTCGTCACCTCGTTCGGGATCCTGCTGATCGGGCTGGTCGCAGGACTGGACGGTTCCGGGTTCAGCGGTTTGCCGCTCACGGGGGCGCTGTCGGGTGCCCTCGGCCCCGCGGTCGACGTCGATCCGTCGACGCTGGCGGCGATCGGGCAGATGGGCAACATCTGGGCAGGTGGCGGCGTGCTCATCGCGTGGTCGTCGCTCGTGGCGGTCGCCGGTTTCGCTCGCGTCCCGGTCCTCGAACTCGCTCGGAAGTGTTTCATCCCGGTGATGTCCGGACTTGTGTTGTCGACAATCTTTGCGGTGCTCGTGTTCTAGCAGCTACCACCGGGCTTCCGGAGAGGAACGGACGAAGCAGCAACGTGCCCTCGGCGCGTTGCTGCTTCGCTTTCTACTGGCCTTCGCCGGCAGTTGCTCGCGGGAACTGCCCGAGCCGATCCACGTTCGCCAAGATCACCGCGCGCAGTTCGCGCTCCGGCTCGCTCAGTACGCTTCGCCGTGAGACCAGGACGAATTCGAGTCCACCGGCGTTCGGCAGGTGACGACCCGCAGTGCGTACCTGTTCGAGCCCGGGCGGCGGAAACCGGCGGGCATGGAGAACAACGCCGAGTCCGGCCAGTGCGGCGGCGCGTAGACCGTTCAAACTGTCTGCGACGCACGTGATGCGAGCACTGTGTCCTTCGCGTTGCAGTGCTCCGAGTGCGATCTCACGAGTCAGGGACGGCGGGGGATAGGTCACCAGCGGCACCGGGCCGGTCGGCTCGAGGACGAAGTCCGGGGCGGCGAGAAACACCAGTCGATCACGGAAAATCAACTCGCCGTGCCGTTCACCGGGCCGGCGCTTGCCGAACATCATATCGAGTTCGCCGTCGTCGAGTTTCCGATGCAGATCTTCGCTCAGAGCGACGGCGAGTTCGAAATCTATCCGTGGGTGACTTCGCCGGAACTCGGCGAGAATCAAGGGAAGTTCGTGCAGGACCAGGTCTTCGGAGGCTCCGAAGCGAAGACGGCCACTGACTTCCGACTCCGCGAAGTACCGCTGTGCCGTGTCGTGCCGATCGAGGATCTCGCGAGCGAAACCGACCATGACGCTGCCGTCCGCGGTCAGTTCGACCGAATGAGTATCCCGGAGGAACAGCCGGCGGCCGACCGCCTGTTCGAGCTTGGCGATGTGCTGACTGACCGTCGATTGCCGAAGGTCGAGTCGTCGAGCGGCTGCACTGAAGTTCCGATCGCGTTCGACAGCGAGGAAGGTGCGCAGGTGGATGGGATCGAACACCCCCGCATTCAATCACGATTCGCGATAGCTGTAACCACTGTGATCGCCTTTCGCGGATAGCGGCCGGTGACTTAACGTCGAACCATGCTCACGAAGGTCCCCCTCCTGAACCGGCTCGACCCCTTTCTTGTCGGCATCCTCGTCACGGTCGGTATCGCGGCGCTCCTCCCCGCAGATGGCGTGGTCCTGAGCGGATTCAGTTGGGCATCCAAGATCGCGATCGGCCTGCTGTTCTTCCTCTACGGCGCGAGACTGTCGACGAGTGAGGCAATCGAAGGACTCAAGCACTGGCGCTTGCACGCCACCATCCTCGTCACGACGTTCGTCGTGTTCCCCGTTCTGGGTGTCGCTGCGAAACTGCTAGTTCCCTGGTTCCTCAACGATCCGCTCTATCTCGGAGTGCTGTATCTCTGCGTACTCCCATCGACGGTGCAATCGGCGATCGCTCTCGTGTCGGTCGCACGCGGAAATATCCCGGGTGCGATCGTGAGTGCCTCGGCGTCGAGCCTGCTCGGGATCGTTCTCACACCGTTGCTGGTGGCGGCGCTGATGACCTCTCAGGGCGTGGCCATGAGCGCGGGTGCGGTGATCGATATCGTGGCCATGCTGCTCGTTCCGTTCATGGCGGGGCAGGTGGCTCGCCGCTGGATCGGTACCTGGGTCAAAGACCACAGCAGCCCCCTCAAGCTCGTCGACCGAGGCTCGATCATGCTCGTCGTGTACGTCGCATTCAGTCGTGGCATGAACGAGGGAATCTGGTCGAGTATCTCGATCCCTCGGTTGCTCGCCCTGCTGGTGACGTGCAGCGTGCTCCTCGCGATCGTTCTTGCCTTCTCTTGGTACATGGCGCCTCGACTCGGATTCGATGCCGAAGATCGTGCGACGATCCTGTTCTGCGGGTCGACCAAGTCACTCGCGACCGGCCTGCCGATGGCAACAGTATTGTTCGCAGGTCAGCCGATCGGTTTGATCGTGTTGCCACTTATGCTGTTCCACCAGATTCAGTTGCTCGTGTGCGCTGCGATTGCTGGTCGGCTGGCGAAGCCAGCTCCCGAGGTCCCGGTCGCGGCATGACGAGAGCGTCCCGCCTCTTCTGAGCGAATGTGCCGTTCGTCTTCTTCACGAGACTGAATGTGCCGTTCGCTCAGGAAGCGGGTAGGTCAGATGTATCCACGACAGTCGGGAATCTCTGCGGGTACCGTCTCTCAGATGACGAACTTGGATCACGGCGACCCCGGCGACGCCCCCACTGTGCCGCCGCCGTTGACGGAGATCGTGAACGCGAACCGGCCCTCCGCTGCAGAGGAAGCGCGGACGGCCGCTGCGTCGACGAACATGGGCACTCTCGCCACCCTCACCAAAGACGGCGATCCGTGGGCGTCGTTCGTGACGTATGGGCTGGTCGGTGGTGCGCCGGTGCTGTGTGTGTCGCACATGGCCGAGCACGGCCGCAATCTTGCGCGTGATCCACGCGCGAGCATCGCGATCGTCGCGCCGGGCCCGCAGTCCGACCCGCTGGCCAGCACTCGCATCACACTCGCCGGGCACGTCGAGCGCCCGGAGGGGGAGGAGCTGGCCGCTGCACGCGAGGCGCACCTTGCGGCGGTGCCTGCGGCGCGCATCTACATCGATTTCAGCGACTTCTCACTGTGGGTTCTCCGAGTCCAGCGCGTGCGCTGGGTCGGTGGGTACGGGCGAATGGATTCGGCCACCGCCGAGGCCTATGCCGAGGCGCTGCCGGATCCCATTACTCCCTCGGCCGGTCGCGCGATTGCGCATCTCAACGACGACCATGCCGACGCGCTGGTGGCGATGGCTCAGAAGCTCGGCGGATTCCCGGACGCCACCGCGGCCACCTGTGTCGGCGCAGACCGGTACGGGCTGGATCTGGATGTGACCACCCCGCGCGGGCGCGCCATGACGCGCGCCGGATTCTCCTCGCCGTTGAATTCCTCCGATGAGTTGCGTTCGGCCACAGTGGGGTTGACGCAGCAGGCGCGGCAGGTATAACGGTTGCCCTTGGGTGGGCTGTGCAGTGGCGACGGTCAGGGCGTGAGCGTGGTGACGAACGACATCCGGTCGCCGCGGTAGAGCGACCGTCGATGCTCGATCGGGACGTCGTTCTCGTCGTACGAGATGCGGTTGAGCAGCAGCATCGGAGTGCGGATATCGGCGTCGAGCAGTGCGGCTTCGCGGGCATCCGGCAGGGTGGTTTCGATCCGTTCGACGGCGCGAGCGAAAGTGATTCCGCGTGCGCGGATCGCCGCGTACAGCGATGACGACGTGTCGAGAGTGTCGCGCAGTCCGGTGAATCGTTGTGCGGGAAGGCGAGTGCGTTCGAGGCCGACGCGCACGTCGTCGGTGAGGAGCACGCGTTCGAGTTCGACAACGGCGTCCCCGACGCCCAGTTGGAGGAAGTCGGCCAGTTCGTCGTCGGCCACGAGGTCGGTCCAGTCGACGAGTAGGCGCCCTACGCTGCGCCCCTCCGTCAATGCAGCTTCCGTGTAGGAACCGATGATCAGCGGCTGGACGAGTTTCGGGCTCGCGACGACGGTACCGCGGCCCCGTCGTTCGATCCTCCCGGCGACGAGGAGTTCCCGCAGTGCCTGACGCACGGTCTCGCGGGCGACATCGAAGCGTGCGGCGAGGTCGCGTTCGGACGGCACAGGGTCGCCGACGGCGAGCGCGTCGAGTAGGGAGTCCACTTTCTGTCGGACGATCTGGTGCTTGAGGATTCGAGCTTCCCGGTTCGCTGCGGCCACGCCGTCAGGGTAGCGGATTTTGGTCTATACCAATTGTTCACCGACCGTTTCCCTGGAATCTCCCCATTGGTCTAGACCATCGCCGAAGGTTGGCTGCATGCGAATCCTGATCATCGGTGGCGGCATCCTCGGTACCGCCCACGCCGACGCTGCAGTCCGTCGCGGACACGACGTGCTCCACCTCGAACGCGAACCCGAGGCGCGCGGCGCCACCGTGCGCAACTTCGGCCTCGTGTGGGTCTCCGGCCGTACCCGCGGCGAACTCGACGCCACCCTCCGATCCCGCGCCCTCTGGGAAGACCTCGGCGGCCGCGTCCCCGACATCGGCTTCCGCGCGAACGGGTCACTGACGTTGCTGCGCACCGACGCCGAAGTCGCCGTCGCCGAGGAAGCAGTCGCACGAGACGACGCAGAACGCAGAGGCTTCACGCTGCTCGATGCCGACGAAGCCCGTCGCATCAACCCTGCACTCCGTGGGAAGTTCGTCGCAGCACTGCATTGCAGCACCGATGCCACCGTCGAGTCGCGTGTCGCGTTGCCCGCCATCCGGCAGCACCTTGCCACCTCCGGTCGCTACCGATTCCTGTCGTCCACCGAGGCCCGCGGCGTCATCCGCACTCCGCACGGAACCGTCCGAGTCCGCGACGACCGCGGCACCGTCCACGAATCCGACCTCGTCCTCGTCTGCCCGGGCGCCACGCTCAGCGGCCTGGCCCGCGACCTTGCCGGCGATCTACCGCTGCGCCGCGTCCGGTTGCAGATGATGCAGACGGCTCCGCTCGACGAACCACTCACCACCTCGATCGCCGACGGCGACAGCCTCCGCTACTACCCGGGCTTCGCAGGGGAGGCCCGCGACCATCTCACCGCCACCGAGTCGCAGGCGCCCACCGCAGCGCTCCACAAGATGCAAATGCTGTGCGTGCAGCGACTGCATGGAGGCCTCACCATCGGCGACACCCACGCCTACGACGAACCGTTCGACTTCGACGTCGACGAAGAGCCGTACGACCACCTCATCAGCGTCACCGAAGAGCTTCTCGGGCGGCGTCTTCCGCAGGTCGTCCGCCGGTGGGCCGGCGTGTACAGCCAGTGCCTCGACCCCGCTGCGCTCGTGCATCGAGCGAAAGTCGACGAGGACGTGTGGGTTGTTGCCGGACCGGGTGGCCGCGGCATGACACTGGGCCCCTACCTCGGCGAGGAAACCGCCGAAATCCTCGAACTGTGAACCACTTCCACTCAACACCTGGAGCTTCCATCATGACCACCATCCGACTCGCCGTGCTGGACATGGCCGGCACCACGGTTGCCGACGGCGGACTCGTCGTCCGCGCTTTCGACGAGGCAGCCACCGCCGTGGGTCTCCCCGAAGACGGCCCCGAGCGGGACGACGCGCGCCGCTACGTCCTCGACACCATGGGGCAGTCGAAGATCGTCGTCTTCCGTGCCCTGTTCGGCAGTGACGAACGCGCCCGGACCGCCAACGACGCTTTCGAACGCGCCTACGAACGGTTCGTCGACGCAGGTGACGTGAGTGCGATCCCGGGCGCCGAGAAGGCGATCCTCGCGCTGCGTGATGCCGGCGTCAAGGTTGCCCTCACCACGGGGTTCAGTCGTTCCACCCAGGACAGGCTCCTCGCGGCTCTCGGCTGGCAGGATCTCGCCGATATCGCGCTGACCCCCGCTGACGCCGGCCGCGGCCGTCCCTATCCCGACATGATCCTCGCCGCTCTGCTGCGCACCGGGATCGACGACGTCCGGGAGATCGCGGTCGTCGGGGACACCGCAGGGGATGTGCAGTCGGGTCTGCGGTCGGGCGCGTCGGTCGTCGCCGGAACCCGCACCGGCGCCCACGACGAGACGACGCTCCGCGCAGCGGGAGCCACACACATTCTCGACTCGATCGCGGATCTGCCCGACCTGATCCTCTCCTGACATCCCGACCCGAAGGACATCACCTCCCATGCGCTCACACTCGTATCGTCGCGCGACCGCCGCCGTCGGTCTCGCCACCGGTCTGGCTCTCGCCCTGACCGCCTGCGGCGGAAGCGGTTCGGATCCCGATGCGCTCAATGCCCAGGGTTTCCCCGAAATCCTCACTCTCGGTGCGATACCCGCCGAGAACTCCTCCGATCTGAAGTCGAGTTACGAACCGCTGTTGGCGATGCTCGAAGACGAGACCGGGTCGACGGTCGAGTTCGTACAGGCATCCGATTACGCGGGTGTGGTCGAGGGCATGATCGCCGACAACGTGGACCTGGCCTTCTTCGGTCCGTTCGCGTACGTCGTCGCACAGATCAACGGGGCCGACACCTCACCGCTCGGCGCGGTGGTGCAGGATCCCGGCGCTGAACCCGGATACCAGTCGTACGGTCTGACCCGATCGGACAACGCGGAGATCGACAGCATCGAGGATTTCGCAGGCAAGGACGTGTGCTTCGTCGATCCCGGATCCACCTCCGGATTCCTCTACCCGGCTGCCGGTCTCATCGATGCCGGTGTCATCGACTCGGCGAACGAACAGAACCTCACGGCCGGGCTGGCCCCCGTCTACGCGGGCGGCCATGACGCCTCGGCACTCGCCATCGCGGCCGGCGACTGCGACGCCGGATTCGCCTTCGACACCATGGTCGACAAGACCATGATCGAGAGCGGCGACCTTCGCGAAGGCGAACTGAAGACGGTGTGGGAATCCGAGATGATTGCCGGATCCCTCTTCGTCGGCGACAACTCGCTCGGCGCCGATGTCATCGAGCGTCTCGGCACGATCCTCGTGGAGAAGGCCAACGCCGATTACCTACGCGAGCAGGGTTACTGCGACGGCGAATGCCGCATCACCGACGAGCGTGCGTGGGGTGTCGTACCCGCGTCCGACGCCGACTACGAGGGCGTCCGCAAGGTATGCGACGTGACCGAATCCGACAAGTGCAAGGGCTGACCATGACACTCGATTCGCGACATTCCGTGGCCGGCGACGACGTCGTCGTGTCGGCACGCGACGTGGTCAAGGAATTCGGCACCACGGCCGCCCTGTCCGGCGTCGACCTCGACGTGCACCGCAGCGAACTTGTCGTCCTGCTGGGGCTTTCCGGCTCCGGAAAATCAACCCTCCTGCGTTGCCTCAACGGCCTCCACCCCGTCACCGAAGGCAGGATCGAGGTGTCCGGGACCCGCGTCGACCTTGCGTCCCGACGCGAACTGCGTGACCTCCGCCGCGATGTCGGGTTCGTCTTCCAGCAGTTCAACCTGGTCGGGCGGCTGAGTTGCCTCGAGAACGTGCTCATCGGTGGTCTCGGCCGGTTGTCGTTGCCCCGGTACGGTGCGCTGACCTACCCGAAGGCCATGCGGATCGAGGCGCGCGAGCATCTCGACCGAGTAGGTATGGCCGACCTCGCCGACCGTCGCGCCGACACACTGTCCGGCGGCCAGCAGCAGCGTGTGGCCATCGCACGCACACTCATGCAACGCCCCACCGTCCTGCTCGCCGACGAACCCGTTGCCTCACTCGATCCGGAGAATGCAGGCGTCGTCATGGATCTGCTGTTCCGCGTCTGCATGGAAGACAAACTCACCGTCGTGTGCACCCTGCATCAGGTCGATCTCGCGCTGGGCTGGGCTCACCGCGTGATCGGTCTGCGTGACGGACAGAAGGTGCTCGATCGGCCGGTCGTCGGGTTGTCCCGCGAGGAAGCCATGGAGATCTACCAGCGTGTCGAGCCCATCTCCGATTCGCTGGGAGCCAGGGCGACATGAGCGTGCTCACGCCCTTCCGAGCAACGACGAGCACGAACGAGCCACGATCGATCGGGCGACGGCCTCTCGCTACCTTGTGGATCGTCGCCGCGATCGGTGTGCTCGCCTCGGCCGCATACATCGACTTCGCGCCCGCGACGTTGCTCGGCGGGTTGGATTCGATGGGCGGCCTGCTCGAGCGCATGATGCCGCCGCGGCTCGACGACCCCGGCCGCATCTGGGTCCTCGCGCTCGAGACACTGCTCATGGCAGTGCTCGGCACAGTCCTCGCGGCGATCGTCTCGGTGCCGATCGCATTTCTTGCGGCACGCAACACGACGCCGCATCCGATGCTGTACCGAGCTTCCCGCGGATTCATCACCTTCTGCCGGGCAATGCCCGACCTGTTGTTCGCGGTGCTGTTCGTCCGGGCCCTCGGCATCGGAGTTCTCCCCGGTGTGCTCGCGCTGGCGCTGCACTCCATCGGCATGCTCGGCAAACTCTTCGCCGACGCGATCGAGCAGACCGACGCCGGCCCTCGCGAAGCGGTGCGCAGCACCGGCGTGGGCTATATCCGGGAAATGATCAATGCGGTGCTGCCGCAAGTGGTGCCGTCGTTCATGGCCAACTTCGTCTACCGTATCGACATCAACCTGCGAACCTCGGTCGTCCTCGGCTTCGTCGGCGCCGGCGGCATCGGGTTCGCTCTGCAGGACGCGTTGCGCGGTCTCGTGTATCCACGTGCCCTGGGCATCGTGTGCGTGATCCTGGTGATCATCGCCGCGATGGAACTCGTCGCGATAGTCGTGCGACGCGCGTTGCTCACGCCGTCCGCAGTGCATCCCGGCCGCGAACGAGTGTCACGGATCGTCTTCTCGGCCACCGTTGTGGGCGCGACGCTCGCTGCTCTGGTCACTCTCCGGATCGACCCACGTGATCTCGTCACCTGGGTAGGGCCGTCTCTCGAAGTGTTCACCCGGTTGATTCCGCCGGACTTCACGGCGGTGGGTGATGAGCTCGTCGATGCGGTCCTGCAGACGCTCGCGATCGGTGTGGTCGCCACCGCTGTCGGTGCGGTCCTGTCGCTGCCATTCGGAATACTGGCGGCGCGCAATGTATCTCCAAATCTCGCCGTGTATACGGCTGCTCGCTCGATCATCCTCGCGGTCCGGGCGATACCCGAGTTGATCCTCGCGGTGATCTTCGTCGCCGCGATAGGTCTGGGTCCGATCGCCGGGGCGTGCGCACTCGCGGTCGCATCCGTCGGATTTCTCGGCAAACTCGTCGCAGATGCGGTGGAGGAGGTAGATCCGGGGCCACTCGAAGCAGTTCAGGCCGTGGGCGGAGGATGGTGGAAAACGCTTCTCGCAGCGGTTGTTCCGCAGGCAATTCCGGCTGTCGTCGGATCCACCCTGTACCTGCTCGACGTCAACATCCGCACTTCCACGATCCTCGGCGTCGTCGGAGCAGGCGGAGTGGGATTCCTGCTCTTCGAGGCCGTCCGGACATTGAACTTCGAATTCGCCGGCGCCATCGTGATCATCGTGTTCGTCATCGTGTATGTCATCGAAAGGATATCCGGGTGGATTCGATCTCGCGTGGTGTGAGCCGCACTGCCGTGTGGACCGGTGAGAGCATCGCGATGCAGGACGTGCCGATACCGGATCTGGGGCAGGGCGAGATGCTCGTGCGCATCCGGTGTACGACAGTGTGCGGGAGCGACCTGCACACTGTGTTGGGGCGTCGAAGCAGTCCGGCACCATCGGTGCTCGGCCACGAGGCTGTCGGTGAGGTCGTCGCGACCGGGCCGCACGCTGCGACCGAAGTGGGCCGGCGATTGGTGTGGAGCGTGACGTCCTCCTGCCACGAATGCGATCGATGCCGCTCCGGACGCACCGCCAAGTGCCGCACCGTGACGAAGGTCGGCCATGAACCCTTCACCGGGCCGTGGCCGCTGTCGGGGACATATTCGCAGTACATCGTCCTGCCGCCCGGGTTCGCGACCGTGCCTGTTCCCTCGGTGCTCCCCGATGTGGTCGCGGCCCCCGCATCGTGCGCGACCGCGACGGCCGCCGCGGTCGTCGAAGCGGCGGGTGAACTTGCAGGCCGACGGGTGTTGGTGTGCGGCATGGGAATGCTCGGCATCGCGGCCACTGCGATGTGCGCCGAAGCCGGCGCCGAGGTGAGGGCACTCGATATCGATCCGGAGCGCACAGCCCGCGCCGAGCGGTTCGGCGCGGTCGCCGACGACGGCGGGCCGGTCGATATCGCGCTCGACTTCTCGGGCTCGGCGGAAGCGATCTCGTCGCTCGTCCCGCGTCTCGACGTGGGGGGACGGCTGGTGCTCGCGGGCTCCGTGTCGCCTGGGCCCGCCGTATCGATCGATCCCGAGTCGATCGTGCGCCGATGGCTCACGGTGTCCGGCGTCCACAACTACGAGCCCAGGCATCTGCAGTCGGCTGTGGACTTCCTCGAGCGCACTGTCGCGATATATCCGTGGGACGAGCTCGTGGCGCAGCCGGTATCCCTCGACGAGCTCGAGGAAGCCCTTCGTCCGGGATCTGCCTTGCGTGCGGCGGTGGTGCCGTGAGCACGCTCAGGTAGGACGGGTAGTCACGACAGGTCCGCTGCGGTGAACCCCTGCTCAAGTGTGGTTTTCACCGCGGTGAGGAACCGGGCCGCGTCGGCGCCGTCGACGATCCGGTGGTCGTAACTGAGAGACAGGTAGGCCATCGACCGCACGTCGATGCGCAGCTGTCCGTCCTCGCGGGTAGGGACGAGTCGTTCGACGACTGCCCCGGTGCCGAGGATGCCGGTCTGCGGCTGATTGATGATCGGGGTGTCGAACAGTGCTCCGCGGCTGCCGGTGTTGGTCAATGTGAATGTGCCACCGGATAACTCGTCCGGTGAGATCGTGCCGGTGCGCACCTTCCGACCTTCCCGTCGCCGACCCGCTGATCTGAACACACGAGCCCATCTACCGGCTCGTGGACATCAGCCGTCCCGAGCGCGTCCGCGCGGCAGAAAGGCAGCCGCTCCCCGTCGACATGATGTTCGTGTCCGTTCTGTTCGCGGTTGTACCCCCGGGTGCGGGCAGGTTGGTCGCGCAGGAGACTGGACGATCCGATCTCATTTCTGTTGCTCGGAGAATTCGCGCAGTGTTGCGGCGATCCGATGCATGTCGTCCAGACCCATCGCGACGTCGTTCATGAATACCTCGGCGGCATCGACATCGAATTTGCTCGCCAGCGATACACCGTTGTATCCGAGGAACAGCCAGGCCGAGGCCCAGGCGGTGCGCTTGTTCCCGTCCACGAGTGCGCGGTTGCGCGCGAGTGAATGAAGTAGTGCGGCGGCCTTATCGAAGACGGTTCGGTATGTGTCGAGTCCGAAGACCGTGCTCTGAGGTCTGGCGATGGCGGCATCGAGGAGTCCGATGTCGCGCACGCCCGGGTTGCCGTCGAGCACCCGGGCGGCGACAGTGAGGACGTCGTCGCGGTCCAGGTAGGCGATCAAGCGAGGCGTCGGTTCAGCTCTGCGGATTTGATAAAGATGTCGTCGAGCAAGCTCTCGCGTAAGCGCTTTCGGTCGTTCGCGCACGAGATGGCTGCGTCGTGCACGAAGGTTTTCAGTGACGTCTTCTCGTGCTCCGCTGCTTGGCGTAGCAGTGCCTGTTCCTCTTCGGTGAAGGTGATGTTCAGTGATGGCATAACGCTCGTCCTACAGGTAATGGTGCTGAATCAGGTACCTGTTTTGGTACTGCGTTCTATGCTGCGTACGGCTCAGCCCACCAGGGCTCGCCGAGGGAGTCATCGTTGCCGGACTCCCCACCGCAGGCGCTCAGAAGGAGCAATGTGGAGCACACCGCTGCGAGGATCGTCAGGGCACGTGTGGGTCGGAACATCGTCGACCTTCGACTGTCGATGGGGAGAGCGGCTATGTCTGTGCGAGGGCTGCAGGCCTCTCGGCCCATGCTGTTTCGACGACGTCGCTGAGCGCCTCACCTTTCGCGAACCCGTAGTAGGCAGAGAATTGAATGACGATCTCGTCCATTTCGGCCTTGGTGATATCGCCGGAGTGGAGAGCGGCCCCGACATGACTTTTCATCGGGGTGAGGGCGTCGTTGTAGGAAACGCAGGCGACCGTGATGATTCGACGCTCGCGGCGGGTCAGGCCGGGTCGCTGCCATACGTGGCCGAAGACGAAATTGAGGATGCCCGCGTGCCGGTACGGGGTGGTGTGAGGGGGCGCGGGAATCAGGTTGACGTCGGCGAATTCCTGCGCGCCGGCCTCGAACCGCTCGTCCCAATCCGACGGGCCGAGCGTGTCGTTCGAGAGGTCTTTCCAGGGTTCGGGTTCCTCGCCACGGTCGCGGTGGATCTGTGCCCATTGCCTCATCACAGCGCCTTCGAGATGTGACGCCTTCGGCCACCCGCTGTACACGGCGAAATGCAGGATGAATTCGAGCATTTCCTCCAGCTCGATGTCGCCGCTCTCGAGTGCAGCGCGCACATATGCCTCGATGGGGCCGGGAGCGTCTGCACCGGCGACACAGGCCAGCGCGACCCATCGCCGGTCCTTGCGGCTCAAGCCGGGACGCGACCATATCTCGCCGAAGATGAAGTCGCGTGAAACCCGTTGGAAGGGGGTGCGGATCTCGGTGGGTTCGCGGTGCAGCACGGCACGGAAGGTCTCGTCTGCATGGTTGTTGCTCATGGTCGACTCCTGTCGTTCGGGGGAGGTGTTCAGGAGAGGTTCAACGCAATTCGGATGGAGTCTCGTTCAGGTGTGCGCTCGGTCATGAGCGAGAAAGCGTCGGCGAACCGGTCGAGTGGGTAGCTGTCGCCCAGAAGATCGGCGGTGGGGATCTGCCCTGCGTTGATGAGCTCGACTGCTCGCTCGGTGTCGAGACCTGATCCTGGGTGCACGGTGATCCGCCTGGTGGGAATCCAGTCCGGATGGAAACCTTCGAGCGGGCCGTCCTTCATCCCTGCCAAGACCACGTGGCCGCCCTTGCGCACCAGGTGCATGGCCAGATTGACCGTCTCCGAACTTCCCGACGCGGCGTCGATCACCACATCGGTCATCTGCCCGTTCGTGATCTCACGGACTCGTTCGACGACGTCGTCGTTCTCGACGTCGAGCGCGTGGTCGTCGCCGACCCGCAGTGCGTGATCGAGGCGGAAACGGTCTCGCCCGGTCCCGGTCACGATGATCGTTGAGGCGCCGGCAGCGCGTGCGGCGACGATCGTTGCCATACCCATGTGGCCGGGGCCCTCGATGAGAACCACATCACCGTGCCGTACCGGCGCCACCCATGTGACGGCGCAGCTCGGCGGCTCGAAGAACGTCAATTCGTCGGCGGGGCGATCTTCGCGCAGTCGATACACTTTCGAGCCCGGGAGCAGTTCGAGATGCTCCGCGAACCCTCCGTGCAGACCGGACCCCTCGTGGATGGAGAAGTCGTGACCGTAGGTCCGGTTCGGCTGCCGTCTCCGGTCGGATCTTGTCGATACGACTGACGATCTCGTGGCCGGGTACGGACGGGAAGGCGCCGCCCCGCGAGGTGTGGATGTTGCCGCGAAAATGGTCGACATCGCTGTAACACAACCCCGTTGCTTCGACTCGCAGCACGGCGCCCCCGATGGGCGGTTCAGGCTCCGGAAGCTCACGCTCCTCCCACGTCTCGTGACCGGAGAAGACGATGGCCCGGCTCATGGCTACACCCTTCGGATAATGCACTCGCACGTTCGTTTTCGTACTCGAGTGCCTCTTCGTGGTGATCCACGAAGCGCTCACGTCGGTTATTGGACTGAACTGTAAGTCTCAAGACTTAACTTGTCCAGAGGTGGTTACATTTGATGCATGTCAGAACAGCGGCCACACACCATCGCTCCGTCACCGAAGCAGCAGCTGGTACTCACCGCTGAACGTCTCTACGCTCTCCACGGGCTCGACGGAGTTCCCCTTCGCCACATCGGCGTTGCCGCCGGCATGGCGAACAAGTCCGCTGTGCAGTACCACTTCGGTAACAGAGAGAATCTGATCCAGGCGATTCTGGTCAACCGGATCGACGGTCTGACGCACCGTCGTGAGCTACTTGAAGCCAGGTCGTCGGGTGAAGGTGTGCGGCAGATCCTCGAAGCGCACCATCTCCCGTTGATCGAGCTCGCAGAAGACGAGGACTGTTACTACCTGCCATTCCTGGAGCACCTTCTGCGGAAGAGTCACCCGATGGACGACCTGACTGCGAGTCACCGCGAATCCAGACGCAACTACTACGCCCGCCTGGATGAGTTTCTCGGACACATCCCGCAACCGGTTCGCGACATGCGGATGCATCAAGCATCGGCAGTATGTGTGCATATCTCCGCCGACCGGCATCGCATGCGCATGCAGGGGATGGCCGTCGCCCCGTACGCGCTGCACGTGAGTCAGCTCCTGGACCTTCTCGTCGGCATCCTGACCGTGCCTCCTTCTGCGGAGACGCTCGCTGCTCTCGAAAACTCGACTCAGGAGGCTCCTGTGTTCCGGGCGCTTCCCTGAGTGAGTAATGCAGCAGACGCACGTCGCGGTAGATGCGCTCGACGGCGACCCTCGCGCATGTAGCCGGTGCCACCGTGGATCTTGCGCCACGAGCCAGTGTGGGCGCCGCGTCGGTATAGTCTTGGCTATGGGCAAATTCAAGGATGCTGTGGATGGGATTCTGAAGCGCCGGAAGCGAAATTCGGACCCCGCGTCCAAGCAGCTCGATCGATGGGCCAACGAGGGCGGGGCGCTCCCGCCGGAACCGCACGGGGATTCGGAATCCCGCTGAGCTGACGCCGACATTCTCGAACGAGCATGGATCCCAATCTCATTCGGGCAACCAGCCAACTCCGGTCTGGCTGACAGGGTATTCGGTCTGTCTGCTCGGTGGGCAGTGCCGCGGTCTCGTCACTCGGTCGAGCGAGTCCAGTGAGGTCTGCACTACCTCAACGTCATGGTGAACAATGCCGCAGCGGCCTGCTCGGCGAGATCGGCCGCATGGTCGGGGATCTGCTGGCCGGTGCTCAGGTAGCGCTTGACCATGGCGTAGGGCAGATCGACCACGGCAAGGAGTATCCGGTCGGCCGCATCGGGAGCGGTGTCGTCGCTGTTCGCGATCAGGGTGGTCAGCGCGTCGCTCAGCGCGGCATTGGCTCGCGCGGTGTTCGTGCGAGCCTGCTCACTCCAGTTCTTCTCATCCAGTTCTGTTGCGCCCGCGAGTAGGACGCGCGCATCGCGAGGATTGCGCCGCGCCCAGTCGATGCTTGCGCGGGCGCTGCGGCGGATCGCCTCCTGTGGTTCTCTGAGGCTCAGTGCTACGAGCAGTTCGTCGTGGAATCTTTGTAGCGCGCGTGACCACAGTGCGGCCAGTAACGCGGGGCGATCCGGGAAGCGGTGATAGACCGACCCGCTCGGTGCGCCGACGGCTTTCGCCACTCCCGACATGGTGACAGCGGACGGCCCCCCTCCGGCAAGGAGCTCGGCGGCGGCGTCCAGGAGTCGATTGGCGTCGTACCTCGGTGTCCTTCCCATGTAGTGGAGGATATGCTCTAATTTGTTTTAGAGAAGAGTCTCTAAAATGAGGAGCCGATCATGGCCGTTATCAACCTTCACGTACGTCACCTTCCCGTGCCGGTGAGCGAGGTCGGTGCGCTGATGGACACTCTCGCCAGCGAGGGCGACCTACTCTGGCCCGTGCATCGCTGGCCTGCGATGAGGTTCGACCGCCCGCTCGACGTGGGCGCGGTGGGTGGGCACGGTCCGATTCGGTACACGGTGGAGCACTACGTGCCCGGCCGCTGGGTGCGTTTTCGTTTCACGGGCCCCCGAGGTTTCGACGGTTTCCACGAATTCACCGTCCAACCCGTTTCTGACGGTACCGATCTGGTTCACCTGCTCGCCATGAACGTTCGCGGGCGGGCGCGACTGACCTGGCCATCGGCCTACCGGTGGATGCACGACGCCTGCCTGGAAGATTGCTTGGATCGTGCAGAGCGTGCCCTCACCGGCTCCGTCTTCCGCCCCGCCCGGTGGACCGGCCGTGTCCGCGTGCTGCGTCGGATCGCCGAACGTACCGTGGGGATGCGTTCGGGCGCTTCTGCCGACGATGCCGACGGTCCTCTCGTCGCGTCGTCGGGGTAGTCGCCGGGCGTGCAGACGCGTCAGTGGTCGTCGTAGGGAGCGCAACCATTGAGTGTTTGCGTGCGCACATACGCACATATACTGTCATGGGGTGAGAGCGCACAAGACCGGAGCGATGACCAAGGCGTTGCGCAATCCGATGTTCCAGCGACTGTTCGCCGCCCAGGTGGTGGCATTGATCGGGACCGGCCTGCTGACGGTGGCGCTGGGGCTGCTGGCCTACGGTCTGGCCGGCAGCAACGCCGGTGCGGTGCTCGGCACGGCCCTGGCGATCAAGATGCTCGCGTATGTGGCTGTGGCTCCGGTGATCGCCGCGCTGACCGACCTGTTGCCCCGCAAAACGGTGCTGATCACCGCCGATGTGGTGCGCGCCGCGGTGGCCATGGCGTTGCCGTTCGTCGCGCAGGTGTGGCAGATCTACGTGCTGATCTTCGTGCTCCAAGCCGCGTCGGCGACCTTCACCCCGGCGTTCCAGTCGGTGATCCCGTCGGTGCTGACCGACGAGGACGACTACACAGCAGCGCTGTCGCTTTCCCGCCTGGCCTACGACCTCGAAGCGGTGCTCTCCCCGATGCTGGCAGCGGCATTGCTGCTGGTGATCGACTACAACTCCTTGTTCGTCGGCACCGTGGTCGGCTTCGTCGCCTCGGGCGTCCTGGTGTCGACCATCTCGTTGCCGGCATTGCCGCCGGCGGATCGGGGGCGGCCGCTGCGGGCGCGGATCACCGCCGGGGCACGGGTGATGGCCGCCCGTCCGGTACTCCGGGCCCTGCTGGTGATGAATCTGGTGGTGGCCGCTGCCACCGCCCTGGTGTTGGTCAACACCGTGGTCTACGTGCGGGATCTGCTCGGGGGCACCGACACCGGAGTTGCGGTGGCGTTGGGGTGTTACGGCGCCGGATCGATGGCAGTGGCGCTGACTCTGCCGCGGGTACTGAGCGAGGTGCCGGATCGAGCTGTGATGCTCGCCGGCTGCGCGGTCCTGCCGCTCGGGCTGGCGGTGGTCGCGGTGGTGCTGTTCATCGACCCCGGGCCCGCACTCGGGTGGGCAGTACTGGGGACGATGTGGGTGGTGCTCGGGGCAGGCACGTCGCTGGTCAACACGCCGTCGGCGCGGCTGCTGCGCTATCAGTCCACACCCTCGACTCGATCGGCGGTGTTCACCGCACAGTTCTCCCTGTCGCACGCGTGTTTCCTGCTGACCTACCCGATCGCCGGGTGGGTGGGGGCGCGCGCCGGTCAGCCGGTGGCCGCGGTGGTGCTCGCTCTGCTGGCTACACTCGGTGCAGTCTCGGCGGCGTGGCTGTGGCCCCGGCACCTGTCGTCGAGGACGACCGCACCGGCGACCGCGTAAGGCCCACCCAGCGTAGCGAAAGGGGACACCGTGACCGACAGCCTCTCCCCCTCGCCCGCCGGGGCGGACGCCAGTCTGACGCACCCGGTCTCCCCGGACTCCGCACGTCTCGAGGCTGCTACCGGGATGTTCCGGATGCTCTCGGATCCGACCCGGCTGCACCTGCTGTGGCTGCTCAGCCACGCCGATGCGGACGTCACCGCCCTGACCGAGGCGTGCGGGGCGTCGCGCACCGCTGTCAGTCAGCACCTGGCCAAGCTGCGGTTCACCGGGATGGTCGAGACTCGCAAGGATGGTCGCCGGGTGATCTACCGACTGCGCGGTGGGCATCTGGCGCGACTGGTCCGTGAGGGTCTCAATCACGCCGACCATGTGGTCACCGGCGAGCCACCCCACGAATAGCGCAGAAGTGCCCGATGTGACGGCTGCTGTACTGAAATATCGGTAGCAAACCGTCACATCGGGCGCATTTGCCGTGTGGCTACGTCACCACCACGGCGGTCAAAGCAACCTCCACCGGCGCCCTGCGACAGGTCGAAAACTCACCCCGGCGGGCAACATGCCGCTATCGCGCGGCTACTCCGCACCCCGATCCGCAGTCCTACCCCACCAACCACACGCCAGCCAGTGCGATGACCACTACCCACAGCGTGGATAGGGTTGCCAGGCGAACGGCCGCGGACCCACCGCGCGGAGCAAGCTCACCCGGACCCCGAGGCCCAACGCGAACATCGCCGCGGTCAGCAGCGCCGACTGCACGAGTTTGACTTGGTCGATCACAGCATTGGGCAGCAGGCCCGATGAGCGAATTGCCACCAGCACGAGGAATCCGATCGCGAACATCGGCACCAGCGGTGGTTGTCTTCCGCGATCCTTCTCCCCCTGGGGCGGACGGCGCTGTAAGACCCCGAGGTACGCCATCACTGGGGCCAGCATCAGGACACGGGCGAGCTTGACCACTGTGGCGACGGCGAGCGCTCCGCTACTGATGGCACCTCCGGCGGCGACCACTTGGGCGACTTCGTGGATCGAGCCGCCGGCAAGGCTGACCAGCATCGTTGCACTCATGGTCGGTCTGCTGACGTTCCCGCTGTCGCTGCTCGCCGACCGCTGGGGACGAGTTCGCAGCCTCGTCCTGATGGCGGTGATCTGGAGCGTCGCGACACTGTTCTGCGCGGTGGCGGCCAACTACGAGCAGCTACTGGCCGCACGCTTCCTTGTCGGAGTCGGTGAAGCGGCCTATGGCAGCGTCGGAATCGCCCTGGTACTCAGTGTCTTTGTTCCTCGCGTCCACTCGACCCTCAGTGGCGCATTCATGGCCGGCGGCTCGTTCGGTTCGGTCGTCGGCGTATCACTCGGCGGTGTCATCGCTGTACACCTGAGCTGGTGGTGGTCGTTCGCGGCGATGGCGGTGCTGGGCCTGATCCTTGTCGCCATGTTCCGGGCCGTGGTCACCGAACGGCGACTGACCGAGCACGCAGTAGATCAGGACACCGCGACGGCCAACCGCCCCGACGGCCCTCCGATCCGAGTTCCGGTCTCGACGCTGTTCACCACCCCGCCACCTGGTGCGCGTACCTCGGCGGCGGCATGGTGGTGTGCGGCATGATCACCGACCGCGTCAGCCGCCACAACCCGGCGGGGAAGTGGTCGAGCGCCATCGCGTTCTGCGTCATCTCGCTGACTGCCCTCGGCATCGGATTCCAGTTGGAGACCGGCGTGGCGCAACTGACCTTGATCGGGATCGGTGCCTTTTTCTCAGCCGGCTCGTCCGGCCCCACCGCGGCGATGGTGGCGAGCTTGACGCACCCGTCGGTGCGGGCCTCAGCGCTTGGCAGCCTCACCGTCGCCAACAACATCCTGGGGCTGGCGACTGGCCCGTTCATCATCGGTGTCCTTGCGGACCGACTCGGCCTCCTCGGCGCGCTGCAGGTGACCCCCCTGGTGTATGTGCTGGCGATCGTGGCGTTGTTCTTCGGCCGGTGGGTGTACGCGGCCGGTCTTGCGAAGCTTGCGGTGCAGAGTGCCGCGGCGGCCGTCAGGGCCTGACGCCGAAGCTCGAGCCACAAACGTCGGACGCATCCGCACGCCATCAAGCCGGCCGCTGACACGCCCCGACCTGCTCAACGCTGTCGCGGTGGGGACTACCGTGGTGTGCATGGATATTCGCCGCCGTGTCGCCGACGCTCGAGTGGCCAGGCTCGCCACTGCGGACGGGTCCGGTGTGCCGCACCTCGTCCCGATCGTGTTCTCCCTCGAAGGCGATGCGATACACACCTGCGTCGACGACAAGCCGAAGACGACCCGACGACTGCGCCGATTGACCGACATCGCCGAGAATTCGCGGGTGAGTGTGCTCGTCGACCACTACGACGACGATTGGTCGCAGCTGTGGTGGGTCCGCATCGATGGCATCGCCACCGTCGACGACGCGGACTCGGATACGGGAGCGACCGGACTCGACGCGTTGGCTCGCAAGTATGTGCAGTATCGGGTGAAGCGGCCGTCGGGCCCGGTGATCACTATCGACCGGCTGAGCTGGCGATCGTGGTCGGCGTAAATAGCGATGACAGCACCGATAAGCGCGTGTATACCGAGGGAATGCGTATAGGAATCGTGGGTCTGTTGCGGGGCCTGTACATGGCCGAGTCGGCACACCGGATCGGGGCCGAGGTGATCGCGCTCTGCGATCGTGACGCTGAGCGCCTGGCCGCCGCGCACGCGGAATTTCCGGGGGCCCGGTTGACGGAGGACTGGACGGACTTGCTCGACGCCGGTCTCGATGGCGTCGTGCTCGCCAACGATTTCGACGCGCACACGGCGTTGGCGATCGCCTTCCTGGACCGCGGGATTCATGTGTTGTCGGAGACGGCGGCCTGCGTGTCCGAGGAAGAAGGCCGACTGCTCATCGCCGCGACCGAGCGTTCCACGGCAACCTATTCTTTCGCGGAGAACTACGTCTTCCATCCGCACACTCGATTGCTCCGGGAGTCGGTGGATTCCGGCGAGCTGGGCTCCATTGTGTTGGCGGAAGCCGACTATCTGCACAGCCTTTCGCCTCAGGACACCGCCGCGCTCATCGGCGATCCCGCGCACTGGCGTGGTCGAATCCCACCGACCGCCTACTGCACGCACACCGTCTCGCCGCTGCTCGAGCTCACCGGAGCATGGCCGGTGGAGGTCAGCGCCTACCCTGTCGGCTCGGGTGGCGGCCGCCCCGCCGCCGTCGTGCTGGCAATCCGACTCTCCGACGGCGCCTTGGCCCTGACCCGCCACGGATTCCTCGCCGGAGAAGCGGGCAGCCACTGGAGTTGGATCTCTGTGCGCGGTGCCCACGGCCTGGCCGAATCCGTCCGAGCCACAGGGGACGATGCGTGGTCGGTGCGAGTGCGCACGGAGGGCTGGGCCCAGGACGACGGGCAGACGCACGAAGAAATCCGTGTACCGGATCACTATCTTGTGAACGACGAACCGGTCGACCGGATGGCCGAGGGTACCGTCGCGGTGCTCGAAGGATTCCGAGCCACGGTGGAACACGGCGCACCCCCGCTGATCCCGGTGCGTCCCGCCGTGGCGGCATCACTGGTCGGCGTGGCAGGTGCCGAATCGCTCGCGACGGGTTCCGCACCCGTTCGCGTTCCGGACGTGTCCGCATAGGTTTTGTGCCGCAGTAGGTGAGAGCGAGCCGGGCGGCCTGTCACGACGTGGACGGTCGGGCGGACCACCTACGCTCGATGCATGGTGCGGCTGCGAAGACCAGAGGGTGTACGGATGAACGAACCGATCACACTACCTATTCTGATAATCGGCTACGGTCCGGTTGCTCAGCAGTACGTCGCCACACTCCGCGCACGACGTGACGAATTCCGGACTCGGTACGGAGTGGAACCACGCGTCGTTGCGATTCGGGGACGAACCCGGCAGGTTCTCCTGCCTGACGGGGAAGCTCCGCCTGTCCGGGAATCATGGACTGCACGCACGCCATTGGCGGAACTGTTGGCGCTGACATCGCCTCTCGTCGTAGCGCAGGCGGTTCCCTCCCATCCTGACGGGGCGGCAGAGGCATTGAGTGATGGCCTCACCGCACTCGCTCATGGTGCTCATCTGGTGACAGCAACAAAGTCACCTCTGTTGACCGGGTGGTCGCGGCTACGCGATACCGCACTCGAACACGTTCGCGGGGTGCGCATCTCAGGTGCGGCCGGTGCGGCGTTGCCTGCCGCAGACCTTGCATGTGCAGGTTTGCGTGGTTTCGACGTCCGTACCATCCGCGGATGCTTGAACGGCACTGCGAGTTTCGTACTCGATCAGCTCGGAGACGGTGTCACTCTCGCAGAGGCCGTCCAGATTGCACAGAGCCGAGGTATCGCCGAGGCGGATCCGTCGGCGGATCTCTCCGGAGCCGACACGGCGACGAAGCTGCGTCTGCTGGCAGCTCTGCAATGGGGATGGGATGTCAGTGCATGCACAGTCGACGGGGAGCCGATCACCGCCGACACTGCGCGCCGTGCGGTGCGTGCCAACGAACGTGGCGCGGTTCTGCGGCACGTCGGATCGGCGAGCATCGACAATCCGGGTCGCGTCGTCGTCGCTCTGCACGAGTTTTCGCGATCCGAGCCGCCCTTCGGCGTCCTGGCCGGTCCGGAGAAGGCGGTCACGTTCGGGTGCGCTGATGCGGGGGACATCACGGTCTCCGGTGGCCGATCGAGTCCGCTCGGCGCAGCATTGGCCATGGTCAAGGACACGCTCTCGCTGGTGATCGACCCACTGCCCGGTCTCGGTTGAGCGCTCCCTCCTGAGCGAAAGAGCGGGCCGATTCTGAACCTGGACTCTCCGACAGGTGTCGAGTAGAGAAGCAGTATGGATACGCATATCACCGATGAGTTCGCCCTGCTGCCGGAGAACGCAGCCGAACTGGGGCTCGAGCTGCCCACGTTGCCCCCTGCACAACGCGTACGCACCGACCACGACGACGGGCATGTCAGCGGGATCAAGTGGGGAGACGAACCGCCGCGCGCCGTCTTCCTCCACGGCGGAGCGCAGAATGCGCACACCTGGGATTCGGTGATCCTTGCCCTCGGCGTGCCGGCACTCGCCGTGGACCTTCCCGGTCACGGCCACTCCTCGTGGCGCGACGACGGCGACTACAGTCCGTGGCCGAACGCCGACGCCGTCGCCGTTGCCATCCGGCAGTGGGCGCCGGATGCGGAGGTGGTGGTCGGGATGTCGCTCGGTGGATTGACCACGATCCGGCTCGCTGCGGTCGCCCCCGAACTGGTGCGACGCACGGTGCTCGTCGACGTCACCCCCGCTTCGATCCAACGACATCAGGCCATGACGCAGGAGCAGCGCGGCACTGTCGCGTTGGCCGCTGGACCGGCCACATTCGACACGCTCGACGAGATCGTCGCCCTCACAGCGGCAGCGGCGCCGCATCGGAGCGCGTCGTCGATCCGTCGCGGCGTCATCCACAACACCCGGCAACGCGACGACGGTCGCTGGGAGTGGCGCTACGACCGGATGCGGGTCCTCCGCGACTTCGCGTTGTTGTGGGACGATCTCGCCCGGATCGACGTCCCCCTCACTCTGGTACGCGGTGGAGCGTCGGTGTTCGTCGCCGACGACGACGTGGAAGAAGCGCGTCGACGCGTTGCGGACCTGGATGTGCGCGTCGTGCCGGGCTCGGGGCATTCGGTGCAAAGCGATGCGCCGCTGGAACTTACAGAGATCCTGCGGGCGCACCTCTGAGCCGAGTGTGAGCGAATGTATCGTTCGGTGCGTTCAATCGATCAAATGTACCGTTCGCTCGGAAGTGGCTGGACGGTCCGCTAGATGCCGGTCTGTGCGACTCCGTACTGCGCCTGTTCGCTGGTATACCCCTCGAATATCAGCTGGTCGATCAGGCCCTGTCGCGAGAAGGCGCTGAACTCGAGGTAGTTCTCCGCGGCCAGCGCAGCCTGCTCGTTCCAATCAGGCGACACGTAGTCGACGGCGAATGTTGCGTCCTCGGTCGAGTAGTCCTCGAACTCCAGCTGGTCGATCAAACCTTGCCGTGAGAAGGCGGCGAAGTCGAGATACCCTTCCGCCGCTCGGACAGCGTTCCTCTGCCCGCCTGTCATTCCACCCGTCGTTGCGGGCTCTACTCGCGCCGGCGCGGTGGGCTCCGGTTCGACCGTCACCGTGGGCGCTACCGTCACAGTCTCAGGTGCGAGCGTCACGGTCTCCGGGGCCGGCGTCACTGTTTCGACGGTTGTGGCCTGCGCTTTCGGGCGTGCCGAAGGTTCGGTCGCCGTCGGCTTCGTTGTGGACGGAGCCGACGCTATCGCGCTCGGCTCTGTCGTCGCCTGCGCACGCGACGCGTCATCAGACGAGCCATCGGGAGAACTGACCGCACCGACAATGATGACGAACACTGCGACAGCGCCGACGATCCATGGCCACTTCTTGCGTTTGGATGTATGGGACCCCGGGTCGGGTTGCCCGGAGCCTTCGGAGTCTGGAAGCCATCCGGCGGGTGTGGTCATGGTCGTTCCTTACATTGCGGCGGACCTTCCACAGAACAAGGATCGGTTCTCATGTCCAAGGCGGATGCTTATCGGGTCTGTGAAATCGGTTGTGGGGCATTTTGGTTCGACATGGTCGAGCACCACGAACTGTCATCGGCTGAAATCGTCGGGCTGTTACCTATCGGTTGTCATTCGCTCGAATAAATCTCCAGGTAACAGGTTTATCGAAAGGCGCATTCTTCCTGCATGGTTCGATAGGGCCAGGTGCTGCAACGGGTGACGGACGATATCGGATTCAGGACCAATGGCCCGCTTCGCCGGTGATGAAAGAAAGCAAACCCGGAGAGATCGCTTCCGTTAGCCTCAATCTTTCGCGCGGGTGACGCGCTGGCCTGAGCAGTTCGGATTGGACGTGGAAAACCGTGGATCCGGTGTGCTTCCACGATCGACTACCCGACACGGTCGGGTGACGCCGGGGTCCACGGCCCCAAGCTGAGCGTCCCTTTCGTCTCGATGAAGAAGATTCGTGCAGGTCACACAGGTGCAGGTAGTGCTGCAAGCCGGTTCAGACCGGCCACGAGAACATCGACACCAGGAGCCGTCGCGGCCAGCCGTAACCGAACCCGGCGGGCATGCCGGGCGATCTTCCCGGCGATCGACAGCACCCGCAACCGCAACCGTTTCGGCTCCCACCTGCGTGCAGTCGTGTCGGTCAACGCGAGCATCTGCATCCACGCGAGCAGCTCGCACGCCAGTTGCACGAGCGCCAACCAGATCCGATTCTGATCGAACCCGTGCAACGGAAAATTCTGTAGTCCGGTCGCTTTCGCTGTCCAGATCCGGTCCTCGCACCGAGCCCGACGCCGGTGCCGCAACTCCGGATCGGGCAGTTGCCCGCGGCGGGTGTTGGTCACGAACGCCGTCAGACGCAGTCCGTCACGATCGGTGAACCGCAACTGCGCACCCGGATGCGGACGCTCCTTCCTCACGATCACGCGCATGCCGTTCGGCCACGTCGACAGGTCGAGCAACCCGGTGATCTCGGTGACCCAAGCGCCGTCACGGACCTGCCCGTCCGAGTCGTAGGCCGGCGTCCATGCCTGATCAGGAACGAGATCGATCGCGGCGGCGTGGGCGTCGGTCAACCCGAATCCGACCGAATACGAGAGCCTGCGCTTGGTCAGATACTCGATCAAGGAGTGGGTGCCGCCGGCGCCGTCGATCCGGACCAGCACCTTCTTCCCGACCCGATATCCCGGATCGAACGGCAACTGCGCGAGGGCGTCCTGCACGACGGTGATGTGGTCGGCGGCGGTGTTCGAACCGGCGTTACCCGGGCGCAGGAGCATCGCGACGGGTTCACCGGTGCCGTGCTCACCGTGGTCGACGAACGCGCATAACGGATGAAACCCGTAGCCGCGTTTGAGGTTCGGGGCGGCGTGTTCTTTGTTCGAGTGCGCGGTGACGAGGGTGGCGTCGATGTCGACAACCAGCGGTGTCCGCTCGTCGATGGTGTGATCCGGTGCCGAGGAGCCGGCGGCGGTCCAGGCGTGGGCGCGGGCGGCGGTGCGGGCCCGTCCGATGGCGGCCAGTGCGATGTCGGCGTCACCCGCGAGGGTGGTGATCAGGCGGGAGACGGTCGGGTCGGAGGCCACCGTGCCGAAAAGTTCGGGCTGGGCGCGTAGTTGGTTGATGTCGGCGAGGCAGTCCCCGCCGAGCGCGAGGGAGACTGCGAGGTCGAGGAGGATCTTGCCGGGATCGTGGCGTGCCAACGGTTTCCGGAACCGGGCGAGTTCGGTCGTCAATGCCGTGGTGAGGCCGGTTTTCTCGGCGGTGCGCAACAGCAGGACGGCGCCGGCATGTGACACGATGCCGGTTCCGTTGGCCGATGCGGACACGTGTGGGTAGGGGGACGTAGACTTGCTCACCGGAATGGTGCTCCTCGAACTGGTTGAAACTCGACCCTCAGCAAGTCGAATTATCCCAGCTCAGGGCACCATTCTTTGTGTTCGACACGGCCGCTCGCTCAATCAGCACGAAAGCGCGAGGCTAATGGGATGTGTTGGTTGGTGATGCAGGAGTGTCGCGAGGGTTGAGATTGTCTCCGAGGAGACTCACGAGAGTGGTTGAAGTGTGGTCGTGATCCAAGAAGAGCGGGGCGCCGGCAGTGAATCGTCGGTGCAGACGGTGCGTGTACGCCCACACGAGGCAGCGAACCGCTGGCGATGGCAGGCGGCGTACGGTCGGCGCTTGTTCTGGACCGACAGTGTCGTCGTCGTGCTGGCGGTGTTACTTGCGCATGCGGTGAGATTCGGCCAAGAGAACATGCTGGCGGTACAGCCGATCAGCACGCTGAACTACTCGCTGATTTCGCTGGGGCTCGCGGTCGCGTGGCTGACTGCGCTGCGAATTTTCCGTACCCGCTCACGTCGGGTGATCGGTGCGGGCTACGACGAATATCAGCGTGTCGTGTCGGCGACGCTGTGGCTGTTCGGGTTTGTCGCGATCATGGCGCTGGTGTTTCGTCTGGAGCTCGCGCGGGGGTATCTTGCGATCGCGTTGCCCACAGGTCTGGCGGGTCTGCTCATCAGTCGCTGCACGATCGAGATGACGCCGGGCCTCGGTGGATATGGCGGAAGGCTGTGGCACGCAAGCGCAGTCGAGGCGAGTACGCCACCTCCGTGCTGGTGGTCGGTGGTGCGCGAGCGGTGCGGCACCTGGGTCGCACGTTCGAGCGCAAGTTCACCGACGGTTACCGCGTGGTCGGAGTGTGCGTGCCCGCATATTCGGGGTCGGTGGGGGAGACGATCGACGTCGACGGCCGGGCCGTGCCGATATTCGGTGATGAGCACTCGGTGGTCGAAGCGCTCGAGCTATCGAGTGCTGACACGGTGGCGGTGACAGCGACGGAGTCGCTCGGCCCCGAAGGTATCAAGGATCTGGTGTGGCAACTCGAACCGCTCGACGCGGATCTCGTGGTGGCGACGGGTGTGGTCGACGTGGCGGGTCCGCGGTTGGAGATGCGACCGGTTGCAGGCCTGCCGTTGATTCACGTGGAGAAGCCGAGCTATCACGGTGCGAAGCGTTCCGGGAAGCGGATTTTCGACTGGGTGTTCTCGTTGGCGGCACTGGTGATGTTGGCGCCGGTGTTCGCAGTGGTCGCACTGCTGATCAAGCTGGACGGCAAGGGGCCGGTGTTCTATCGGGCCGAGCGGATCGGTCTCGATGGTGAGCCGTTCGGGATGATCAAGTTCCGGTCGATGGTCACCGACGCGGACAACATGGTCGAGACACTGCTGGCGGAGAACGAGGGCGCCGGATTGTTGTTCAAGATGCGCGAGGATCCGCGCGTCACGCGGGTCGGACGGGTCCTTCGGCGTTTCAGCATCGACGAGTTGCCGCAGTTCATCAACGTGCTGCGCGGTGAAATGAGTGTGGTGGGTCCGCGTCCGCCATTGCGGCGCGAGGTGGAGAACTACGACGGGCGGGTCAAACGGCGTCTGCTGGTACGTCCGGGTGTGACGGGGTTGTGGCAGGTGTCGGGGCGTTCGGATCTGTCGTGGGACGAGTCGGTCCGGCTGGATTTGTCGTATGTGGAGAACTGGTCGATGGTGTCCGATGTACTGATCATCGGGAAGACCGTGAAGGCCGTTGTCGCGAGCGAAGGTGCGTACTGACCGCGCACCTACGTCCACGACCGATCACGGACTGAGTTTCCTCCACTTCCTTGGGTTTCCGCAGGTTCAGAACCAACGGAAACCCAAGGAAGTGGAGGAAACTTTCAGCGATGGCCTTACTTCACCGTCGCACTCTGTGTCATTCGTTCGGATGACATAGCTGCGGGGATCGAAAAGAAGTGGAGTGGAGCGACTTCCAAGATCAGTGGGGCAAGGCTGCACCAGAAAATGGATGTGACATAGGCCATGAAAAAGTCGGATGTAACGATCAAATCAGACACCGCGATCCTTGGTTGACGATTGCGCTAGGAGTAGGGGTCTGAATGTCCAACCACCTGGTGGTATCCAGTACGAGTGATACCAGCCCGATTCCGCGCGTCTACCTCGAGCCCGGGCGCAACCGGAATGATGTGTATTCTTCCGCCAGCGAAGTATCGACGAAGGGCGAACCCGTGGTATCGCGCGACAGGTCCAAGAGGATGACGTTCGTGGCGGGCGGTGGTATCGACCTCTGGTTCATCGCCGGGGTGGCTGCAGTGCTGCTCGCCATCGGACTGGTTGTGGTGGGCGTTGCCTCGAACGAGTCGCGCAGCGCGCCGGCATACGAGTCTGTGTATGTACCCGTGAGTCCTTTCTCCCGTGGGGCACCGTAGCGAGCGGTCCGGGCTCGCGTGTCACTTGAACACTGGCCCGTGGCGCCTGGCTGACCCGCCGGGGAATTGTCGTCAACATTCAACGATCACGTTCATCTCGCGGAGATGATCCGAGCTGGACTAAAGGAGACATCGATGCCAACCAAACACGCCTTGGGCTTCGGAAACGGCCGGATCATGGAGCACGAGGACGGCACTGCCGCGTACATCAAGACGGGGGAGTTCACGCAGGCGTTCCGCGTGAACATTGCGGATGTCCGGGGCTTTTCGGTTACCAGGCACGGCAAGGTGATGTCACGATTGCTTCACGTTCTCGGGAACGGTACGACATTGGCGTCTGTCGAGGTCAACCACGGAACCTCCGAGCTGATCGAGAAGTGGTTCCAGCGGCATCCGTCGTTCAACAGCAAGGCGACACCGACGACGATCACCCCGACGCCCAGGCCCGCGGCTGCCGCGCCGGCGCCGTCAGCGCTGGTTGCTGATGAGCTTCGGAAGCTCGCCGAGTTGCGGAACGAGGGGATCCTGACGTCGGAGGAGTTCGACGCGCAGAAGGCGAAGCTCCTCGGCCGCTGACATCCGTGCATGGCCGCTACGGCGGTGAAGACTGTCGATTGCATCGCGATAGTGCGTGCCGATGTGATGCGGGGTTGTCGCGCTACGAGGTATCGGTGGCCTGAGCAGCGAACCTCGGGACGGTCGACCGCAAGCTCTCGAGGAACTGCGTGATCGTCTCTGGTGGGTTGCGAAAGGCTCTGACCTCGCGTTTTATGACGCCAACAACGGTCTCGGCGTGTTCGGTGAGCAGTCGCAGGAGGAGAGCGTCAGGGTGTAGGACCCCGATCCCATACGGCGCGGCCGCCTCGTCGGGAAAATCCTTGAGGTTGAATGTCGCGAGCATGTCGGCCCCACCGCGCACGGCCACGGCGAGTACGTGCCGGTCCTTGGGATCGCACTGCATCTTCTCGATGAGGTAGTCGAAGTCGTCGACGAGCGCTTCGGCTCCGAATGCTTCTCGCATCATGGCAATCCGGAGGCGTGCCTGTTCGGACGTCACCCCGACCTTGGGTAGGTTTCTTTGCGCCTCATCCAGGATGGACTCTGACCATAGAGGCTGGAACAGGCCGGCCTCGGCGAGCCACAGTAGCGTCGTTGCGAGCCGGATGGGAATAAGCACACACGCGTCAAGGACGACGACCGGGCGGTTGGTCACCGGGTGGTGATGATCTGGTCGGGTGGTGTGTCGTCCCCGATCTCGCCGGCAAGACCGTCGAGGGCAACCCTGCGTCGGGTGTCGCTGGCGGTCCGGTAGCGGGCCAGTTCGGAAACCGCGATACGTCGATGTGCCCCGCCACCGACCGCGGCAATCTCGCCGCGGTCGATCAGGCGCACCACGGTCATACGACTCACCCCGAGCAGATCGGCAGCCTGACCGGTGCTGACCGTGGTGTCGGAGGGGAACACTACCGCCGCGGGGCTGGACTCCAGAACCTCGACGAGGCGCTCGAGCGCTACCCGCGCGGAAGTCGCGGCCTCCGGTGCGGTGCCGGTTTCTCCGAGTACTCGATCGAACGCAGCTCGTAAGCGTTGCGCCTGATCGTGTGCAATCGCCCCAGTCATGACTCCACCCTACAGAAAACGCTCAAAACGCACACCCGGAAGGGATGCAGCGCTCGAATCTCGTCGGGCGCCCTGTGGTGGGCCGGCCGCTGAGGAGGTGGGCGGGTCCCGGCCTCGCATCAGCCAACGTGGATGGCCAGTCCAACGTCACGATCAGACCTGCGGCGCCCGCTTCACGCGCCCGCTGCACACGCTCGGCTATTTCCTCGCGCGAGCCCACCCAGTAGGTCTGGAAGAACGTCTGGGGATTCGCCTCGACGGCGTCCTCGACCGGTCTGCTGTCGAAGAAACTGAGCCCCATCGCAGTACCCTTTGCTGCAGGCGCACGAGCCACCGCCAAGATCTGCGATGTGGGGGTATGAATCCGAGTTCGTTGTAGGAATCGATGTTGTCGCGCAAGGTCAGTCCTTGCTGCGACCCGGCGTTGTTCACAGTTGCTCCTTTCCTGAGAACTGTCGGTGACCAGCCACAGCAGCGCATCGCTGATCACCTGAGGTGGCAGGGCACCTTGGTCGGCCATGATCCCGTAATGGGTGGCGCCTTCTTCGAGGCTGGTGCGGTCGCCGTCGGGCCCGCCGTTCATCATGTCGTAGATGTCCTGATAGTTCGTCATCGCTGTATCGATCACCCCGGGGCAGATCGCGTTCACGCGAATCCCATGGGGTCCCAATTCGAGTGCTGCACTACGCATCAAGCCGATCACCCCGTGCTTGGCCGACACGTAAGGGGCGTAGTTCACTCCGCCTTCGAGTCCATTGATCGAGGAGGTCGATACCGCTCGGTGAGGGTGAGGGCATGGGTGCGGCCTTGGCCACGAGCGGCGCCCGTGATGAACGCGATCTTCCCGTCGAGAGTGCCCATGGTTCGTCCTCCTTCCGTGTCGGGGCCCGCACCGAGTTACCGTCTTGGACGAGCGCTTCGGTAAAGCGGACCTTTATGATTCGGTCACTGTGTCCTCACCCGGACAGCGAGGGTCGAAACACACATGTAGCGGACCGATGACGAACTTCGGCCTCTCCTCGTCCTTGCATCTGGACGGGGAGAGGCCGAAAGGTAGTGAAGAAGAGAGCGTGTCAGCTGGTGTGCGGGCTGGTCGCGTTGGTGGTCACCGCCGGACCGATCTTGGTAGCGAGGAGCCCGAGCCCGATCATGCCGACTCCGAGGCCGAAATGCAGCCAATTGTCGGCCGTGTTGACGGGAACGAAGTTGGCGGCGCTGTTCATGTCGATCACCAACCCGTAGATCCACAGAACCAGGTAGATGACACCGCCACCGATCAGGAACCATTTCGCAGCCGCCGCCGTGCGCGCCATCACGAGACCGGCCACACCGAACAGTAAATGCACGACGTTGTGAAGTGCGGAGACCTGGAACAGGCCGAGCAGTTTCGCCTCCGAATGGTGACCCGCCCACGTGAACGTGTCGTAGTTCGTGGTTATGCCTGGAATGAAGCCGAGCACACCGACGAGCAGAAAAACCACGCCGACCACCAGAGCCGCAGTTTGTACCGGGTTGCGGGGCAATGCAGTTCGTGTAGTCATAGCAATCCCTCACTCAGCGATCGGAGGCAGCGAGTCGGGTAGTCCTCTGGAATCAGGTTGTAGTCCTTGCCCCTGGTGCCGGTGACGTCACCGGTTTCTTCGCCGCTCATAGGTTTCCCACCCTTCGTGTGTATGTGTGCGGTCGAACTTTCGGGAGTCTGCGAGATTCAGGCAGGTCCGTCAGGGCCCGCTCGCCCTATTTCTGGTCGGGCTTGGTCTGCGTGCCGTGGAGCTTCGCTGCGATGGCGTCGGGCAGCAGCTTGCCCACCGCTGCTTGCACTCGATTCATCGCCTTCCCCGTCACGACGTGGTCTTTACCCTCGAGCGTCGCCTCGACGGCTTGCTCGGCGACCTGTTCAGGATCGTCGAGGTCGGTGCTGGTCACCTTCGCTTCATTCATGTCTGCGCGGTCGAAGAAGTCGGTTTCGGTCGGTCCCGGTATCAACGCGGTGACGGTGACACCGGTATCGGCCAGCTCGACGCGGATTGCCTCGGTGAACGACTGGATGAACGCTTTGCTCGCGGCGTACGTCGCATATCGCGGCCCGGGCATGGTTGCTGCGACAGACGAGGTGGTCATCACCCGTCCGTGCCCGCGTTCGACCATCCCGTTGATGATGTTTTTCGCCAACGTCACGTTGGCGGTGATGTTCACGGCCACGACTCTCAGGTCGTCGGCGAGTGGCAGTTCGTGGAACAGACCGTATGCGCCGATCCCCGCATTGAGGGCGGCCACCTCGACGGGGCGTTCCAGCGCCGCGAGTGAACGCTGTACTTCGTCGAGACCTTCGGGGGTACCTAGGTCTGCTTCGAGGGCGTGGGTGGTGATGCCCTGGGGTGCGAATTCCTTCGCGACCGTGTGGATCGACGGCTCGTCTGCCACGAGAACAAGATCGTAGTGGCGGCGGGCAAGCTGTCGCGCCAGTTGATAGCCGATACCGGTGGATGCTCCGGTGATCAGAGCCAACGGTCGTTCGTTTGCCGCATCAGGTGAGCTCATAGTCGCATCCCTCATCGTCGGAGCGGTACGCCCTGGCGATACCCCAGCGCGAGACATCGAAACGGCCACATTCCTCCCGCGCCGGTTACCACCGTCGAGAACCATGTCCGCCTTGTGCTCGATGCCCCCACGGAAACGACTCTCGTAGCGATGACGACCGAAGCGCCACGGCCCGACTTCGCACCGTGCGATCGAATCGGCCGCCGCCACACAGGTAAGGCTATGCATGCAACGTGCGTTACATTTGTGCCGAATACCCGCTTTCGACTCATCCACTACAACTGGGGTGCAGATGTCACTTATCCGCAGAATGAGCGTGCTGTCCTGCAGCGCCGCGCTGGCCGTGGGGTTGGTCGCGTGCGGCTCCTCCGATAGCGCTGACGAACCCGCTACCGACACCGAATCGGCATCGGCGCTCGTTGTCTACTCGGGACGCGACGAGGACCTCATCGATCCGTTGATCGAGCAGATCGGCGAAGAAGTCGACACCGCCATCGAGGTCGACTACTCCGGTAACACCAACGCACAGGCCGCGAAGATCCTCGAGGAAGGCTCCGCATCTCCGGCGGATGTGTTCATCGGTCAGGATGCTGGTGCATTGGGTGCGCTCGACGAGGCCGGGACACTGGCACCGCTTCCCGACGACATCCTGGCCCTTGTTCCCGAGCAGTATCGCGGAGCCGACGGCACTTGGGTGGCTACATCCGCGCGGGCCCGAGTGCTGGCCTACAACTCGGACCTCGCTACGGAAGAAGGGCTCCCCGATGGGATCGACGGCCTGCTCGACCCGCGCTGGAGCGGACAGATCGGCTACGCGCCGACCAACGCATCGTTCCAGGCGTTCGTGACTGCGCTGCGCGTGCAACGAGGTGAGGACGCCGCGCGTCAGTGGCTGGAGGCGTTCCTGGCCAACGACCCGGTTGCATTCGAGGGCAACGGCCCGCTGATGGTTGCGGTCAACGACGGTCAGGTCGCTGCTGGCCTGACCAACCACTACTACTGGTATCCATTCATCGATGAGCACGGCGACGATGCGCCGGTCCGGTTGCACTACTTCGAGCCGGGCGATCCGGGCGCGCTGGTGAACGTCGCGGGCGCCGGTATTGTTGCAACGTCCGACAATGCAACTGCGGCCGAGGATTTCCTGAGGGCGATGCTCTCCGTGAATGCCCAGACCTACTTCGCGAACGAGACGGCGGAGTATCCGGTGATCGCCGGAGTGGTCTCGGAGTACGACCTGCCGCCGCTGGACGAGCTGGGGGTGTCGGATATGAACCTGGGACAGCTCTCCTCACTGGAGGAGACCCAGGCTCTGCTCACCGAGGTGGGGATGATCTAGCTTGATCGGATTTTCTCGTGGCCGCCCCGTGCTGGGGGCGGCCGCGTCGGCTGTCGCACTCCTCGCTCTGGCGCCGCTGTGCTATCTGGTGATCCGGGCATTCGACGGCGGTACAGAAAAGGCATGGGGGTTGCTTTTCCGGCAGCGAACCCTCGATCTGATGTTGCGCAGCATCGCGCTCACCGTCGTCGTGGCCCTTTCCTGTGTAGTGCTCGGAGTGGGTCTTGCGTGGCTGACGACGCGCACCGACCTACCGATGCGCCGGTTTCTCGGAGTCTGCCTCACGATCCCACTCGCCATTCCGTCATACGTGGCGGGATATACGTGGATATCCCAGTTTCCTTTCCTGGCAGGTTTTCCCGGCGCTGCACTGGTGCTCACCGCGTCGTCCTTCCCATTGGTGATGCTTCCGGTATCTGCAGCTCTTGCGAGCGCCGATCCAGGTATGTCCGAGGTGGCGCGCACGCTGGGACGTAGCGAGATGTGGACGGTGCTGACCGTGGAGTTGCGGCGTGTCGCTCCGGTAGCTGCGGCAGGGGCGTTGCTCGCCGCGCTCTACACCCTCAGCGACTTCGGGGCAGTGGCACTGATGAGATACGAGGCGTTCACCCTCGGGATCTACAACGCGTATCGAGGTGGGTTCGACCGCACCGCCGCCGCGATCCTGGGATTGGTTCTCGTGGTTCTGGCGCTGGTGTGCACCCTGATTGAACGGTGGGTGCGGAGCGGCGCGACCGCCCGGGTCGGATCGGGATCACCGCGTCGTGCAGAGTTGGTCCAGCTGGGACGGTGGAAGTTTCCGGCATCGGTGTGTGCCTTCGGCGTCTTGGCGATATCGGTGCTCGTGCCGCTCGGGGGCCTGGCGCGCTGGCTCGCACGGTCGGTTCGGTTCACCATCGACTGGTCGGATGTACTCGCCACCACGGTCGAGACAGTCGAACTGTCCGCGACGGCGGCGGTCGTCGTGACAGTGCTGGCCTTCCCCGTCGCGTTGTTCGCGGCACGATCGTCGTCCTCCGCGGCGCGGATGGCCGAGATCTCGACATATGTTGCGCACGGGCTTCCTGGCATCACCGTCGGGCTTGCCGTCGTCTTTCTCGGGATACGGTTCCTGCCCTCGATCTATCAGACAACCACCCTGCTGATCGTGGCATATGTCGTGTTGTTCCTTCCTCTCGCAGTGGGGAGTACGCGGTCGGCGATCGATGCCTCTCCGCTGGTGCTCGAAGATGTCTCACGTGTCCTCGGATCCGGTCGGTTACGAACCGACCTTCGGGTGACGATACCCATCGCCCTACCGGCCATCACTGCTGGCGCGGCACTGGTATTCCTCACTGTGGCAAAGGAACTGCCGGCAACTTTGATGCTTCGACCGAGAGGTGTGGACACGCTGGCGACCGAACTGTGGTCCACTGCCCAGGTGTTCAAATACGGCGAGGCAGCACCGTACGCGCTCGCTCTGATCCTGGTGTCCGCGCTCCCGACGTTCGTGCTCGGCAGAGTGCTCAGAGGAAACTCGGTCGACGGGCGGACCGTAGTGAAAGGTCAGGTATGAAGTCTCTGTCGGTGTGCGGGGTCGGTGCAGGGTACGGCAGCACACGTGTCCTCGACGACATCTCGTTCCACGTCGACCAGGGCGAGATGCTCGCGGTGCTCGGTCCGTCCGGATGCGGCAAGACCACACTCCTGCGTTCGATTGCAGGGCTGCACCGGATCGATACCGGATCGATCATGTTGGGAGACCGACTGATCGATCAACCGCCACGCGAGTACCTTCCACCCGAGCACCGGATGATCGGGCTGATGCCACAGGAAGGTGCCCTGTTCCCGCACCTGAGCGTCGGACGGAACGTCGGCTTCGGCCTGGTGCGTCCATCGCTGCGGTCGATGCTGGGAGACCGCAAGGCGCGGCGTGCGAGGGTGGAAGAGTTGCTCGAGCTGGTGGGGCTCGCACACGCGATCGACGCGCGACCGCGGGAGCTGTCCGGCGGACAGCAGCAACGTGTCGCGCTTGCACGTGCCCTCGCCCCGAAGCCGACGCTGCTGCTCATGGACGAGCCGTTCGCCGCTCTCGATGCCGGATTGCGAGCAAGCATCCGCTCCGAGGTGCGGGAGCTGCTACGTGAACAGAAGGTCGCCTCGGTCCTGGTCACTCATGATCAGGCGGAGGCGATGGGCTCCGCAGACAGGGTCGCGGTTCTCCTGGCGGGTCGGTGCGCCCAGATCGGAGAGCCTGAACACGTGTACCGCGCGCCCGCCACACGAGAGGTCGCGATATTCGTCGGCGAAGCCCAGTTCGTTGCCGCGGTTCGTACCGGGCTGCACGCAGAGACCGTGTTCGGAAGTGTCGCGGTGTTCGGGGAGGGACACGGTCGCGGAGAGGTGCTGGTTCGGCCGGAACAAGTGACGTTGACGCCTGCACCGGACGGACAATTCCGGGTGGGTGAGATCCAGTTCTCCGGCGCCGAGTCGATTGTGACCGTGAATCATCTCGAGTCGGAGGTCTGTGTGCGGGCGTCTGTTCGTGGTGGGGCGCGTTTCGAGATCGGGTCGATCGTTCGAGTGGAGGTGACGCAACCGCTCGCGTACTACTGCAGTGAGACCCTTCCGGCACGCAGTCTCTCGTGAGGGTGCCCGTCATGGGTCGAATCGGGTTCAGAGCAGAGTGTCGAGTGGCAGCGATTTCAAAGAGTCCTTCTTGCAGCTCATGAACTGGTCGTGCTCCGAGGAGCGAAGTGGTTGAATTGCCATGTGATTCGTCCTCGCCTTGATCGGACCGAGAAGGCACACCACGTACGGTGCTGCACGTGAGCACCATACGGTCGGCTGTGATCGGGATCGCCAGCGGACTGCGCAGCTCCACAGGGCTCGCGGCGATGCTTCTCGCACGATCCTCAAGACCGCCGCATTGGTCACGCCGGGTCGGTGCGGCGGTGCTCGTCGCCGGCGAATTGGCAGCCGACAAGAGCCCGAAGATACCGTCGCGATTGGCCGCGCCCGCGCTCACCGCACGACTTGCCGCAGGTGGTGGAGGAGCGGTGGCGTTGGCTCGCCGCGACCGGGCCGGTACGGCGCCCGCCGTGATCATCGGCGCCGTCGGAGCGCTCGCCGGCTCCTACGGTGGGGCCTGGTGGCGAGCACGGGCGGGCCAGCGAATGCCTGACTGGCAGGCCGCGCTGGCGGAGGACGTCGTGGCACTTGCCCTCGCTGGGACCGCCCTGCGGCGCACCGCTCGGTCGTCGGCGACCGCTGCGCGCTGACTCTGCAGTTGCGACCGAGTGCGCCAAGGCCGCTCGGTTTCGAAACCGCTTCGCCGCGCTCAGCGGCCCCGTCGTTGCGCTCAGCCGCCCAGATTCGCGACAGCGGAATCGAGCGCACCCGCCTGTATTTCGAGATCGCTGTCGGTGTACTCCCGATCTTGCGGAAGCTGTTCACGAAGTTGCTCACGTGTGAGTACGACGAAGGTTCGATTCCGGTCGGTTGTGTCTTCGGCACCGACCACCCGGAACAGGCCTTCGTCGAGTACGAGTGCGGGGTCATCGAGTGGAGAGTCGAGGAGTTCTCGCAGGTCGGCTGCGGTCACATGAGTAGGCACATCGTCCTCCTGAACACGTCGTTCTTCCGAAGCGGTCCTGACACGTATACCCGTCAGAGGCCGATCGAATCGGCACGCCGGTCTGCCGGAGTCCTCAGGAGTTATGGAAAGCGCATGGCCGTGCGCCTTCGTCAGAATTCGTTCGATTGCCGGGCGTCGTAGTCCTGCAGCGTCTGCACGAGAGAGGTGAGCAGTCCGTCGCCGGCGCGAACTCCATCGTCGAGAGCGTTGGCGATGACCGTCGCTTCGGCGGTGAGGATGGCTGCATCGGTGTCTCCGACGCTCGAGACGATGCGGTCGTACACACGGCCACACTCCTGGGCGACATGCCCGATGCGTTCGTGTGCGCAGCCCGGCGCACAGATCTGAGGAGTCCAGCCCTCGAGGAGGCCGAGTACCTTCCGGAACTTGCCGTCATTCCAGTAACCGGGTGATGTTCGGAGCCACTCCATCAGTTCGTCGTGATCGGGGATGCTCGCGTCGCACTCGTGGCGCAGCTCGGCGTCCGAGGCTCCGACCAAGGCTTCGGCGAGCTCACCGGGGCCCGCGCTCATCGGGTCGAGATCGAGGATTGTGCGGAACACGATGCCGGTGGCCGACGACAGGGGAAGGTTCCGTTCGTCTTCGCTGAACGGATCGGACAGCACGCTCGGCTTCTCGGAAGCGCCTTCGATCCAGCGTTCGAACTGCTTCAACCCGTAAGTGATTGCGTTCGCCTTCGGCATTCCGGCATTGCGTTGATGAACGCCGGCGGTATCGCGTATGGAACCCCAGACCATCCGGTCCAGATGCCCGATCGAGAACAGTTCTGCACCGCGGGCCGTTGCCGTCCTCAGCGCGTCCTCTTGAGTCTCGGTCAAATCCGGCAGGTTGTGCTCACCCAGCATGTGAACGAAATACCGACTGGCTTCCTCGGCGATGAGGTGCCGCACGAGGTCGGTCAGTTCGGTGCGTTCGGTCGAGCGCATGCGAGTCGGATCGAGCCTGTCGAGGAGGAGGTCGACGAGGCGCTCGGGTCGTTCTTCGACGGGCCCGTCGCCGGGGACGAAGAATCGGGCCCGGTTGGTGTAGAAGCCTTCACCGAGAACGGTTTCGCCGTCCCAGGAGAACGCGTTGGTCGGTGAGGTCGGATGGACTTGGAGCAGCCCTCCCTGCCAGGCAGCGATGAAGAGGTCTTTGCTGAGCGATGCGTTCGGAGCGATCGTCCGATCGTTGATCTCGATGGGATAGATCAACCCGCCCGTGTTTCCCACTGCGTGGATCACCGCGAGGGCGCCGAGCTTTGCCTGGAGTGAAGCGTCGGCGAGGAGCTGCTCCGGATCTTCGAATGCCACCGGGTGGAGTTCTGCGATCACTTCGCGCCGGGCTTGCTCGATAGTCGCCTGCCCCCGCGCCTCCAGCGCCCGATGGGAGTGCCCGGTGAGCGCGCGTGGGTTGAGGATGCCCGCTGCTTGATCGTCGACACGCGTGTTGCATCTTCGGCACTCGACTGCCTTCCCGACGAGGGCATCGACGAGCGCTTGCCGGGAGGTCAAGACCAATTCTCCCCGACACGATGCGCACCAATATCCGAGCAGCGTCGCGGCTACGGCAGCGGCCGCTGCATAGTGCGCTCCGCCCGACCACATCTTGTAGGGAAGCGCACTGAGGCTCTGCTCCCAGATCGGCTCGCCGGTTTCCGGCTCGAGACCTTCCAGCCGCCAGTACGCGATGCCGACGTCCTGAAGTGCGGTGGGTGCGTATGCGTTGATTTCGAGTCGAATGTTGGGATCGGTGGGCGGGACGGCGTAAGGCATGCCGGATTGTAACGGCACCTTTCCTTGGTTCGGTATGTCGGAATCCCACTCGAAGGGCGTGGCCCGGTGTGAGCGCGAACATGACGAAGGTTGTCGATGCGGATCTGCTCAATGGGGACGTGCCGCAGGTACCGTGTGGCGCAGCGACGCAGAAGGTCGGGGAGACCACCGTCACCGGCCCGGCCGGAAGGCAGGTCCTTGCCGACGCAGGCTTCGCTGCGCCCTGACTCCCAACTGTCCTCGCCGTACTGGGACGGACACTTCTGCAGTGAAAGGAATTCGCGTGACTGCTCGTGGATTTCGTGCGTTCGTCGCTGGGTATTTTGCGTAAGGCGGAAGACTCGCTCAGGCCGCGCCTCGAGTTGTTGTCTGCGACTCCCCGCCGGGCGCCCATGAGGCTCCGTGGGTCAATCAACCTAAACCAGTCATCTACAATATCAGTTGTTTGTATATGGCGGTTCTATCTGGTAGGGGCTATGCACTCGACAAGTGACTTGAGCATCGACTCGATGTCGAATGCAGCTGATCTTGGCCTTCGCGCCCTTGCGGACCTGGCCTCCGCGGCCACGGGGCACGAATACCGTGTCATCGGTGGCCACATGGTCCACATACTCACCCACGTCTATCGGCGGTGACGTCGGCTGTATCTGGCGATCCATTCGAGGTCTGCGTCGTAGCCGCTCGTTCGGTGAGGCTTTCGCCATCGAACGACCGCGCGCGAGAAAGGCAGGTACACGATGTCGACGCCGCGCACCTGCCTTTTTCTGCTGTGTCTGTGTCACCCGAGCAGTCCGTGCCCACATGACACCCGGCCTCGCGCCTGAAACGTCAGTTGTCGATGCGGACTTCGTTGTCGGTGATGAGAAACTCATCAGGTCGTTACCCACAGTCAGTGGCCCCTCGTAGCTCTCCCTCGTCCGTTCGATGAGAGTTTCCTCGGAGATTCCGGGCACCCGCCCGGGGATACCGTTGACGATGTGGCTGTATACCGCCATCTTCGGCTGAGTCTGTTCGAAGATCTCGCCTGCCTGCTGCGGGTTCGTATAGTGCGCGTACACACTCGGCAGGGCAGAGGGATCCTCGAAATCGGCGACTTCGTGGATCAGCACGTCGACTCCGTCCCCGAAGATGAGGACGTTCTCGGTGGGAACGGTGTCGCCGCTGATGAGGACGGACTTTCCGGCGTAGTCCACGCGGTAGCCGACTGCCGGCTGGATCGCGCCATCGGGATCGTGCTGAACGGTGAACATTGTGACGGTGACGCCGTCCTGATCGAAAACTACTCCGTCGGTATCGAATTCGTGTGATTCGATACCTGTGGTGGCGGGGTCCACCTCGTTGTCCGCGACACGGACGTCGATGTCAATGCGGTAGGTGCTTTGCATTCCGTCGCCGATGTTCCGGACGCCGGTGGGGCCGTAGAGCTGGAAGCTTCCTTCTCGACCGCCGAGCGCCGGAACATAGCTGCTCATCCACAGGTCCGAGAGGCCGTTGATGTGGTCGGAATGGAAATGCGTGAGGAAGACGGCGTCGACCTGACCGACGGGTACGCCGGCTTGGGTGAGACGCACAGTGGCGCCGCGGCCGGCGTCGAACACGAGATTCATGCCGTTCGCCTGGACGAGGGTCGAGTTTCCGTAGCGTTCAACGCTGGGTACGGGACTGCCGGTTCCGAGCAGTGTCACGCGCATTTCACCGTCGGCGAGGTCGGTGCAGGGAACGCCGAGGGAAGGGTCGTCGTCCATGCTCATGAGGGGTGTCCCTCTCGCATGTTGACGATGCTGCCGGATACGGGCAGCGAACGACAGACGGATCCGGTCGCGGACGTGCGGTGTCCGCGACCGGGTGTGTGAGGGTTCCGTCATCGAACAGCCGCGCGCGAAAAAGGCAGGTACACGATGTCGACGTCGCGCACCTGTCTCTTTCTGCTGTTTCTGTCTCGCCCTCCTCGTCAAGGAGGTACCACCGGAAGGGATGCGGGTGGTTGGTCCGGGGGTGAGGAAACCTTCAGCGTTTCTCTCACGATCCTTCGTGGTGAGCTAGAACGTCTGGACGACGGGCTCAGGCAGCAGTGTCTATTCGGTGAGAGCGTCCGGCTCGTCTCGTACCGGCATGTCGAGGAGGTGGTCGAGCCAGTCCACCGCCTCGGTCAAGGCGTGAATTTGCTTCTCGGGATCGGATACATACACCACGGGCCTGAGTCGTCTATGGCCACGCAGAGCGTCTCCCGCAAGGTAGTAGGCAATCGCCTGCCACACGTGGCGTTCCGGGGACGGAAGCTGCTCGATCGTCATGTGCTCGCCTTCGGGTGTTCGCAGCGTCAGTACCTTGTCGGTCTCCGAGCCGGAAGCGATCGGCCCCAATTTGTCGGTGATCACGTCGGCTGTGGCCGTGACCGTCCATTCGAGGACTGCGCCGTAGCTGTTTCGTCCGGTGAGGCTTTCGCTGTGGACCAACGAGGCCACCGTGTCGGAGAGAGCGGCGCGGTCGTGCTCACCGGCCAATGCGAGCAGATGGCCGCCCAGTCTCGACGCGGGGTCGGCATCTCGTCGATTCGGTTTCATAGAGAAAGTATTCCCCCTCATTCAGGGGTTACACCTGGGTTTTCGTGGGGCGGCGAAAGCGGTTCGGATCGTCGGAATTTCACGCTATGGGAGGTTTCGCACGCTGATGGTCGAAGCCTGTGCATGGATTGCCGTGGCAACGGGTATATGACCGGACGTGCTCGGATCCAGTCGGGAGCGGGGCACGACGAGCAGGAGAGCGCACAACGCATGCACAGCATCACCACCGGCGTCGAATTCGTTCGACGGCTCGACCACGCCAAGCGATCCCAGATATCGATAGTGCGCCAGGAGTTCGGGGGGTGGCTCGACGCTGTGATCGGGCCGGATCCGATGCGTGCCGCAGTGCTCTCGGCAACCGGCGAGGCGGTGGTCAATGCTTCCGAACATGCCTACCTCGACCGAGCGGGCCCCATCGAGATACACGCAACGATGCAACGCGGATATCGACGATTGATGGTGCTCGTCCGCGATCACGGCCGGTGGCGCATTCCCACCGCCGCCGGAAGCCGTGGCGCCGGTGGACACGGGCTCGCGCTGATCGACGAACTCAGCGCTGACAGCGTTGTACATACGAGCGCCACGGGAACGACGACGTCTATGTTGTGGAATCTCGCGCCCCGGGTTGCCGAGATCCATCCCTGAACAACGTCCAGCGACGCCCTCGACGAGAGCAGCAGCATCGGCTCGCTCCATCTCGGCGGTCCAGTAGCGCATCGACTCCTCGTCCGGGGGGAGCCCTGCCTCGTGATGGCAGCAGCCGTCGAGGGTGACGTTGATCGAGTATCGAAGTGGTCTCATAAGCCCCCGCGTTCACTGGTTCAAGAATGCGTCGTGGTCGGCGTGGGCGCGTCGGATGAGGCCAAGAGCTCGATTTCCACCACGTGCACGGCACGGTGCGCGATGCGGTGCGCACCTTGGGTTCGTGGGGACCGAACCTGTGGTGGCCGCAGGACCGGGCATGGTCCGTCACCAGCGACGAGATCAATCCACCACCGCCGCGCTCGTACGGCTGCAGCGACAGGTACTGGCGCGGTGATGAGACTCGCCTGACAGAACTTTCCCGACCGATCAAGGGTGTTCGAACAGCTTGGCCGCTTCCACTGCTGCTGCGGTGTCGAGCTCCCGGGGTTGAAGCAGCGCACCTGCGGTGTGTGGGTCGAGCGCAGCACCCTGCGCCAGGACAGCATCGATGATCGCGAGGTCGGCTTCGTGGTCGCCGGACTCAACTATCTTCAGCATCGTGACGATGTGTTCTCGAGTGGATTCGTGATCGACGCAGGGTAGACCGACCGATCTGAACCCGTCGTCGACGGAATAGTCCACCCGCGTCCACCGGCCGTTCTCGAAGCCGTATACGAAACCGATCCATTCCCCCTTGTCGCGCTGCCGTTGCAGGTAATCGGCGATCGTCTCGGACCACCAGTCCGGGGCGCCGGCCAATATGTCCGTTGCGTCGCATTCGAAATATTCGGCGGCCGCATCGAAATACGTCTCGGAGTATTCGTGGTCGTATCCCACCAGGACTGCCCGCTGATCGTCGACCCAGCGGAGGTCGACCCAGTTGCCGCCACCGTCGTCGTAATGCCACGTGTTTCCCGACGCGTAACAGCTTCGGCCCCAAGCGGGTCCGCGCGAGGCCATCATCGCGGCCAGTGCAGCCCATCGGGAGCGCATCGAATCGGGCGAGGGTATCGAGACAGTCTGCATGCACCCAACTTTAGTCTCGGGCTTTCGTGCTGATTGGTCGCAAACCCGTGTCAAACCTTCTCCGGCCCGACCGGAATGTCGGCCGCACCATCGACGTTCGGGGAGGTGCCGAAGGTGAAGGTCCAGGTCAACAGTTGTTCCATCATGTGCTCGGTGCTGATGTGTCCGGCGGTGCTTCGGTCGATGATCTCGGCCGGTATCGCTGGGCGACCGCCCCCGACCGGAACTCATGGCGGTCCACGAGCTCGAGCTGGATGCGCTCGCGCAGACCGGCGAGCAACGTCGGCCCGTGTCCGGCGAGGACCGGCTGCACAAGGAACTCGTACTCGTCGATGAGTCCCAGGTCTGCCAGTGCCTGGGGGAGCGTCACGCCGCCCACCCAGAGGCCCTCGCCCGACTCCTGCTTGAGCTGCTGAATCGCTGGCCCCAAGTCGCCGCGCACCAGCTCGGCATTCCAATCGACTTCGCTCAGTGTGCTCGACACGACGTACTTCTTCGCCCGGTCGATGGCCTCGGCGAACGGGATCTCCCACTCATCCATCCAGTCGGGCCATGTGCCCGTGGCAGGCTTCCGCCACGCCGACTCCATCATCTCGTAGGTCACCCGGCCGAATAGGAGGGCATCGGCGCGCTCCATCGCGGCAGTCCAGTAGCGCATCGACTCCTCGTCCGGGGGAAGTCCTGCCTCGTGATGGCAGCAGCCGTCGAGCGTGACGTTGATCGAGTATCGAAGTGGTCTCATCAGCCCCCGCGTTCACTGGTTCAAGAATGCGTCGTGGTCGGCGTGGGCGCGTCGGATGAGGGCCAACAACCCTTCCTCCTCCCGCGCCTCCTGCCGGTACTTCGGCGCGAGCGCCTTCACCTGCTCCTCCTTGGCAATCAACTTGGCGAACATCCGTTCGCGCTCTTCCTTACTCGACGTGTAGTCGAGGTCGGCATAGTTGGTGGCGAGACGTCTCGCGCCGGAGATCGCGGACTGCGCCTTGCCCCGCTCACTGGTCAGCGAGGCGATGACGGTGACGATCAAAATGCCGAGGATGACGGCCAGCGAGGTTCCTGTCTCGATCTCCACCACGGGCACGGGTTCGCCGTCGTTGACGAACGGCAGATTGTTCTCGTGGAGCGCGTGCAGGATGAGTTTCACGCCGATGAACGCGAGGATGGCTGCGAGTCCGAACGACAGGTAGATGAGGCGGTCGAGCAGTCCGTCGAGGAGGAAGTACAGCTGACGAAGACCCATCAGTGAGAAGGCTGTTGCCGTGAACACGATGAACACGTTCTGGGTCAGTCCGAAGATCGCGGGGATGGAGTCGAGTGCAAACAGTAGATCGGTACCGCCGATGGCGATCATTACGAGCAGCATCGGCGTCAGGGCCCGCTTGCCGTTCTCGATGGTGAACAGTTTGTCGCCGTCGTAGTGCTCGCTGGTGTGGAGGAATCTCTTGGCGATGCGGATGATGAAGTTGTCTGCCGAATGCGACTCTTCGGTTTCGGGCCGCAGCATGTTTCCGGCGGTGAGGAGGAGGATCAGGCCGAAGATGTAGAAGACCCACGCGAACGAATTGATCAGTGTCGCACCGAGAAAGATGAATCCCGTTCGGGCGAAGAGTGAGAACACGATGCCGAACAGAAGCACCTTCTGCTGGTCGTCGCGCGGCACCCGGAAGCTGGACATGATGATCAGGAAGACGAAGAGGTTGTCCACCGACAACGCCTTCTCCGTCACATAACCCGCGAAGTACTCCGCACCCATCGCAGTACCGCCGAAGACGAATACCACGACGCCGAAGACGAGGGCCAGCCCGACGTAGATGGAAGACCAGATCGCCGATTCCTTCAGAGTCGGCGTGTGGGCCTTGCGGACGTGCGCGAAGTAGTCGAAGGCGAGCAGGCCGACGATCACTGCAATCGTCAAACCCCAGGCCAGGGGAGTTACGTGCATTATCCGCCTCCGGTCTGAGTGGACAGGTGATTCGTCAGTCTAGTGACCGGTGGGGGCGCCATCCTGTGATTCGTTATGCCGGCCTCTTGACTTCCTCCCCCGCGTGAACGCGGAGGATTCCTACGCAGCCTCACCAGATGGTGCGGTCTGTTCAGCAGGTTCCTGCTTCACCGGGTCCGCGCATGCAAGCACACGTCTTACGCTCCCTCCACAGGCGTTTACCCTCTCCACCAGCCCAGCGGCGAGCATCACATTCACAGCGGCGTTGTAGTCCCGATCCAGCAGCAACCCACACGACGGGCACATCCACACCCGCACATCCAGCGGCTTCGCCCCGTCGCGCACCCCACACCCCGCACACACCTGCGATGTCGGCTCCCACCGGCCGATCCTGTGCACCACAGCGCCATACCGGGTGGCTTTCTCCTCGATCAACCGCATCAGAGTCGACCAACCCGCATCGTGCACCGACTTGGCCATCCGAGTCCGCGCCATCCCCGCCACCGACAACCCCTCGAGCGCCACCGCTTGATTCTCGCGGACCAACCTCGAAGCCAGTTTGTGGTGATGATCCAACCGCGTCTCGCGCACCTTCCGGTGCGCCACCGCCACCTTCCGCCGGGCCTTGTCGCGGTTCTTCGACCCCCGCTCGGTACGCGCGTACGCCCGCTGAGCACGACCCAGGCGCCGCTCCTTCGACCGCAACCATCGAGGGTTGTCGATCTTCTCGCGGGTGCCGTCGTCGTAGACGATCGCCGCCAGATCGGTCAACCCCATATCGACACCGGCAGCCCGAGCCGGCGGGGTCGACACCACTACCGGCGCCGGCTCGTCGACGACGAAGGACACGTAGTGCCGCCCGTCGGCTTCGCGGATCACCGTCACACTCGACGGGTCCGCCGGTAACGGCCGTGACGACTCGTACCGCACACGCCCGATCTTCGGTAACCGCACGAACCCGATACCGCCGCCCGGCTCGAGGACACCGAAACCCGCGTTGCGGGTGAAACGGGCACTCTGGCGGTGTGTCCGCTTCTTGAATTTCGGAGCTCCGACCTTGCGGCCCTTACGTTTCCCGGTGCGGGAGTCGAAGAAGTTGGCGTACGCGCGGTGCAGGTCCGCCAGCGACTGCTGCAACGGTACCGACGACACCTCCGCGAGCCACGCCCGTTCGGGAGTTGTTTTCGCGGCGGTCAGTGCCGCCGACAACTCACCTTTGCTCGGGATCGACCGGCCTGCCCTGCGGGCGGATTCCCTCGCGGCGAGGGCGTCGTTGAATACCACCCGGCAGCACCCGAACAGTCGCGACAGTGCCTTGTGCTGTTCCCCTGTGGGATAGGCACGGTAGCGGTATCGCTTGAGCACCCCGCGACGATATCATTTGGTGTCATGAATGAGGCGAGCCTTGTTAGAGCTGGTAGACACGCAGTGTGGGAATGTCACGCACGTTTGGTGTTCGTCACAAAATATCGGCGTGGCGCGTTCACCGGACCGATCTTGGCGGACTGCGAGCAGATCATGCGGAAGGTGTGTGGGGACTTCGGATGCGAACTGCGGGAGTTCAACGGCGAGGACGATCATGTGCACCTGCTGATCGACTTTCCCGCGACCGTGCAGTTGTCGAAGTTGGTGAATTCACTCAAGGGGGTGTCCTCACGTCATTTGCGGCGTGATCATGCGGATCATCTGTCGCGGTATCTGTGGGGTGGGCATTTGTGGTCCCGCTCGTATTATTGCGGGACCGCAGGTGGTGCGCCGTTGTCAGTGGTTGCCGAGTATGTGAAATCCCAACGTCGCCCGGGGTGATGGTGATTCACCTCCACCGTGAACGGTGGAGCACTCTCACCGAGCAAGGTAGATCCGAGACAGCGAAGTTCTCGAGGACATAGTTTTTTGTCCTCAGCGAAACCAGTACTTCATTACAGAGGAGGAACTCGACGCAATCGAGACCGCCAGTAAGGCCCACCAACACCTTCGACGCCGACGATCTGCATGAAGGCCTGTTCGACGGATGGTCGGACGACAGGGAGGATGCCCCCGGCGAGGTGCAGGAAGGTGAGTTGACGAGCATTGCCCAGGTCCCCGGGTGGAATTTCGGGGCGGGCACACCTGCCGCCCTGATCAGCAGTCGATTCAAACAGGAGATCGAATGAAACTGACGCACTTCGGTGCGGCCGGCGGTACCGGGCGTCTACTCGTCGGCAGACGTCATTTCGTGGCCCAGTTCGTCGCGAGGAATCGCATCAACTCTGCGGTCACCGCTCCTGCCGCGTCCTGACTCACGAGGTGGCCGGCGTCCGGTACAACCAGTTCGCTCACGCCTTCGTGACGCGCCCACGCGGGCATTGCCGACGCGATGTTCCCGGTGCGGTCTTCTGCCCCGCGAATCAGGCAGAGAGGCACCGGTGTCCGATACGAGGGATCGGGATCGACGAACGTCGTCGTCGCCCGCCAGATCTCCAGGAAATCGCGCTTCGTCACCTGCGAGAAGGCCCGCTCGGCGTCCTGGCGTGCGGGCTCCGTTGTTGCGGAGGCCGCGGCCATGATGTGCGGGAACTTTGCAGCTGGGATGAGGGAGAGTCCGGGGGCGGCCAGACGAAGCATCTGCCTCTCCACCCAGTTCAGAGGCCCGGTGTTCCACGTCGAATCCAAGACGGCCAAGCCGGAATACGCATGCGGGGAGCGCCTGACCAGCGCCTGACCGAGGTTGCCGCCCAGCGAATGACCGACAAGAACAGGTCGCTCGAGCGCAAGCGCAGCGACGAGGGATTCGACGTCGTCCATCAGTTGCTCGGCCGTGATCGCGGCACTGTTGGGGCGGGACTGGCCATGACCCCGCATGTCCAGCAGCACCACTCTGCGGCCATCGTTGTTCAGGGTCTCTGCCTGATCGATGAACATCACGTGATCTGCCCCTGCACCGTGCAGGAAGACCACGGCAGGCCCAGCACCACCGGAATCGCGATACCTGAGGGAACATCCCGGAACGCTCAGGTGGCTAGTAAAACTCAGCATAGATTACCTCCGAGATAGTCGACATCCGTTCCTGTCGACACCGACGATGGGACCCAACGTAGCGTGAACGCTGCGTCGTCGAATCGAAAGGTCCTACAGTGCATACTCCCGTCGATCTCTACCTCGAAACGTGGAACGCAACCGATGACGCGACCCGTGAACGCCTACTCGCCGATCACTGGTCCGACTCCGCCACCTACACCGACCCGATGGTCGATGTTGCCGGCCGCGACGAAATCAGTGCCACGATCGCTGCCGTACATGTCCAGTTTCCGAGCTATGTGTTCTCGCTCGTCGGCGAAGCCGACGCGCACCATCGGCAGACCCGATTCCAGTGGGGCTTGGGCCCCGCGCACACCGAGCCGGTGGTGATCGGCTTCGACGTGCTCGTCAGTGACGAGAGCGGCCGCATTCAACGTGTCCACGGCTTTCTCGACAAGGTCCCTGCGTGACGTCTCGGGTCGTCACTGCCGTTGTAGCTCGACCCAGATCTGTGCCAGTGCTTGCGAGATCTCCTTGTTCCGGATGACCCCGTCGTCGTCGACGTCGTCCCGCCCCACCGGCACAGCAATACACGCAGGCTGGATCAATTGTGCGCCAACGTAACCGAGGACAGTTTCGAGGGTGCTCACGGCGCCGCGCCCGCGACCGGGCGCGGCGACGTTGATCCACGCCACCGGTTTGTCGGTCATGTCGGTTCCTCCGACCGTCCAGTCCAGGAGATTCTTGAAGCTGCCGGGCAGGGTGCCGGCGTATTCGGGTGTGCAGAAAAGCACTGCGTCTGCAGCTCGGATGAGTTGCCTGAGGGCGGATACTTCGTCAGGCAGCGGATCGTGGTCGTCGTCGGGGTTGAATGCAGGAAGTGCCGACAATCCGCGATAGAACGTTGTGGTTGCTGAGGGCGGAGCAGAGCCGGCGACCGACGCGAGGGCGGCAGCGTTGGTCGAGTTCGCTCTCGTACTCCCGGATACCAGCAGTAGGTTCACAGGATCGATGCTCTCACGCACGCGGTATCGCTCGTTCCTGCGGCGGCGCCGCGGGTTCGAAAAACCGGGTTGCGCCGAAAACATGCCGAATGCTCGCACATACAGCAAGATCACAAAGAACCACAATCCTCGACCGTCAGGAACCTCGATGCGACCGATTGCCCGCGCTGCCCTGATCGCTGCGGCCACTGTCCCCCTGGCCATGGCAGTTCCTGCTGTGGCCTCAGCCGCCAACGCAGGCGATGTCGCTTACGTATTCGGTGTCGACGGCACGAGTGTGACCAATACGATCACCAACAACACCGGGGGAGTGCTCCTCTGCACGACGTCGCTCGCTTCCGCGCCGGGCGGTGTGCTGCCTCCGATCTGGGAAGTTACGGGGCCGGGTCAGACGCTCTACACGTCGGGCGAGGTGCAGCCCGGCACCACGACACAGACGGTGACGGAGATTCCCGACGGCTCATATGTCGTGTTGGCGACGTGCGGTAATGCCGACAACACGGCCATGTGGGCGTCGGACTATCCCGGTATCGGTGAGATTCTCGACCTCTTCCCGTTGACGGCTTTCGCTGTCCAGCAGGCGTCCACGGTCGTCACAGTGCCTGGCGCAGCTCCCGCTCTGCCCGCTCCGGGCGCCGGAGTTCCGACCTTCGGCAGTAGCTGAGAACAGGTCTGGAGATTCCTCATTGCAGTGAACTCAGGCAATGACAATCCAAGGCACTGAAATGTCGTTCGGCCAGGGATTCGGTAACGACCCACAGGTGCTGGGCGATCGGTTGTGTGTGACCGACCTTGACATCCTCGTACTCCTCACGATCCTCTGGGGAGGACTCTCGATGTTCCGAAACTCATCGGACGCGGAGCCGCAGTGCAGATACTGCGATACAACGCTCGATCCCGACACGAGCGGCTTCTGTTCGTCCGACTGCGAGATCGAGTTCACCGACTCGAACTTCGTGTGACTGAGGCCGGACGGAAGCGGTAACGACCGAGTTCAGCCACACGATGTCTCGGTCGAGCTGATTGTCGGATTCGTGAGGAGTTGTTTGTGGGCATCGAGGTTGCGTCGCAGTACCCCATTGCCGTCGTCGACGAGCAGCCAAGTCGAGTGGCTGTCTGGCACGTCGATGTCAGTGGCGACATTCCTGCGGGCATGTCGCGCCTGACGGGGTCCTGGGTTGTTGACGCCTCCGACACCGAAACGCTGACTACTCTGCTCACCGATCGCTATGTTGCACGCTGCGACCCTGCATCCGCACAGTCGGTTGTAGAACAATTCTCGATCAGTGGACAAATTGATCTGGATGCCACCGTTGATGCAGTTCGTACCGAAATCCGGGAATTGGACAAACTCTTCACCGAGCATGTCGCCTCGGTGAAAGGAAAGCTCGTCCGGCCGGTCTGGCCCGATGTTCCCGACCCGCGTGTTGTCGCACTGCGACCGGTCAGTGCACCTGACGAGCCGCGACGCGAAGGCGCCGACGCTCTCGCTCTGGCACGAGGCATCCGCGACCTCGCAGATACTTGGGCTCAGATCGAAGCGCACCGTGCCGCACGTCCTTTCCTTGCTGAGCCGGCAGGGAAAGCTATGCGCCCGCTTCCTCTGGAGGTCTCGTGACACCGACGTGGGAACAGGTCCGAGGTTCGAACTACGGCACGATGGGACGCACCGTCTGCGGAACTGTCCACCGTCCGGACGGATCGTGGAGCCGCATATGGCATGCGCCCGAGGAGACTTGGCGCTTCGAGAACGAAGCCGGTGAGCCCACTCGCATCGAGAACACCACCGACAGATGGTTCCGCGACGGGGATGGCACGATGGTGCACTCGGTCAAGTCTCCCCACACCTTCTATGCAACCGTGGGTATTGCTTCGCCGTCTTATCTCCTCCGCGCCTACGAGATGTTTCCTCCCTCGGGAGCACGCGGGGGTGGCGACCAACGATTCGTCACACCGAGTGCGCCCAGATCAGTCCGCGTTCGTGGCCGCGACGGCTGGGAGGTGAGTTCCCTCGGCCCACGCGCGAACCAAACAGTCAGCTACGTGTTCGACGCGGAACTCGGCATCGCACTGCGGTGGCAGCGCGGAGAAGACTGGATGGAACTCGAAAACCCCACTCTCGATGAACTATTCGAGCCCACATTGTTCACATGGACAGGGCTGTCGCGCCCAGCCGAGGACGACGCCGCGAAATATCAGCGCGAGCACGAGGAGCGTCAGCGCGTTCTGGCCGCGATTCCTCAAGCGCTCCCGACGTGGCTGCCGCTGAGGATAAACGCACAGTCCCAATCCGGCGATGCCCGCACGGGCGAACTGAAAGTGTCGATCAGCGGGCATGCGCCACAATTCACGCTGCGCCGATGGGTGAGCGCAATCGGTGAACCGAAAGCCGAAAGGCCCAACGATTCGACGCCGGAACGCTACCGCCGGTCCATCGGCGACTGGACGTACGAGATTCGCAGCCACCAGGACATCAGTCGGGACGACTGCGCTCGGATCGTGGATTCGATCGTGCCGGTCGACCCACCCGATCGCGACCCCGTCGAGATCACTGCCGAACTCGCTGCCGAGGAGCACGATCGCCGCGAAGCGGAGATGCTCGACATGCTCGGGACAGGCCGAGTTCTCACCGACCATCTCGAAGACGAGTCACTGTTCATCCGCACCGACTTCACCGACGACGCCGCCTGGCGCGACATTGCCGTCGCAGCCATGGCTCCGATACCGCAGGGAGACGGCACCGAATTCGCCGCCTGCCTCACTTGCATCGACAACCCGGAATATGACGGGTTGACCGTCGACGGGCTTCTCCAAGCAATAGGCGAGTCACCGACGTACTACGCATTTCTCGTCGACGCCGAGACGGTGACGAACCCCGAGATGCCCATCGTCGCCGTCTATACCGGGCCCGACGAACCGGAAGTGCCTCGCGGAAGAACCTTCCGCGTCATTCCTTCCGAGATGTGGGGTGTGGAGAACAACCTGTCGATCTCGAACATGGACTTCGAATCCTTCGCAGACAGCGCCGACGAGGACGGGGTGTTTCGGGGTTTCCCGGAACCGGAGCGACCCGTCGAGGAGGTGACCACACGCGAGATCGCGCAGTGGATCGCAGACCATGTCGATACCGACGCGCTCCGGGAGTTCCATGCCCAGATCGCCGGCCGGAAGTATCGCTATCCCGTGTCTCTGTTCGAAGTCGACTTGGCGGAGGTGCACGCCCACGCCCGCGACACCGACCACGGAGCGCATGCCGTACTTCTCGGCTACGACGAGTTCCTGGACGCGACGGCGGCTGGGGGACCGGCGCTGCGCGGCACCATGCCGACGCACAACGGCTACTGGAAGTTCGTGCTCGAACGCGGCTCGCATCGACCGATCGCGGCGTACCGCATCACGAACGCACCCTACGTGCCCCCGGCTCCTCAGGACGGAGTGAGGCAACCGATGAGGTTCGAGGTGCCGTTCGTATGCACTGAACCGGTTTCGTTCTCGACGTTGACCGATGACGACGATCTGATCGACCGAGATGTCGTGCAGCGAGCGGTTCTGGCCGAAGCTGCACGGCTGCATCCCGACAGTGAGATCACAGGCGGCGTACCTACACTCCAGCGGATCCCGCGTCTCGTGGGTTTCAATATCGGCTGCTACGTGCACATCGACGGCCGGTCGGTGTTCTACGTGTCCATCGTGACCGACATCGACGACGAGTTCATCGTCCAGGAGGTACCACCGGAAGGGATGCGGGTGGTTGGTCCGGGGGAGGCGTGAGGAAACCGTCAGCGTAGCGCAGGGCGACACAGCCTCACTCGGAAGATCGGGTTGCGGGAAGGACACCATGCCGGGCGAGAGGATAAGCTCTTGACCATCGTGACCGGAGGTGGGGCAGAACGATGGAGGTCGGCAGTTGAATCTCGCTTCGCTGACGCTGAGCAATTATCGCAGGTTTGAGCGATTCAACATCGATCTGCATCCGTCGTTGACCGTGATCGCGGCCCGAAATGGGCAGGGCAAGACGACGGTGTTGGAGGCTGCGGCCTCGGCGCTTGGGCCTTTTGTCGGCGCATTCGACGAAGGCAAAGCCGAGCACATCAAGCGAACCGACGCCCGCTACCGAAGGATCGGTGCAGGCCCTGAGAATGAGCAGACGTTTCCCGTCGTCGTCAATGCTGTTCTCGATGATCCGCGATTGACTTCTACCCGTGAACTGCGCAGCGGAAAGGGCCGTACGACGACGAGCGGAGCTGCAGAGCTCGTGCACTATGGAAAGGAACTACAGGACCGAGCACGGTACGACGAGCGGATTGACCTTCCTGTCGTTCGTTATTACAGCTCGAAGCGTCTGTGGGTTCACCACAACAGCAGCCGCAAGTCCGTGCTTACGGAAAGTCGCACCGCGGGTTACGAGGATTGTCTGTCGGCGATGTCGACTTTCAACCAGTTGCAGGAATGGGTGCGGGCGGCCACTCTCGCCGATCTCCAGCAGCGGGCGCAACCGGGGTATCCAGACTCCGGTCTCGGCGATCGGCTGCGTGGAATTGCTAGTGCGGTCGATGTTGTCATGGCGGGTGAAGGCTGGTCAGGATTCCACTACAGCTTCATTTTCGATGAACTCGCTATGACCCACCCCGACCACGGCGCATTGCCGATGACTGTGCTGAGCGACGGTGTTCGCGCAATGGCCGCGCTCACTGCAGATCTCGCGCAACGGTGTGCACGGCTCAACGGACATTTGGGGTCGGAGGCTCCGACTCGGACTTGCGGGATTGTTCTGGTCGATGAAGTCGACCTGCATCTGCATCCCGCCTGGCAGCAGCGTGTACTTCCGGCGCTGACAGAAGCGTTTCCCAACATCCAGTTCATCGTCAGCACACATAGTCCGCAGGTCCTCAGTACCGCTCCGCGTGAGAGCATCCGAACTGTCTTCCAGGACGCCACAGGTGCTTGGCGTTCCGAGCGGCCGTCGCATCAGGTGTTGGGCCTGGCGAGCTCCGTGGCACTCACTGAGGTGATGGCGGTGAACCCGACACCAGATGTCAAGGAAGCAAATCTGATTGACGAGTACACGGCGCTCATCGAGAGTGGTCAACACAATACTGAACGAGGGAATGAACTGCGACGGGAGCTGGAGAACTTCTTCGGAAGCGGCCACCAGGTCCTGATCGACGCGGACCGCTTGATCCGCTTCCAGAAGTTCAAACTGCGACGTGGCGAGCGCGAGTCGGATTCACACGTGAAGGGAATGGACTGATTCGTCGACTTCAGAGACCGCCCGCTCCCAGTTGCTTGGCGACGTACAGCTACAAGACCATGACCTGGAATCAGTTTCGAGGTGCTTGCAGGGAGGGCGTCCGTAACGCCCTGGAAGCCATGAACACGGATCTGGGTGGGCCTCTGTGCTCGTATTGCGAGTCGGAGGTCAACGACAACACGGGTTGGCACATCGAGCATCTCCACCGAAAGCATGACTTCCCCGAGCGGACGTTCGACTGGAGCAATCTTTTTCTGTGCTGCCAGAATACGGAACATTGCGGGCATTTCAAGGATGCTGGCGGCGGCGCCTACCGTCCGAGCGATCTTATCCACCCGGACAAGGACGATCCTGACGAGTACCTACAGTTCTATTCATCAGGTGAAGTCAAGGCTTGCAGCGGCCTCTCCGCTGACCAACGGATTCGAGCCGAATCGACGATCAGGGTTCTGAATCTCAACCATTCTTCGCTCAAAGGCCGTCGGAGTGCTGTCGCGCGCCGCGCAAGGGATCTGGTGCTCATGGACCTCGATTTCCTTGATTCACTTGCCGAAGAGGAACGCATCGAGCTCTTGTCGGAGGAGATCCGGAGCTTCCGTAGTTCTGCCCACCCCACAGTGGCACGCCACTTCTTTACCAGTCTCGATTGAGACCACGTACACGTCGGCCGTGACACCAATTGACAGAAGCGTCCCACCTCATCGAGAGCCGGAGTGCTTCGCGTCAACTGCCTCGTCTGGGTAAGCGCGCTCAGAATCCGCTCGGTGCCCCGGGAGCGCCAGGGACGAGCGGTTCCGGAATTTGCCACTCCCAACTGATGTCCTTGCCCAACATGTCAATGAATATGCTCTGGATGCCGACGGGGACGTCGAAGGCGTAGGTGCCGCGATATGTCGATGCTGGAGCAAACGGCTCGACGAATGCATCATCATTGAGTTCGTCGCAGTTGAGGGCCGCAGTGCTGATCAGACTGCCGAGAACGATTCCGTCCGGCCCGATGCCCCTCCAATTGCCTGCCTGGAGGCTGCGGTCTGCCATCTGCTTGACAGCTCGGTTTCCGGAGCCGGTAACAGCCTCGGCGTACGTTGGGGACGTCACTGCTTCGACGTCGACGAAGAGATACTGCCCATTGGGAGTGATCTGCCAGAATCCGGTGCATTCCGAGTTGATGCGCGGGTTACTCAGCGTGAAGGAGAATGCAGGTTCGCCACTTGCGTTGTCGTTCAGGCCGGCTGGTTCGCCGAAGTTCTTGTCGATGCGTCCTTGAGCGTTTCGAGGTGGCCCGGGTGCCGTCGATTCCGCTGCGGGCGTGCCTACACTTACGTCGTATGTATCCGTTTCTCCGCTGGTGGCGCAGCCAGCAATGAAGGTGACAGAGGCCAATGCCAGCGCAATTCGGATCTTCATGTGCACAACTCCTAGGCCGACGAGACGAAGCGTCACCCGGATGGGTATTGGAACGCATTGTCCCAGTTGATACCTGCTTGCGCAGCAAGATTGGGCTTCAGCAGAATTGCCCAGGGTTTTCGCTTGGCGGCGCGCGTTCCCAGGAAGTCGGGTCGAGGCCGTGGGATGCGTTATGGACGCGTCATTCGATCGGACTGCGCGGATTTCGCTACGACCCGCCGTCAGATTCTCTTTGATGTCGCACTCCCGCAATTGGATTCACTCGATCAAGGATGGTGTCAGCTATAGCCGTATGCGATGCTGAAGCCGTGCTTCGAAGCCTCATCGCGGGAGATGGTGACCGGACTCTCGTCTCCGATCTGCACGTCGAAATACGGGGCAGGGCTGTTCACCGGCGCAACGAATCGAAATAGACAGCCGCGATCGGTGTGCCAGCTGCCGTCCTGCAAGCTTGCGGTCCCTACCTTTCTTCCTTGGTCGTCAGCCACATTGATGAGGACCCGCTCGGATATCGGCAATGCTGGATGCTGGTATTGCGTCACAGCTGCCGTCTTCTTCTGTGATCGTGTACTTCGGGTGGACTAGTATCTGACCGATCATCAAGAACCGCGACGAGGCGACGGTGCTGGTTGCGGTGGCGGTGCTGGCGACAGGCACCGCAACTGGCTTCTCTGAGGCGCACGCCGCGACGGTGGTGAGAATAGTCAGGAGAGGGACGAATCGGACGAAGTTCATACCGGAGATATCGCAGCTCGCTGTGGAGTGCGTTACGGGCGGGTGTCTCGACAGGACACTTGATCGCTTGGACTGCCGCAGCCTTGTCGTTCTGCGTTCCCGGAATTCGACGGAGATTCGGTGAGCACGGCCAGTGTGTCTTCTTCAGCGCAGACGCAGTGATTATTCGGTGAGAGTGTCCGGCTCGTCCCGTACCGGCATGTCGAGGAGGTGGTCGAGCCAGTCGACGGCCTCTATCAGGGCGTGTGTTCGCTTCTCGGCGTCGGACACATGCACCACAGGTCTGAGTCGTCTATGACCGCGCAGGGCGTCTCCGGCGAGGTTGTCGGCGATTGCCCGCCATACGTGACGTTCCGGAGGCGGGAGCTGTTCGATGGTCAGGTTCTCGCCCTCGGGTGTTCGCAGTGTCAGGACCTTGTCGGTTTCTGCCCCTGAATCGATCGGCCCCAGTTTGTCGACGATCACGTCGGCTATGGCGGTGACCGTCCACTCGAGGACGGCACCGTAGTGGTGGCGTTCGGTGAGGCTGTTGCCGTGGACCGACGAGGCCACCGCGTCGGCGAGAGCAGCGCGGTCGTGCCCACCGGCCAACACGAGTAGGTGGCCGCACAGTCTCGCTGCGGGGTCGGCACCTCGTCGATTCGGTTTCATGAGGGGAGTATTCCCCTTTGAACGAGTACTCGAGATCGCCAAAATAGATATCAGGCAAATCCCTAGCCTGGTTTCGGGGCCAAAGCAGGTGGTTTTGCACGAATAATCCGGATAGGGCCGAAGGTTCGAAGGTGGGGCAGGGCCGTTCGGTATAGGTGGAGGACTATCCAAAGACTGCTTTCGTAAGCTATTGCACTGCAACGGCATTGTGATTAGATCTGCGCTTATTGGACGAACTGTCACGATTGCGTCAAATTGGTCAATGCGGGTAAAGGGAATATTTGCGGCACTCGAAGGCGCTGATCTCCTTTTGGTGCGCGAAGTCATAACGAGCTGTTTATTTTTCCTGTAACAATCAGCTCCGCAATCGCCATATCTCAGATGGCATGCCTGCCCGATTTCCGTCTCCGTAGAGAAATGAATGACATGACCTCTGTCGACCAGACCCGTAAACGCCGCAAGATCCGCGCTGTCCTCGCCTCCGGGCTCGTCCTCGGTGTCGGCGCGGCCATCACGCTCGCCGCGTGGAGTGATACCGTGTGGGGTAGCTCGCAATTCGGCACCACCGGTAGTGACTTCAACATCCAAGGCTCTTTCGACAACGGAGCCACCTGGGGGGAGTACCTCACGCCCGAAACCGCAGGGACCATGACCTTCGCCCAGCAGGCCGAGGCACTGGTACCCGGCGAACCGGTCTACCAGTTGGTCGGCCTGCAGGAAGTCGAAGGCAACTTCGGCGCCGACATCGCGCTGTCCAAGGAGAGCGCTGACGCCTCACCGCTGGCCGGACTCGTCACTGTTGCCGTTGCCGATGCCGGCTCCGGGGAATCCGCTACCGCCTGCGACGCAACCGCCGCTTTCGGTGCGGGTACCACTATCGGTGCCACTTCCACACCGATGCTGAGCACCACTGTGGGAGCCGCGGGGTTCCGCTGGGTGTGCTTCTCGGCCGAGCTCGCAGCGGACGCCACCCTCGAGGCCAGCGACCAGACGTCGGATCCGATCCTGTGGGAATTCGCCGCGACCAGCACCGAATAACCAACTCGCGCGTGCGATGACCAGCTCCTTCGGGGGCGGTCATCGCACATCTCGGTACTGACCATGGCGCGCGTCTCGGCCCCAAAACAGGAGTGAATCGATGGCGGATACTTCCGCAACTCACCGGTCGGAGCACCCGGCCCGCGCTTCCCGCGCGAAGCGACGGTCGCTGGGGTCCTACCTTGCGGGCGGAGTGATGAACCTGCTCGCCCTCGGCGGGGTGGTCTGCGTCGTTCTCGTCATTGCCGCAGTGCTGCTGAATATTTCACTCATCATGTTCAAGACCGGGTCGATGTCGCCCACCATCCCTGCCGGATCGCTTGCAGTAGTGCAGGAGATCTCGGCGGACGATATCGCCATCGGTGATGTCGTCACTGTCGATCGTCCCGGCGAACTGCCCGTCACCCACCGCGTCATCGCAGTGCATCCGCAAGGGGCGGGTGAAGCGCTGATCGAAATGAAGGGTGACGCCAACCCCGGACCGGACCCCGGCATGTATCGCGTGGAGCAGGTCCGCAAGGTGTTGTGGTCGGTGCCGGACCTGGCGCATGCGGTGGTGTGGTTGTCGAACCCGTATGTCCTCGGGTCGCTCACCATCGGTGCGTCGGCGCTGGTGCTGTGGGCGTTCTGGCCTCGTCGCACCGATGACGAGCAGGCCGACCAGACACCGAATATCCCGGGTGCGCAGCGATGATCGCACTTCGACAACGCCGACTCGGTGTCGCTGCTGTGGGGCTGTTGTGCGGGCTTGCCCTGATACTGGCCAACGGTGGTGTAGTCGGGCAGACGATGGCGTCCTGGAGCGACCGCGTTGTCGGCGGGTCGGTGTTCCGCACCAGCGAGGATGCCGGGAAAGTCTATGCACGCGCCATATCGACACATGGGCGGGTGGACCGACTGGTCAGCGTCGACCAATTCGGACCGGTCCGCTCGTTCACCGACGCACAGCGGCCACTGAAGTTCGTCGACAGCGGCTGGATCCAAGGTGGAGATCCCGGGCTGTTCGGCGTGGTCTCCACGGAAGGGCAGGGCCGATCTTGTAGCCGCTCGGAGATCACTACTCCTAACGAGTGCACACCGCCGCCGAGTACTTCGCCGCCGCCACGAGCGTATGCGGCCTCACTCGCCAATACGCTGCGCATCACCGCCCTCGGCGGCCTGGGCGTGATGATGTCCTACGGCACTGGCACGAACCCGACACCGGTGGCTGCGACAGCAGCCTGTCGGCCGGGGCAGAACGGCGTAGCCCGCCTGACCGGCGGCAATTTCAACGTACGTGGTGCCACCTTGCCGATCCCACCGCCGAACGCCCAGGGATCTGCTACCGCCACATCCCCCGGGTTTCGATACGACGCAACCCTCCGGCACATGCGAGTAGAAGGTCAAAACCAGGCGAAATCCCAATTGTGGTTGCACGCCAGCAGTACCGGTAGGGTCAGCGGCACCGTGCAGTGGCGCGTAGACATGCTGCTGGTCAACGCCGAATGCGGCATCGGAATGTCGACCCCGCCCGAACCGGGACTGCACACCGTTTCGGTGCCTGTGCACGCTGACGTGCTTGCTGCCCAACTCGCTCAGCCCGACGACTCGAGCGAGACGTGCATCGAGCCCAGTCGGGACGAAATTCGCGTCGGCGATACGGAACACAACGGCCAGGCCCTGTCCGACGACAATCAGGGCTCAGCTTCCGACTCAGCGGCCGGCGCCGTCACCGACTCGACTCCGGAGCGAACCGGTGACCACGACGCCGCTGCCGTCACGCCATGCATCGGTGAAACTCCGACGGTGCTCGACGTCCTCGCGGAGGAAGACGTGACGCCCGAGGAAGGCACCGTCGACTCAGGGGACGGGAAGGAGCTGTCTTCGTCCGCACCGGGCACACAGACGGCGCCGACCCTCACGCCGACATCACCGGCCGGTGAAGCGGCCACGGACTCGACTTCGGGTACCGCCACCGCAGAGGAGTCCGCGGAGCGAACTACTCCCGCAGATTCGCCTACACCCGATACGCCGGCAGCTTCACCGACAGGCACGACTACCCCTGCGCCGCCGAACGACACCGCTCCGGCTCCTGCTCCAGCGCCGACACCCGGCCCGACCGAGCCCACCTACGTCGGGGTCGGACAACCTTTCGCTCTCGTTGCCACCGACGGCACCGAGCTCGGTACCGCGACCGTCACGGCAGTGCGCAACGAACCCGGGTGTGGGATCGCTGTGCAGATGAGCGTGCGTACTTCATCGCAGGCCGACGAATCACGATGGAACACGCTCATATCCAAGGACTTCCGGGCGGTTCTCTCTGACGGCAGTATTGCGGCAGTCGGGCCCGCGTCAGGTGGGTGCGATCCCACACGCACCGCTCTGCCTCAGGTGCTCGAACCGGCTTCGAGTTACGCCGGGTGGATCACGTTCGGCTCCTCTCCGGTTGCTTCCGCCGTGATGCTTCGGCCGGCAGGCACTGCAGGTTGGACATTCACGGTCCCTGCCGCACCTCCGTCCGAAGCTGCGCCTGCCCCGACCCCAACCCACCCTGCCGTGGCTCCCGAGGAGTCGACGACCGACGATCCGTCCACCACGTCGAGTACCTCGGATGTCACGCCCGCCTCGCCGGACGGCCCGAGCCCGGAGCCCGAGGCCGGTAATGCACCCCAGCAACGGTGATGAGCAGTCGCAAGCGAGGACAGAATGATCTCGATGTGCGGGTGGTATCGACGGCGGTCCGACGTCAACAACGACTGGATGCAAGGGCGGTTTGCCATGTGTGATTGCCAGCCAGAGGTTCGGTCGGCGGTGTACGAAATACGTATGGCAGCTGAGGTTCTCGCAAAACTTTCGAGATTGCGGCGTAAGTAGGCTTGACGGATTTCGCACACGCATTTCGCCGACACGAGCAGCGGACCGCTCTGCCGAGATCGTCGTCGGGCAGCCACCCGTACTCGTCGCACTGACCGCAGGTGGGTGGAAGCTTCGGCCGCGGTGGCCTGAGTTCCTGCCAGATCGAGATCCAGGCCGCTGCCGAGCGGGCCGGGTCGCTCGGACGATGCCGTTCGAGCGCGACCCGCACGAGCGCATCGACGCCGTGGACGTCGACCGCATGGGCGATCAGCGTGGCTTTCTCGGCGCTGAGGGTGTCGAACCGTGCGGTGAGACCGGCCCGGCGGCACGCCGCGGCCAGGTCGTCGATTCGAGGATGCTGCTGCCGCGCTGCGGGCCCTGTCCTTGCGGGAGGTTCCGTGCGCGACGGTGCGGCAGGTTTATCTCTTGGTTCAAGGACGGTTCGGGTGACATCAGTGTCACCCCGTTCGTGCTCTGCTGTCACCCCGTCGGGTACTCGCATGTCACCCCGTGACTTCGGACGGGGTGACAGGGCGTCGCCCCGCGGCATGCAGAGGTCGTAGCAGATGGGTCGACGATCTTCGCGCGAGATCGTCGCCGCGACCCGTTCCTGATCGCCGCGGGTGATGAGTTCGAGTTCGACGAGTGTGCTGAGGCAGCGCTGCACTTGGCGTTCGCTCATCCGGGCGTAGCGGGCGAGGGTCCGCACCGACGGGTAGGCGTCCTCGCCACATCTTGAGGCGTGAGTGGCCAAACCCAAAAGCACCAACGTCAATGCCGGCGCCGACGGCATGCCGGGTGGAGTGGGGGAGGGGATAGCTGCGTGTTCGAGAGTCCAGGTGATCGCTTCGATACTCACGATGTCACCTGCACATAGGTATGCTGAGGCACGTTCGACTCCCAATTCAGTCGGACATCCGGCCCGTCGCGATGCCAGTCGCGGCGGGCCATCTGTTTTGAGTTGTTCGCACACGTTCGTCGCGTGATTGATCATCTTGTCACCGGCGGTGGCGAGCGTCAACGATTTCTACGGGGTTGTCCGAGTCGCGGCGGTGCAGCCGTACGCATAGGATCGTCTTCGACGGTCGGCATGAACATGCCCGACATGTGAACGCCGGGCCTGCTTCTATTTGGCGGTACCTGCACGACATCCTCCCCTCAGTCGTGCAGGGGGTTCGGCAGTCTGCTGACCACTCCGGAATTCTCCCTGCAGCCATCGAGAGAAATAGCCGCGCAGTCGAGGTCAAGGCCAATGTCAGAGGTATACGCGATCGAGGGGATCGAGGAACGATTGAGTAGCGTCGACACAAACCCAGAAGTCCCACTGGATGTCGAGATTCCAGGCACGAATCCCAGCCCTTACGCAGCACAGCGCATTAGCGGAACCATCCAGCCCTATTCGTGGGGTTCTCGCACTGCACTCGCCGAATTGACACGCCGGCCCTGTCCGACAGACCACCCCGAGGCCGAGCTCTGGTTGGGCGCACATCCGAAGAGCCCGTCTACGTTGGAGACAGGTGCACTCCTGTCGGATGTGATCGACAGATCGCCGACGTCGGCGCTGGGATCGAAATGTGTCGATGAGTTCGGTGCTCGGTTGCCCTTCCTGCTCAAGGTCCTGGCCGCGGAGACGGCGTTATCCCTCCAGGCGCATCCCACCCTCGAGCAAGCACGCGCTGGCTTCGCTCGCGAAAATGCCGCTGGCATACCCATCGATTCGCCGATGCGCAATTATCGGGACGACAATCACAAGCCCGAGCTGCTCGTTGCGCTCACTGAGTTTCATGCCCTGACAGGGTTTCGCGATGTGGAGAGAACTCGCGCTCTCTTCGGTGCTTTGGACCTGCCGGAACTAGCTGAATCCGCACGGTGTCTGGAGAAAAATGGTCTCCGTGGCTTGTTCGAGGAGTGGTTGAGCCTGGAGAATGCTCAGGCACAGGAGCTTTCCATGCTTGTGGTTGGAGCGTGCCGGAGATACCTCGACGCATTCCTTGACGGTGACTTCGTAGAAGAATCGCAGACGGTCATCGATCTGGCCGAACAGTATCCAGGCGATTCCGGTGTCCTTGTTGCCATGCTCCTGAACCGGATCACGTTGCAACCGGGAGAGGGCGTCTACCTCGGTGCAGGTCACCTGCATGCATATCTGCGGGGTACGGGCATCGAGATGATGGCGAACTCGGACAACGTCTTGCGTGGGGGACTGACCAACAAGCACATCGACCGGAGCGAGTTGGTGGACGTTGTCCGCTTCAAGTCGATCGCCCCACCGATTATCCGTCCAGTTCCCCTCACGACCTTCCTGCAGGAGGGCGTCCTGCGATACTCGACGCCAGCCCCCGAGTTTCAATTGCGCCGAATCGAAATCAGGCCAAGCAGCGTTAGGGGATCATCAGTCGCCCGCACTTGGGCTGACGGCCCGCAGATTCTGCTGTGCACGAAAGGTGCATGCGAGATCGCGGTGGATGGCGTGGAGAGCATGTCGCCTGGTTCCAGCTTCGAAATCGCACAGGGTGAATCGATCTGGCTTCCCGCAGGTGCAACTGCGACCCTTTCCTCGGAAGATGTCGATTCGCAGGTCTTTATTGCGACGACCGCCTGAGCTGGGCAATCGAGTGGGGCGGGCGAGAGAGCAACATGCGCTCCTCGCCCGCCCCACTCGATTATCGGGACCGCCGCCTACTTGCCGTAGCTCAGCTCAAGCCGCTCGAGGAGCCACTTGCGCAGTTCCGGTCCGTATTCGTCGCCGTTCAGCGCAGTATCGATTGCGGCCCGCAGGTAACCACCGGGATTACCGAGGTCATGTCGGGTCCCACGATGAATCACCACGTGAACGGGATGCCCCTCCTCGATAAGCAAGGCGATGGCGTCGGTCAATTGCAGCTCGCCACCGGCGCCGGGCTTGATGCGACGAAGTGCGTCGAAGACCTGTCGATCGAGGAGGTAGCGGCCGGCTGCTGCCAATGTGGACGGTGCATCGGCGAGCTGCGGCTTCTCAACCATGCCAAGCACCTTCATCACGTCCGGATCAGCAACGCCCGGCACCTCTTCGACGTGGAAGATCCCGTACGAGCTCACCTGTGCTTTCGGGACGTCGATGGCGCAAAGCACGGTCCCGCCGTGTTCTGCACGCACCCGGGCCATCGTCTCCAGGATCCCCGACGGCTGGACGAGATCGTCGGGTAGAAGGACGGCAATGGCGTCCTCGTCGTCGGCCAGAGACTGCTCCGCACATCCGACGGCGTGACCGAGACCCAGCGGCCTTTCCTGAACGACGGACGCCACCTCGAGCAAGTTCGGCGCGCGACGGACCTTCTCGAGCAGGTGATGCTTGCCCTTGGCTTCGAGGTGGCCTTCGAGCACCAGATCTTCGACGAAATGGGCCACCACGCCGTCCTTGCCCGGTGAAGTAACGATCAGGAGCCGTGATGCTCCAGACTCCGCGGCTTCACACGCGACCAATTCGATGCCGGGGGTGTCGACCACCGGCAAAAGCTCCTTCGGCACAGTTTTGGTCGCAGGCAGGAATCGAGTCCCCATCCCTGCTGCTGGTACTACCGCGGTGCGGAATGCCGTATGCACCCCTGCGTTTGCTTCCATTGTGGAACCTCGCCTCCCCAGTCGAGTTTGTGAAAGTTGTCCGATAACCGACGTTCCAGCCCGGAAACTTCGCTAGCAAAAATTGTGAGTTACATCTCACCGAATGGATGTTTAGGCTCGATTGCTCGATTTCGGTCACCTTCGGTCAATGAAGTGTATGGCGGATTGCTGAACCGCGCTAACTGGAGTGAGGAACGAAAAACGTGGACGGCCAGTGGTATTCCGCTAGATGAGGGCGTAAGGCTTGAAATGCCGTATCTCGGGGTATCACGAAGATGCTGCGACGGAACAGCTTACAGACGAGGCTGAACTGGACATGCGTTCAGGCTGCTTCGGAAGGTAAGTAACGTTACAGTCTCAATCGTGGATGACGGCGCAGCGATGCGCCGCTATCTGCGCAGGATGGCGTTCGAGACGCCACAGGGCGGGCTCAGTACGCGCGATGTGACCGGGGAGGGTTGCAAGCGCGACTAGGTCAGCCTTCAAGCAAATATGCACGTCTCGGGGAGGAGACAAAATGAGGGTCGGTTCACGGTGACTGCCGTCGGGGAGAAGCGGAAGTCCGCTTCCGAAGGTGGTGTGACCAGCGCAAATTCGATTACCGCTGCGCGGAGCTCAGGCTCCACAGCGAGCAGGCAAACATGGCAGTCCGCGTACGCACGTCAATTGTTCTGGACGGATGCCGTCGTGGTCCTACTGTCCGTGTTCTTGGCGCACGTGGTGCGGTTTGGTCACGATAACTGGCTGACGATGGAGCCAGTCAGCGCGTTGAACTACACGTTGATCTCGGTGGGTTTGGCAGCTGCTTGGATGGTGAACCTGCGGATATTCCGGACGCGGTCACGCCGCGTGATCGGTGCCGGTTATGACGAGTATCAACGGGTTGTCTCGGGCACTCTACGGCTGTTCGGGTTCATTGCGATAGTGGCGCTGGTGTTCCGGCTGGAATTGGCGCGTGGATACTTGGCGATTGCCTTGCCTGTCGGTCTATTGGGGTTGTTGCTCAGTCGTTGGGTCTGGCGAAAAGTGGTGGCCCGTAAGCGTAACCGAGGAGAATACACGACCTCTGTGCTTGTGGTGGGCGGAGCGCGTGCAGTGCGGCACTTAAGCAGTACTTTTGAGCGCAAATTCACCGACGGGTATCGGGTTGTCGGGGTGTGTGTTCCGGCGTATTCCGGATCAGTCGGGGAAGAGATCGATGTCGACGGCCGGCCGGTGCCGATCTTCGGTGATGAACACTCCATCGTTGAGGCGCTCGGTGCATCGGGCGCGGACACGGTTGCGGTGGCTGCGACTGAGACCCTCGGTCCCGAAGGTATCAAGGACTTGGTATGGAAACTCGAACCGCACAATGCGGATCTAGTGGTTGCAACCGGTGTCGTCGACGTGGCAAGTCCGCGAATTGAGATGCGTCCGGTTGCTGGGCTTCCATTGATCCACGTGGAGAAGCCCAGCTACCACGGTGCGAAGCGCAGCGGCAAACGGCTTTTCGATCTGGCCTTCTCCATTGCAGCTCTCCTGATCCTGACCCCCGTTTTTGGGGTGGTGGCTTTGGCGATCAAGCTGGACAACAAAGGACCGATATTCTATCGGTCTGAGCGAATTGGACTGGACGCCAAACCATTTGGAATGATCAAGTTCCGGTCGATGGTGACCGACGCAGACCAACTGGTGGATTCGTTGATTGCGCGGAACCAAGGCGCCGGCCTGTTGTTCAAGATGCGCGAGGATCCTCGCGTTACAAGGGTTGGCCGAGTGCTTCGGCGGTTCAGCATTGATGAGCTGCCGCAATTCATCAACGTTGTGCGCGGTGAGATGAGCGTGGTTGGACCCCGTCCGCCGTTGCGACGCGAAGTGGAGAACTACGACGGGCGCGTGAAGCGGCGGTTGTTGGTACGGCCGGGTGTGACCGGATTGTGGCAGGTGTCAGGTCGTTCGGATTTGTCGTGGGATGAGTCGGTGCGACTGGACCTTTCATATGTGGAGAATTGGTCGATGATCTCAGATGTGTTGATTATCGGAAAGACCGTCAAGGCCGTGCTTGCGAAAGATGGCGCCTACTAGCAATGTTTGAGACAGCCTTGTACGGGACAGTGATTGCGGTCCAATCTTGTTCGCGCCCTGAGTTGGACGACACCGTGTGCCCCAATCAACGGCCACCCTCGGCCGGACGTTCTTTCGATTGTTCGGAGCTTGTGAAGTGACGGATGCTGTGGTTGTAGGTAGCGGGCCTAACGGACTTGCTGCTGCGGTCCTCTTGGCCGAAGAGGGAGTGAACGTCCGTGTGCTCGAAGGCGCTTCGACCGTCGGGGGTGGTACGCGAAGTGCTGAGCTGACGCTACCTGGCCTCGTACACGACGAATGCAGCGGATTTCATCCCCTCGCAACCGACAATCCATTCACTCGGCGTTTCGATCTCACTGAGCACGGTGTGAAATGGCTATGGCCGGAGGTGCAGTACGCTCATCCACTCGATGGCGGTGGCGGAGCCGCGGCATACCGGTCTGTCGCGGCTACTGCAGACAATCTTGGCCCTGATGGCCGCGCGTGGAGTGCCGTTTTTAGTAACGCCACAGCACAGTTTGGCGCCGTCACAGAAGACTTTTTGAGGCCAATGCTGCATGTGCCGCGGCACCCCTGGATGCTCGCCCGGTTCGGCGCTTACGCTGCCATGCCTGCCGCGCTCCTAGCACGTCGCTTCTCAAGCTCCGAGGGTAAGGCACTATTCGCGGGAGTCGCTGCGCACGGATTTCGTCCGTTCACTTCGCCAATGTCTGCGGCTATCGGGGTCGCACTTGGGACTGCAGCACACGCATATGGGTGGCCGGTAGCTCAGGGCGGCTCGCAGTCTATCGCGTCGGCAATGGTCTCAATCCTCAATGAATATGGCGGCAGCGTCGAGACCGGGATTCACGTGGAGTCGCTTGATGAGTTGGGGTCGCCCGATCTTGTTCTTCTGGACACGACTCCGTCCGCCGCAGCAGACATGGCAGGAGACAGGATGCCTCCCGCCATCGCGCGAGCGTATCGAAGATACCGACATGGTCCAGGTGTCTATAAGGTCGAGTATGCGGTCGAGGAGGGAGTGCCGTGGCAGCATGAGCCGTCTCGTCGAGCGGGGACAGTCCACGTCGTGGGTTCTCTCGCAGAAACCGCATTCGCGGAACGGCAGGTGCATCGTGGCGAAATGCCCGCGCGACCGTTTGTGCTCGTAGGTCAACAGTCTCAAGCCGATCCGTCACGAGCGGCTGGCTCGCTGCACCCCGTTTATGCGTATGCCCATGTGCCGAGCGGCTATAGCGGGGACGCCACCCAAATGATTACAGCGCAGATCGAACGATTTGCTCCCGGTTTCAGGGACACAATTCGAGCAAAACATGTGCGTAGCACGCATGGGATGGCACTCCACAACCCCAACTACGTCGGAGGCGACGTGGTGACCGGAGGGAACGATCCATTGCAAGTGCTGTTTCGTCCACGGATCGCGCTCGATCCGTACTCGACTGGGATACCTGGTGTGTACCTATGCTCCGCGGCAACACCGCCCGGAGCTGGAGCGCATGGGATGTGCGGGTTCAACGCTGCGCTCGCTGCGCTTGAATACTTGAGGAGGTAAGCAGATCTGAACACGGGTAGGCGGCAGGCACCGCGTGCAGTTGCGTCGTGTCGATCGGATGAAGGTGCTCGATCGTCCGTGATCTGCCTTGGCCGGCGTTAGAAAACGTGGATTTGCCGACGCAGCAACGACAACGCAACCGCGGCAGTGGAACCAGCGCGATCGCCGGGGGTTCGCTCTTCACCGTCGTTCTGCACGCCAGAGGATGGTGGAAGGGCAGGAGTATCTCGGGGAGGGGATATATGTGAGGACTGAGCGTAGCGTTATGGGAACGGTTGATAAGCGGCAACCGACAGCTGCGGGTCAAGTCGGCCAATCTTCCGAACTGCTGGAATCGTCTGTGCGGTTTGCCGCGATGGCGGAGCTCATAAAAAAGAAAAGCAGGGGGAGTACAATCCCGACCACGCACCTGGCCCGGCGTACGTATGCGTCGACGCGCAGATTGTCGTTGCTGCAGCATCAGATCAGTCTTCCTCGGAGTCCTCGCACTTCAGTTCTTGGTTTGGATCAGCCCCGATGGCCAATGTTTCTGAGTCCATACGGTGATGGGCGGTTCGCCCGCTTGCCTTTGGGAGTATTTAAGGGAGAGTCACAGATACATGTGCGGGGCTTTCGGAACGCGGTGCGCACAGCCCGCGGATCGGCAGGCTCAGAGACCCCAGTAAAAGTCCTATTTTTCTTGACCGTAGCTACATTCGGGGGTGCAGAGGTATGGAAGCATCGAGCTTAGAGCACGAGTCCGAACGCAGGAGAAAACGTCGACAGTTACTCGTGGTCGTGGCTTTCGCACTGCTATTGGGCATTCAGGGTCTGCTGTCCTTCGCGACCCGGCCCGAGCCGTACCCTTCCGTCAGAATGCCAGGGTTTGGCGATGCCCCAAGTTCGAGCGGTCATTTCTCGAGTACCGGACTTGCTATTACCATCACTCTGGTCGATGGGAGGCAAGTTCAAGCGCACCCCGTCGACTTAGCAAGCGAGTTCCGCTATTCTGCGGCACGACCTTCTTTGGATTATGTCTTCCGGCCGACTGCGGAGGGGGAGCAGAATCCTAGGTCATCAGATCCAGCTGTAATAGACTGGCTGTCACGCAGCGCCGATCGAGTCGCTGATCAACACGCAGCCGAGATTGAATTCTGTTGGTGGCAGAAGACAATCGATATCACTGATGGTTCAGCTAACGCTCCTTCAGAATGTGAAATTGCGACGGTGAAGCTATGACTCCCAATGACCGCCGGGGTCTTGTTGAATTTCTCGCAGAGTATACGGACCGACTGTGCACCGCGTATCGCGCTGATGCGACTTATCTTGGATTCATACGGATAGCATTCGCTCTCTACGTCATCTTTCGTCCATTCGACTACTCATGGACGAGTGATATTCCGGACGCCTTCTATCAGCCGGCGCCAGGACCCTTCTCCTTAATATCGGAGCCGCCTGCTCCAGGGTTTGTGACCGCAATCGAAGTGACACAAATTATCCTTGCGGTTATTCTTCTCGTAGGTTTTCGGACAATTGAAGTTTCGGTTGGACTGTCCATAACTCTGATACTTGGTGCTGGGATCGCCAATTCATTCGGGAAAGTAGATCATTTCATCCTCTTCGAGTTGTTACCGATCGGGATGGCAGCAGCTGGTTGGGGTGCAGCGCTTTCAGTGGACTCCCGCCTGCGCAAAAATCGTGGAACGAATGTTGGCAGGACCAGAGGTCTGCCTATCCTCCTCTGGGGTGGAACAGTCGCGTTTGCGCTATTTACTGCGGCACTCCCAAAAGCAGTATCAGGGTGGCTTGACCCCGATCGTCAGGCCACCCGCGGATTTGTTTCCCGCGATATCGAAGATCCTTCTAAGGTCGGCCCATTAACTACTCAAGTATTCGAGATTGATTGGCACTGGCTTTGGAAGCTCCTGGACTACGCCACGATACTGGTAGAGGGCTGGCTGATCGTTCTCATATTTTTTCCTATCCTCTTCAGGATGGGAATCGCGATAATACTCTTCTTCCATTTGGGTGTGTATCTGACTCTCGGAATCGAGTTCGATAGCTATATTTTCGTGTACCTACCGTTCTTCTCCGCTCCGTTGCTCTGGATCGCGAATAAAGTAATCAGCAGGGCAAAGCCTGGGGAAAGGCTGCGGGCTAGCAACCGAGGGGTCGACTCCGAGAGTCTGGACCACCACGGGGCGGTGTATCCGACGTGACCCAAATTCGGACATCTAATCGGGTATTGAACCCCAGATCCCAGTGCGCCGGATTCACCCTCATATGGATCTGCATCGCCGCTGTCCTGCCGGTCTATCGAGTGCTTCCGGTATCGCTGAAGCTCGCGTGGTTCGTCGCAGTCTTGGGCTTGATCTCCATTTCTCTCGTGCTTGGACGTGTTTCTCGACCCATGTTTCCGGCCGTCTGGTTGTTCGCTGGATTCAGCGCACTGATCGCGACTGTTACCGCGACCGATAACGCGGTCGTTTCCGAAAATCTGTATGTTGGGGCCCAACTATTCCTCCTTATTGGAGTGGGGCCATTCGCGATGAGATGGATGGTCGAACGAAACGTTCGGTTTACCAGAAATGTTGGTGCGGCGTTTCTGGTCGGCCAGACGTTATCGTCGTCGGCGGGGATCTTGCAGGTTACTGGCGTGACTATATTGGGCTCGACCGTCACGCAGGGTCGCGCTCCGGGCCTCGCCGCTCATCCGAATACTCTCGGTGTACTGGCATTGGTCGCCATCTTGATCTGCGTTTATGAGCTTACGCAACATCGTCGGCGTAAGGTCATATTTTCGGTTACCGTGATCTTAATTCTCAATATTGGGGGGCTATTAGCAACGGGTAGTCTGAGTTCATTGCTTGCTGGGGCGTTCGGGATCCTGGTACTCGCAGTGTGCATTCGGGACCGGGTGAGTAATGTCCTCCGCATTGGAATATTTATTGGACTACTTTCATGGCTGATACTTTCACTAACAAGCTTCTCGGAGAGCCTTCGGACGCCTGCTGATCGATTCATGCAGGTGACTGGACAGACTTCTGCTGAAAGCACCTGGGGAATCCGATTGCGAACATACGAGTTTGCGTGGTCGAGTATTTCGCGCGAACCATTGTTCGGCGTAGGCTTGTCCCCGGAACGCGGGGTTACTTTCGACGGAATCACGGTGGCGCATAACATATTTCTTCGCGCATGGTTTCAGGGTGGACTCTTACTGGCGATTTCGGTTGCCTTGATAATTGGGGCAATCGCGATAGTTGCACTAAGATCGATGTGGATTGGCGAGTCCGGTCTCGCTGCTGGCCTGCTCGTAGCAATGATGGGCTTCGCCCTGACATCCGCATTTTTTGAGCAGCCCGACTACTGGCTTCCGGTCTTGCTTGCATGGGCCTCTCTCGGTCATATCTCCCGTGAACCTCAACAAGCGAATGTATCCCCGGTAGAAGCGGGTGTCACGACATGACGAGTCTGATTTCCATCAATGTGAAGGTGCACCTTGAAGAACAGCGGGGTACGAATGTTTTCAGTCGCTTTGTCAATGCGCAATCGTACCGCGAATATCTGCGGTGCTGGCGGACTCGCGTGCGCGTGAGTTGCGGAAGCGTGGTCAGGTGGCTGCGTTGTGCAGTCATGGTCTACAAGAATCATCTACAAGCGTCTTCGGGAGCGGTGTCATGAGTTGTCGTATTGCTGTGTTTGGAACCGGCTATTTGGGCGCAACGCATGCAGCGTGTATGGCGGAACTGGGTCATGAGGTGTTAGGGGTCGATGTCGACGTCAGCAAACTGGCTAAGCTGGAAGCTGGTGAAGTGCCCTTCTACGAGCCAGGCCTAGAGGAGGTTCTGAAGCGCAATCTTGAGTCAGGTCGATTGCGGTTCACTTCTTCGTATAGAGAAGCGGCGGACTTTGCAGACATCCACTTTATTGGAGTGGGTACGCCGCAAAGAAAGGGTGAGTATGCTGCGGACCTCACCTACGTGGACTCAGTAATCGAGCAACTCGTTCCACTGTTGACGAGGTCGACAACGATTTTTGGTAAGTCCACCGTACCAGTGGGTACCGCACAGAGGCTTGGCGCCAGGATGCGGCAATTGGTGCCGGCGGGGGTGGATGTCGATCTTGCTTGGAATCCTGAGTTTCTGAGAGAAGGGTTCGCGGTTCAAGACACGCTCCACCCGGATCGACTGGTACTCGGCGTCGATTCTGTCGACCCGGGAAACGCTGAGGATATCGCTCGCTTAGTTTACAGTGACCTACTGGACGAGGGAATTCCGTTGCTCGTAACAGACTTGGCAACTGCGGAATTGGTCAAGACTGCGGCCAACGCATTCTTAGCTACGAAGATATCTTTCATCAATGCGATGGCAGAGGTATGTGAGGTAGCCGGTGCTGATGTGTCCGTGCTAGCGGACGCTATAGGACATGACGTGCGAATTGGTAGACGCTTTCTCAACGCGGGAATCGGTTTCGGCGGAGGATGCCTACCCAAAGATATCCGCGCATTTATGGCCCGTGCTGGAGAGCTCGGCGCAGACGAAGCTCTAACCTTCCTTCGCGAAGTCGACAACATTAATATGCGGCGGCGTACCCGAATGGTGGAACTAACCCGTGAGGCTGTTGGCGGGTCCCTGCTCGGTAGTCGAATAGCGATCCTTGGAGCGGCATTCAAACCCGATTCAGATGACGTTCGTGATTCCCCAGCGCTCAATATTGCGGGTCAGATTCAATTGCAAGGCGCATCGGTCAATGTTTTCGACCCGAAGGCTATGGATAACTCAAGAGCGATATTTCCCACCCTGAACTACGCGTCGAGTTCCCTTGAGGCATGCGAGGGTGCGGATGTGGTGATGGTGCTTACTGAGTGGCGTGAGTTTAAAGACCTCGATCCAGTGGAAATCGGCATAGTGGTTCGCAACCGTACGATATTGGATGGCCGAAACTGCTTGGACGGATCGCGATGGGCTAACGCAGGGTGGCGTTATCGCGGTCTTGGGCGAAGGCCAATCGAAGGCGGACGCGATGACCATGCAGAGGGGGGCTCCGCGCGTGCGTGAATCGACCTCCGGTAAGTACGTGTTATATCTCGCGGTAGTACCTGTATATCGCGATGCATGTGTTCGGGAACTGATGGTCCGCCACGGTGAAGATATTACTATCTTCGCTGGTGAGCAGCATCTGGACCGTACGGTAAGAACTGGCCTTCCAGTTGATATTGTTCAGCGAGTTAAAAATTTCGGCTTAGCTGGCGACCGTGTGCTTCTTCAGGTCGGCAACTGGCGCGACGCAATCAATGCTGAAGTCACAGTGATTGATCTGAATCCGAGGAGCCTCACCGCGTGGATTATCGCAGGGTTGAGGCGCCTCGTGAAGCGTCGCACGCTTGCGTGGGGTCATTTGCATCCCCGCTCCGGACCTGAGTCCCGCACCGCGCCACTTCGAGTTCTGTTGCGCAAGTTTACTGACGGAACAATCCTGTATGGGTACGACAGTGTGGTTCCCGCAAGAGCGGAGTTGCCAGATATTCCGGTATGGGTAGCGCCAAACTCCTTATACCGGGCTCGTGATATCGAGACACGTGATGAAGATAGGCGTGGGATTCTGTACGTCGGACGGCTTGAACAAGCCAAGAACGTGCACCTTCTTGTCGATGCGTTTGCGGATTCGAAACTGTGGTGCGAGGGGATGTTTCTCCAAATCGTGGGATTCGGCTCGCTCGAGGAAGAGATACTTCGAACCGCAACCCTCCGCGGCATCCGAGACCACGTCAGGTTCTTCGGAAAAGTGCACGATGTATCGGCGCTCGGGGACATTTACGCTGAAACATTATTCTCGGTGTCTCCCGGATACGTTGGCTTGAGCCTGACACAGAGTCTCGGATTCGGCGTTCCTGTCCTATACGCTCAGGACGCTCCACACTCGCCGGAGATAGAACTGCAACGATTCGGCGGAATGGAAAGCTTCACTCCCGTTTCGGTAGGTGGGCTAGCTAAAGAGATGGTTGCCTACACACGTAAATTGGCGGCGAGTCCCGTTGATCGGGAGCGCCTGTCCCGTCAGGTGCGCGGCACCTACTCGGCGGAAGGAATGGCTCAGGGCATCTGGGACGCGTTGACGAACAAGCCTAGTGAACTGGGACCTGATGGATGGCCTATTCGGGAGGACTCCAATTGAAGAATCGATCGAGGTTGCCGGCGCCGATCAGAAAGTCTGTCACACGTGTTCTAAATAAATTGGCAGTCTTCGGCAACGTCGTGGTTGGTGACGAGTTTAGCGCCGGTCGCGGAGCGATTATAAGTGCCCCTCACGGCCTAAAGATCGGATCGCATGTGAGTGTGGGACCGCGATCGATCATTCAGGTTGATGGTAAAATTGGCGACTTTGTCATGATTGGCATGGGCGTGCAGATAGTCGGTCGCGAAGACCATGCGATCGACGAATTGGGTGTGCCCATGTTGTATTCCACATGGTCCGGGGACCGACCTGAGACAGACCGTGATTCAGTCACTATTGGTGACGACGTGTGGATTGGCGGAGGTTCAGTGGTGCTTAGTGGAGTCACAGTCGGAGAAGGTGCGGTTATCGGCGCTGGATCTGTAGTGACCAAGGATGTAGCCGAGTTCGCGATAGTTGGAGGTGTCCCTGCGCGTGCTTTGGGATTGCGCTTCAAGGACGAGGAAACCCGCGCAGAGCACCTGGCGCTCGTACGCAAGAGACTTCCGTCCGAGTCGGACTAGCGAAGGTCGCCCCGCGTTGACGACGGACACTTAGACATCTGGTTAGCGTTTCAAACTGTAAGGGTAGATATGAACAGTAGCAAACCCCGCGTGGCGATCTTTGGGCTCAATTATGCCCCGGAGCCCACTGGCATTGCTCCGTATACAACAGGACTTGCGCGTGGCCTGGCTCAGCGAGGATACGAGATCCAGGTATTCACTGGATATCCCCACTACCCTGAATGGCAGATCGCGCAGGGATACACAGGGCTATCAGTCGAGGAGTTTGAAGAAGGAGTCAGCATTAAGAGGATGCGGCACTTCGTCCCCGCCCACGCAGGCACCTTTGGGCGCGTTCACATGGAAGCTAGCTTTGGTGCACGCCTAGCTGCGAGCAAGTGGCGGGAGCCTGACGTTGTCGTGTGCGTTACCCCTGCTCTTATTGGCGCCGGCGCCGTTATGGCACGCAGGCGCCTGATGCGAAGGAGTCCGAGCGTCGGGATCTGGGTGCAAGATCTCTATGGGCTGGGTGTTCGCGAAACAGGTGCTATGTCCGGTCGTTCTGCCTCCTTGGCTGCAAGCCTGGAAGCGCGGATTTTGGGAGAGGCCGACGGGATTGTGGTCATCCACGATAGATTTCGAGAACACGTGGTGGGCGAGTTAGGTATACCTGCGGATCGCACGACTGTTATTCGAAATTGGTCTCACGTGCAGCGGTTGACTTCGATGGAGCCGACCGAAGTACGTTCGCGGCTTGGTTGGGGTTCTGAAGAAACAATCGTGCTGCATGCTGGGAACATGGGGATGAAGCAGGGGCTCGAATCAGTAGTCGAGGCCGCTCGACTGGCTGAGAAGGGGGAATCGGCTGTCAGATTTGTGTTGATGGGCAATGGCAACCAACGGCAGCAGTTGGAAGCAATATCCCAAAACTGTGCAAACATTGACTTTGTGGATCCCTTGTCGGATGAAATGTTCCTTCCGGCACTAAACGCTGCCGACATACTGTTAGTGAACGAACGTGCATCCCTCGCGGAAATGGCAGTTCCAAGCAAGCTGACATCCTACTTCGCGAGCGGACGGCCGGTATTGGCGGCTACTTCGGCGGACAGTGTCACTGCGAGCGAAATTCAAATTTCGGGGGGTGGGATGCAGGTTGCCCCGGAGGATCCCCAGGCCCTTCTAGACGGTGTGGATGCTTTGGCAAGCGACGCCGGTTTAGCCACGAAGCTAGGCGAAGCTGGGCGGAAGTTCAGGCAGTCACACCTGACTATGGAGACCGCCGTGGACGCGTTCGAGGAATGGGTCTGCAAACTCTCGAAGTTGAGAGATCGGAAAGGGATATCTGTTCGTTGACCCTTCGACTGAACGAGTTCAGCAATGAATAGTGACGTGGAACTAGAACCTATATACTCCAGCCTCCGAGTGGGCAAGTAATGAGCGCCGTGTCCGCTTGGAACTACTCCGCGGGAGCAGGCGCTGCCGTTAAACGGCGAGGAAGCGGTTTGAATAAGAGAAACGCAAATTCCGGGCTGGCCAAGCAGTTCTCATGGGTCCTGCTAGGCCGGCTTGCTGGTGCACTTCTCCAAGCTGGAAGTATGGCGCTCTTAGCGCGATGGTCAGGGCCTTCAGGTTTCGGTCTATTTGCCAGCATATACGGAATTGCGCTCATAATACAGACTTTTATAGATTTTGGTTTGACCACATATATAATTCGGTTGAGGGCTCAGAATGCGTGGCATGGCTCGGTAGGTGGATCATTGCGACTCATCGGCCAAATTAATGTACTGGTCGGTGCGATTCTGGTTTTAGTCACGTGCGGGCTTTCAGTTTGGGACGGGATGTTCCTTCCCTTTGTGCCTCTCGCAGTCTGGGTAGTGGCTGATAGGCAGGTCGAAACCTGGCTGGGTGTGCCGCTCGCTGACGGGAATACGTGGCAAAATGCGAGCTCGCTAGTGCTTCGCCGATCGCTTGCTCTTGTAATATTGCTAGGTGGATACTATTGGGGTGTCGACGCGTTGTTGGCTTATGCAACGGGATTGGCACTCTCCTCGCTTATCGCGTGTGCTCCAGTGATGATGCTAAATAGAGCGGTCTCAGCGCGAAATAGTGGTACTTCGATTGAGCTGTTGCGAGCGGCGCGCCCCTATTGGTTCAATTCTCTTGCGACGCAGGCCCGAAATTTCGACGCAGCGTTGGTCGCTATTATCGCAAGCCCTGTGTCGGCGGGATACTATGGTGCAGCAAGTCGGTTAACCACGCCATTGCGCATGATCCCAACTTCTTTTGCCGCGGTGTTGATGCCGGCGGCTACACGTGCCGGTGGCGAAAATAAGATGGCGCTCGTTCGGAGCGTTTTGATTCTGACTGCGTTTACCACAGTTCTTTACGCATCCCTTGCCGTCGTGATCCCTTTCGTTGTTCCTGTAGTGCTCGGCGAGGAATTCGATGCGGCCGTTCCGGTAATTCAGATAGTTTGCGGCGGTCTCGTGTTTGCGGCGATCGCTTCTCAACTTGGCGCTCTGATGCAGGGATGGGGGCACGCCCGCGCTGTTGCGGTGGTGTCGAGTGGGACGACTCTGGTTTGTTTGCTTGGAATTATGCTCCTTACTCCTTGGGTCGGTGTACTGGGTGCGGGGTTTGCGCTGGCTGGCAGTTATGTCGTTCAAGTTCTCGTTCAATTGGTGTTTCTCTGGGCGAATGATAGGAGGTCAATACGTGCGATCGGTGTTCCTGAGTATCGCGGCAGCGCAGGGTAATCTAGGAGATGTATTTATAAGACGGGAGATCACTCGTGCAATAGAACGGGGTGGTGGTGCTGCAGTCGTTTACAGGGGGTCGATGCCCACCGGCTACGTAAATGCTTTTGAGCTCCCTAGTGACTGGACAATCACCAGTTCGCCGGCGAGGTTCTTATGGCGCTTGTTGCGAGCAGCAGTGGTCGGCAACGCTTTGATTATTATGACTCCGGGCCCTGCAAGTCTCTCTGGAGGCGTTGTTGGGGCTATAAAACGAGTCGGCGTCGCATGCATGATCGCCCTGAATCGAATTATGGGAAACCGTTCGATAGTCCTTGGCCGCGCATTGAGAGGGGCGCCGGGGGTGCGGCTTCGCGCGGAAAAGGCCATGGCCAAGTTTTCTGAGCTTTATACAACGCGTGATTCGCAATCCAGCCGTATAGTTGGTGGTCGCGCTGAGTTCTTTCCTGATTTAGGATTTGCTTGTCTGGATCCCTTTGAGGAAAAAAATCGGGCCTATGTCGGAGTGTCCCTGCGTCATGATCGTACGGTTGACGAACCGGCATTGAAGAGCCTCGTCTGCTGCATCGAGAGTTACGGATTGAAGCCGATATTTGTTACCCAAGTCAGAGAAGACCGCCGTGGTCATCTTGAATGGGCTGAGGCTTTGGGGGTTGAACATTTAGACTGGCCTGAAAAAATTCACCATTCTGAGCAGGAGCGCCGGATTGAAGATTGTTACTCGCGCTGTGCAGGTGTTGTGAGCGACCGTTTGCATGTTCTCATATTGGGAGCCCGGAAGGGGGCTATACCAGTGATCGTCGATTCGGAAAATGAACAGAAGCTCCATGCGAGTCTCGATGAGATACTGTACCCGCAAGCTGTGAATCTTTGCGAGAATGGCGGACAGGTTGTTCTAGACCTTGGCAGCAATGAGGCGTTGCGCATCCAGGAAGCGATGGCGAGCGCATCGAGAAGGCTGGAACCAGTGCTTGTGAGGGTTAATTCTATTATTGAAGGCGCGTAGGTTGGATATGAGAGCGTTTCAAATAGTTTCTTCCTTGTGAAGTATTCCAATCGGTGCAGTGACTATCGATTCTTGAGCTAGGTCCTTGACGACGAGCACTCTCGCGCCGACGGTCGATCGTGCTCCGATCGTCACACCCCTCAGCACCGTAGCTTGCGCGGCTATCCAGACATTGTCTTCGATCAAAATCGGTGCGTTATCAAATTCGAAAGTAGGCGACTTTCTATCATGACTGCCGGTGCATATAAATACTGATTGAGAAATGCAAACGTTGTTTCCGATTTGAACGTCTTCCAGATTTAAGATCCACGTGTTTTCGCCGATCCACGTGCCGTCGCCGATCGAAAGCTTCCACGGCCAGTGGATCTGGACGCGGTGTCGAATGAGAACGCCGTCGCCGATGCGTGCACCGAATCTTCTTAATATCGCAACTCTGACGGAGGCAGGGCACCACCATCGGGTGAACACTGTGCCTGAGATCAGCATCCACGTAATTTGCCGCAGTTTGCTTCCTCCCTTGTCATAGCCGATTCCAGTGAATTCTCGAAGATTCCAGTTATTGGGTGTTGGGGTTTCGGAATTGTCCATGCTTCGATCCTCTGGTTAGTAGGTTGAGTGTTCGTTGAGAACTCGAACATCGTGGCCGTGTTGTGTTGTATGTCTTGGATGGTCGAGTTGCAGGTAGTCCCACGTACTGATTCAATATGGGGGATCTGTAGATGCAGTTGAGTGTCAATAGTCTCAAGTGCGATCGGTTGGAATCCTACCAATGCTTTCGCGCAATGTCGGTCTGTAGCGAACGTGACTGTGCAGACGCGAGTAGCCTTGGTGTCGTTGTCCTTCAGGGTGGGAGAAATGGAATCTATGAAGCGCGCAGTTATTACAGGCATCACTGGGCAAGATGGTTCGTACCTTGCGGAACTTCTGCTGTCCAAGGGGTATGAGGTCCACGGACTGATCCGGCGATCGTCGACGTTCAATACTTCGCGAATCGACCATCTCTATGTCGATCCGCATATGCCAGAGGCGAGAATGTTCTTGCACTATGGCGATCTCAGTGATGGAGCTCGTCTTGTGACGCTCTTGTCGCAGATCCGTCCAGACGAGGTCTACAACCTTGGTGCGCAATCTCATGTTCGGGTGAGTTTTGACGAGCCTGAGCATACGGGCAATACAACCGGAATTGGGTCGATTCGTCTACTTGAGGCAGTTCGCCTTGCCGGTATCGAATGCAGGTACTATCAGGCTTCGAGTTCCGAGATGTTCGGCGCTACCCCGCCGCCTCAGAACGAAGACACGCCGTTCTACCCGCGTTCCCCTTACGGTGCGGCCAAGGTTTACGCGTACTGGGTCACCAAGAACTACCGTGAGGCGTACGGGATGTTCGCGGTGAACGGCATTCTTTTCAATCACGAGTCTCCCCGACGAGGCGAGACGTTCGTGACGCGCAAGATCACCCGTGCCGTCGCTCGTATCCGCGCTGGTGTCGAGCAGCACCTCTACATGGGAAACCTTGATGCAGTGCGTGACTGGGGATATGCGCCGGAGTATGTCGAGGGCATGTGGCGCATGCTTCAGGCCGATGAGCCCGACGATTACGCCTTGGCCACGGGGCAGGCATACTCGGTTCGAGATTTTCTTCAGGTTGCGTTTGAACACGCGGGACTGAGTTGGGAAGAGCACGTGAAGTTTGATGAACGATACCTCCGTCCTACGGAGGTCGACGCGTTGATTGGTGACCCAAGCAAGGCTCGGGACAAGCTGGGCTGGAAAGCGATGGTCCACACACCCGAGCTTGCCCGGATCATGGTGGACGCTGACATCGAGGCACTGACTCACGAGGGTCGACCATGGATTGATAAGCCCACCCACCCAGACTGGGAGATCCACTGATGTCTGCGGTTTTTGCTCCTGGTCCTCTGGATCGAGCGGCACCGTTCTACGTTGCTGGGCATCGCGGACTAGTGGGCGGGGCAATTTGGAACCGACTGGAAGAAAGAGGTTTTCAGAGTCTGATCGGCAGATCATCCACTGAGTTGGACCTGCGTGATCGCGATGCCGTGTTTGAATTCTTCGCGGAACATCGGCCGGTCAACGTGGTGCTCGCTGCAGCCAAGGTGGGCGGGATCCTCGCAAACAGCACATATCCGGTGGACTTCCTGTCAGAGAACATGCGGATCCAGGTGAATGTCCTTGATGCTGCACGTGAACATGGAACACACCGGTTGTTGTTTCTTGGTTCTTCGTGCATCTACCCAAAACTCGCCCCGCAGCCCATCAAGGAGGAGTACCTCCTCACCGGGTATCTGGAACCGACCAATGATGCGTACGCAATCGCAAAGATTGCCGGCATCCTTCAGGTGCAGGCGGTCCGCAGGCAGTATGGGTTGCCCTGGATCTCCGCGATGCCCACTAACCTGTATGGACCCGGTGACAACTTCTCGCCCGAGGGTTCGCATGTACTGCCGGCACTCATCAGACGTTTTGATGAGGCACGGCGAGACGGGATCGACACTGTCACGAACTGGGGGACAGGGTCTCCCCTTCGCGAGTTTCTGCACGTCGATGACATGGCGTCGGCCTGTTTGCATCTGATGGAGCATTACGACGGCGCAGATCAAGTGAATGTTGGCACCGGCGAAGATCAGACGATCAAGGAGATCTCTCAGATCGTTGCTGAAGAGATCGGCTTTTTCGGAGAGACCGAGTGGGATACGAGTAAGCCTGACGGAACGCCTCGGAAGCTGTTGGACGTCTCCAAACTGCGCGAGTCGGGTTGGGAGCCAAAGATCGATCTTCGTTCAGGTATTGCGTCGACCATCGCCTGGTACCGCGAGAATGTAGATGCGATCCGAACCTAGCCAGGTGCTACTTTTCCGGATGCATCGTGGCCGCGAGTCGAGTTGCTCGTGGCCACGATGCGCACTAGCGATTTTAGATCGAGAGCAAGGCGCTCAGTCACATGCTGGGACAGCTGTTGTAACAACGGGTTCGTCGACAAGTGGTTGTATGGGTACACGCGCCAGGCCGGGGTTGGTGGGCTCGGTGAGTTCGTAGACGATCTCAACTGTCTCGCCTTGGGGTATGGGTACCTGCACGTTGAACATTGGGTGCCCGCGCTCAGCGCTGTTGAAGGCGAAGGCGTAGGCACCGTTCACCTTTACTCTCTTCAGTTTGGCTCCCTCGGTCGCGAGAAGGCCGACATCAGAGAGGTTTGTGCCGAATGGCGCGTCGATCGGATTCTCGAACATCCCTGCGACATATTCCGTGTGCTTCCCTTCGGGAAGCCCATTCGTCAGACGAACGGTTACTGAGCTTTCGCGGGTGTCCGTATCGCACGGCCCTGCGGTGTAGTCGATTTCGCGCTTCAGGTAGTAGTCCAGCTTGTTTCCACCGAGGTTATTGATAACGACGCCAGCATACGGCGCGGCGTCGTCAGGCACGACGTGGCCAAGCTTGGTGGTTGAAAGGATCTCCTGTTCCGCAGGGGTTGCACTCCAGATCGCGAGTCGACCTTCGTTGACGGCGCGTCCGAGCGCTTCGAGAAGTGCTTGCGGATTGGAGATGCTGCCAGTCAGCTTCGCAACCACGGTCTTGGCAACTAGTTCAAGGTAGTCCTTACGGGCGGCCTGGTCATCGCCGAAACGTGAGTAGGCGGTCGACTCAGTCAGTTCCACTACATTGTCTGCCGTGATTTTCTCGCCGTCGGGCAGCGTGACGGCGCCGACCACCTCGAGGACATAGCTCAGCGCCACGGGGTCGGTGGCGATCGCACCGTCTACGCGCTCACCGGTCTCTTGTTGCCACATCGACTGCCAGATTTGTCCCGTATATGGGAAGTGGGAGCTCACGTTGCTATTGACTGGGCGAGTCGTCGCGCCACTGTGACCATAGGCTTGCTTGAAATCTTGACCAAGATCGATAGGGGCGTACTCGGGTTTGAGATCGCGTCGGGATACGTCATCGACGCGTACCGCGCCATCGTTCGCTCGGGCGACAGCGAAGCCACCTAACAGCCCACCCGTGCCACGCGCCTCCGCGTTCGTTTGGAATCCGATGAAGTAGCTTCGTGGCCCATCGGCGCCCAACATTGCGGGCGCGATCTGAGCGGCCGTCGACGTATTGTTCAGCAGGCCAGACAATTCGGACACTTGGTCCTGTAAATCCATCCGTGCATCGTTGAGCAAGCCGATGTATGTACCGTCTACTTCTTGAGCTTGCACATCGAGGTCTGTGATGGCCGCAGCCGTCGTTTCAAGCACCGGCGCGGCGTCGCGAAGGGCGGCGAGGTTGATCCGTGCGCCGTCGAGAATCAACTGATCGGGGGAGACTGCGCTGCCGGCGTCGACCGCAGGAAGTAGAACATCTGCTGTGAGACCAGTCACAATGGTGGTCATTTGGCGCGTGGAGTCGAACGGGCTGCCCAACCATGGAACCGCGCCTGCCGCGCGCCACGGGAACGAATCAACCGAACCCTGCGCCTCCTGGGCGTAGCGATCGGCATCGCCGGCTGTGCGCGTTGCGGCCTCGGTATCACCCGACAGCAACGCATCTTTCGCCTGCATGGCGAAATCCTGTGCCTTCTCCAGATTCGACTTTGCTTGCAGGCCTTCGTATCCAAGCCAGCCAACAAATCCGACTGCCGCGAGAACGCCGACACCGCAGCCGATCTGTATGCGTCGGCGCTTCTTGTTTCGCGCTGCGACCTCCTCGTCTGACAAGCGCCGGCGTACCTTGCGTCGACGTTCGCCGGACGAATCTGACTCACCGGTAACATTGTTCACGCGGTCTGTGCCCCCTTCATGTTTTCCAGTCGAGACGATAACCGAGATCGAGTTGGCCGTCCGTTCAAGTGGTGAGTCACCATAACCCCGGATACACTTTGTCCCGTTGATCGTGGCAACGGTGTTGGGAGGCATCAGCTGCGGTTCGTCGGGGCGGTAATCAGCGTAGCGATCGCGCCTCGAGTATGTGTTTTGTCGGGTGAGGCGAGGGAGCGTGGTGCAAATACTTCCGCTGTCCCCAAGTCAGCGGGGTCTGTGGTACGCCCAGGTGTTGAACCCGGACGTACCCTTTATTACTGCCCAGTACTTGGAGTTTCGGGGCAGTCTCGATCATGGTCTCGTGACCGAGGCGATGCTGCAGGCTGCGCGCGATGTGGAATCGGGCTTTCTCTTTCTCGCAGACGGAGAAGGTATTCCCGCGCAATTCGTCGATATCGAATATGTCGATGATGTCCCATATGTCGATTGTCGAGGATTCGATGACCCGGAAGCCGCTGCGCATCGTTGGATGACTGCTCGCTTCTCGGCGCCGCTCGATCCCCTCCGCGACCGACTCATTGCCAGCACCCTGCTGCACGTTGCCGACGAGCGGTATTTCCTGTCGAGCTACGTCCATCACATTGCCCTCGACGGCCATGGGGCCATGATCCTGTTGCGCCGGGCTGCAGATCTGTACTCGGCGTGGATCGCAGGCGAAGAGACCCCGCCGGTCACGTCACTGCCGATCGAGAAGATCCTCGATTTCGAAACCGCCTACGTGGGATCGAAGAGGCAGGCCGGTGACCGCGAGCATTGGGCCCAGCGTCTGACAGATCTGCCCGAGCCACTTTCACTCATCGGCGACGTCGCGCCCCCTACAGTCCCGGCGCGGCGATCGGGAACTGCTGTCACCACCGGGCTTGCTGAGGCGATCACAGCACGAGGGCAGGAAGTGAATGCCACCGAGGTGCCGATCGTGCTCGCCGGGTTCGCTGCGTTCTTGGCTCGCACTCGGAGCACCACCGATGTAGTGCTGTCGCTCCCCGTATCGGCGCGCACCACCGCTGCGCTGAGGCGTTCCGCGGGCGTCATATCCAACGTGGTGCCGCTGCGCGTGCATCTGGATCTGTCGGCGCCGGGAGCCGAACTGATTCGCAGCGTTCAGGTGGAGATGAACGGTGCGCTGCGTCATCAGCGGTACTCCTACGCAGACATGCTCGCCGACCTCCGCGCACTCGGCCGCGAACACACCGAGACGCGCAACGCCTTCGGGCCCGTCGTCAACATCATGAATTTCCATCAGCCGATCGTCTACGGCGACGTACCGGCCGATTACCACGTGCAGTCCACCGGACCCGTCGACGACCTGTCGATGAATGTGTACGCGGGGATTCCCGGTAAGACCCTCCGCGTCGACTTCGAAGCCAACCCCAACCTGTACACGCAGGACTACCTCGATTTCCTGCACCGCAGGTTCCTCGACTTCCTCCTGCACTTCGTCAGCGACCCGTCGGCACCGGTGGGAGATCTGCCGTTCGCTACCGCCGACGAACTCGACGGCTTCACCCCGGCGCGCGGCATCGAGGCACCTGCCCCGCAGTTGCTGCCAGACCTGCTCACTGCACACGCGGATAGCGACCGCATCGCCGTACACGACCGCGACCGCTCGCTCACCTACCGCGACCTCGACGCCCTCTCCGACGAACTCGCTCACCGCCTCGTCGCCGCCGGTGCCGGCGCCGAGGATCGTGTCGCGGTGTTGCTGCCACGCTCGATCGACTCCGTGATCGCACTGTGGGCCGTCGCGAAAACCGGTGCCGCCTACACCCCGATCGACCCGGAACTTCCCGGCATCCGCCTCACCGAACTGCTTGCGGACGTGCCGGTTGCCGTCGCGGGGGAGCGGTCGCTTCCTGCACACGTCGTGCGGGTCGTACCCACCGCACAGCGTGAGACGTCCGAGAAGTTCACCGCCGAGCACCGGCTGCGTACGCTGCACCTCGACAATCCGGCGTGGGTGATCCACACTTCCGGCTCCACCGGCACACCGAAGGCCGTCGCCGTCGGCCACCGCGGTATCGCGGCGCTGGTGACCACCCTGCGCGACCGCTACAACGCCGACGCCGACTCGCGCGTGCTGCACCTCGCCGCACCCAGCTTCGACGCGTCGCTGCAAGAACTACTGCTCGCGTTCGACGCCGGCGCCACCGTCATCCTCTGCCCATCGGATGCCGTCGGCGGACCTGCCCTCGCGACACTGCTGCGCACCGAACGCGTCACTCACGCGATCACCGCACCCGCCGTCCTCGCCGTCACCCCCGAACACGGGTTGCCCGATCTGGCGATGCTCGACGCCGGCGGCGAATCGTTGCCGCAGGCCGTCGCCGACCGCTGGTCGGCGAGCCGCACCATGCTCAACGCCTACGGGCCGACGGAAACCACCGTCCTCGCGACACTCAGCGCGCCACTGGAACCCGGCGCCGGCGTCCCCATCGGACGACCCGTCGACGGCATGACCGCCGTGGTCCTCGACTCACGCCTGCACCCCGTGCCCGTCGGCGTGTCCGGCGAGCTGTACCTCGGGGGAGACGCCGTAGCCCGCGGCTACCTCGGCGCACCCGCACTCACCGCCGAACGATTCGTCGCATCCCCGTTCGGTGGCCGCATGTACCGCACGGGCGACGTGGTGCGCTGGCATTCCGACGGACAACTCGTGTTCCTCGGCCGCGCCGATCAGCAGGTGAAGATCCGCGGTCGCCGGATCGAACTCGGTGAAATCGAAGCGGCACTCACCTCGTTCGACGCCGTGCGCGCCGCCACCGTCGTGGTGCGCGGTGAGCACCTCGCCGCCTACGTTGTCGGCAACGTCGACGTTGCCGACCTCACCATCCACCTCGCCGAACAACTGCCCGGCTATCTGCGGCCCACGTCGATCACCGTGCTCGACGCCCTGCCACTCACACCGGGCGGCAAGATCGACCACCGTGAACTGCCCGCCCCCGCGGTCGCTTCTGCCGGGTCGAAGCCGCTGAACGGCCCCACCGAACTGCTTGTGGCCGAACTCTTCACCGACCTCACCGCAGCCGACGATGTGGGCGGCGATGCCGACTTCTTCGCACTCGGTGGCCACTCGCTCGGCGCCGCGCAGCTCGCCGCGCGCCTGGGCGCTGCACTCGGCCGCGACGTGCAGCTCCGCGACGTGTTCGAGCACCCCACCGTTACCCGGCTCGCCGCCGCAGCCGAGGCACGCCCGCTCGCTGCGTCGGGTCCGGTCGCGCTGGCGGGCACTGGACCGGCCCCGCTCGCCCCGGCCCAGCAGCGACTGCTGCTCCTCGCCCGCGCGCACGGCGACCCCGCCGCCTACCACCTGCCGTTCGCCCTGTACCTCGACGGCGCACTCGACGTGCCGGCGTTGCAGGCCGCGATCACCGATGTGCTCGGTCGTCACGACATCCTCCGCGCCGTCTTCTCGATCACGAGCGACGGACCGGTACAAGAGGTGCTCGGGATCGATACTGCCGCCCCGGCACTCGACCGTGAGCCCATCGATGAGGCCGACGTCGACGCGGTGATCGGGGAGTGGGTGGCCGCACCGTTCGACCTCACCGCCGACATCCCGTTCCGCGTCCGCTTGTTCCGGGCGGCCGAGGATCGGCACGTGCTCGCGGTGGTCGCCCACCACATCGCGCTCGACGGAGCCTCGTTCGTGCCGCTGACCACCGACGTCGCCGTCGCCTACGCCGCGCGCGTCGGCGGGCAGGCACCCGCGTGGGAGCCGCTGCCGCTGCAGTACCGCGACTACGCCCGCTGGCACCGCGACCGGCTCGGTAACGCCGCCGACCCCTTGAGCCTCGCCGGCCGCGAACTCGCCTATTGGCGCACCACTTTGGCCGGGCTCGACACCGCAGCGCCGCTGCCCACCGATCGTCCCCGCAACGGCGGGTTCGGCCCGGCCTCCGCGGTGGAGTTCACGGTGCCCGCCGAGCAGGTCGACGCACTGCGCTCGATCGCCGTCGCCCACGACGCCACCGTGTTCATGGCCGTGCACGCCGCGGTCGCGGTGTGGTTGTCGGCGTGGACTTCCGGCCGCGACATCGCGATCGGCACCGGCACGGCCGGCCGCGACCACCCCGACCTCGACGCCCTCGTCGGCATGTTCGTCGGCACCGTCGCATTGCGCCTCGACGTCGACCCCGCCGCGCCCTTCACCTCGCTGCTCACCTCCGCCCGGAGCGTCGACCTCGACGCATTCGCGCACGCCACCGTGCCGTTCGAGCAGGTCGTCGACGCACTCGGGTTCAGCCCGTTCAGCGTGATGCTCGCCTACGACAACGTCGACGTCCCCGACCTCGAACTTCCGGGCCTCACGGTGCGGCCGCAGGAAATCGGCTCGGCCCGAGCACGGTTCGACCTCGAGATCTCGATACGCGCCATGCGCGACGGATCTTTGACGGGCCGTCTCGTCTACGACACGACCTTGTTCGACCACACCACCATCACCACGTGGTCGCAGCGTCTGGGCACGGTGCTCGAGCACGTCGCGCAGCACCCCGCCGAGCCGGTGAGCGACATCGACTTCGGCGCCGTCCCGGTGACACTCGCCGAACCCGGACCGGAAGCCACCTTCGCCGAGATCATCGAGCGATCCGCGGCGCGGGTCGTCGAACCCGGCGGCGAGCCGCTCCACATCGCGACCGCAGCCCGGCCGCTGGCGTGGACGCTGCTCGGCAGGGGAGTGGGAGCCGAAGACCGTGTCGCGGTGATGGTGCCGCGCGGTGTGTCGTCGGTGATTGCGGCCGCCGCCGTGACCCTCACCGGCGCGGCATTCGTGCCCGTCGACCCGGCCCAGCCTGCCGCCCGCATCAATGCGCTGCTCACCGGCTCCGGAGCCCGGTACGCGATCGCCGGCCCCGACGTGCCTGTGCCGTCCGGTGTGGAGATCGTGCCCTTCACGCTCGAGGGCGACACCCGCGAGATCACCGACGCCGACCGCGTGCGTCCGCTGCACCTCGATAATCTCGCCTACCTTGTTTACACGTCCGGGTCGACGGGTAAGCCCAAGGGTGTGGCGGTCGCGCACCGCGGACTCGGGCCGCTCGCACAGTCGTTCGTCGAACGGTTCGCACTGCACGACGACGCTCGCATCCTGCACTTCGCGAACCCCGCCTTCGACGGCGCCGTCCTCGAACAGGTGATGGCGCTGACCGCGGGCGGGACTCTCGTGGTGGCACCGGCCGATGTGTTCGGCGGCGACGACCTGCTCGAACTGCTTCGTAGCGAGCGCATCACGCACTGGTTCACCACGCCGTCGGTGCCCACCCAGCTCGACCCGGCCGGGCTCGACGACCTCGAAGTCCTCGCCGTGGGCGGCGAGAAATGGCCGGCGGAGACCGCGGAACGGTGGTCGCCGGGTCGCACGATGCTGAATGTGTACGGGCCCACTGAAACCACGGTGATCGCCACCGCCAGTACCCCGCTGCAGCCGGGAGGCGCGCTCACCATCGGCTCCGGTCTCGTCGGTGTCACCGCGGCGGTGCTCGATCATCGCCTGCAACCCGTGCCCGACGGCGTGACCGGCGAGCTGTACCTCATGGGGCAGGGCGTGGCCCGCGGATACCTCGACGCACCCGCCCTCACCGCCGAACGTTTCGTCGCCGACCCGTTCGGCGGTGGTCGCATGTACCGCACGGGCGACCTGGTGCGCTGGACTCGCGACCACGCCCTCGACTTCGTGGGCCGCGCAGACCACCAGGTCAAGATCCGCGGCTTCCGCATCGAACTCGGTGAAATCGACGCCGTTCTCCACGACCACCCGGGTGTGCGCACCGCCGTCACCGTCGTCCGAGACAGCGCACTCGCCGCCTACGTGCACAGCCCCGACACGCAGCTCGACGGACGCGAGATCCGCGACCGGCTCGCCACCCGCCTGCCGCGACACATGGTGCCCGCGACCGTCACCGTGCTCGACGCGGTGCCGCTCACCAGCACCGGAAAGATCGACCGCGCTGCACTGCCCGTCCCTGCCGCAGAATCCACCGCCGACCACGGGTTCCGGAGCGTCACCGAAGAACTCGTCGCCGGGATCGTCGCCGATGTGCTGGGGACGTCCGCCGTGTCGGGCGACGACGACTTCTTCGCGAGCGGCGGCAACTCGCTGCTCGCCACCACCCTCGCAGCCCGGCTCGGCGCGGTCGCGGGCCGGCGCGTGGGTGTGCGCGACGTGTTCGACAACCCCACCGTCGCCGACCTCGCCCGCGTGGTCGCGTCCTCCGGCTCGGTGGCCGGCATCCCGCTCGTCCACAGCGACGACACCGGACACGCCGACAACCCGGGCGACGCACCGCTCGCCCCCGCACAGCAGCGCATGTGGCTCGTCAACCGGTTCGATGTCGCCGCCGGCACCGACGGCGGCGACCACATCGCCTTCGCCATCGACCTCGCCGCCGACGCCGATCTCGACGCCCTGCGCGCCGCGTTCGCGGATGTGATCGCCCGCCACGAGACACTGCGCACCGTCTATCCCGACGCGGGTGACGGCCCGCGTCAGCACCTGCTCGACACGGTGGAACTCGATCTCGAGCCCATCGACGCTCCTGCCGAGCTCGATGATCGGATGGCCGAGTTCGCCCGTGCGCGTTTCGATCTCACCGGCGACGCGCCCGTGCGTGCGAAGCTCTACCGCACCACCGCCGGGTTCACGCTCGCTGTGGTGCTCCACCACATCGCAGTCGACGGTTTGTCGCTACTCCCACTAGGTCGCGACGCTGCGACGGCATATGCTGATCGACGAGCCGGCGGGACCCCTGACCTCGCCGGCTCGTCGATCACCTTCCGCGACTACGCGCGGTGGCACACAGCCGTTCTCGGCGACGAATCCGATCCCGACAGCCTGGCCGCGAGGCAGCTCGCGTACTGGAAGCAGACGCTCTCCGGCGCGCCGCCGCTGCTCGAGTTGCCCACCGACCACCCGCGCGCACACGGCACCGCCGGGACTGTGGGGCGGGTCGGGTTCACGGTGCCCGCCGAAGTGCATGCCGCGATCGACAAACTCGCCCGCGCCAATGACGTCACCCCGTTCATGGTGGTGCACGCCGCGTTCGCGACGCTGCTGTCGTCGCTCGCCGCGACCGACGACATCGTCATCGGCGCCCCCGTCTCGGGACGCACCGAGGCTGCGCTCGACGACATGGTGGGTATGTTCGTCGGCACCGTCCCGCTACGCCTGTCGGTGCAGCCGCGGGCCAGTTTCACCGACCTGCTCGCCGCCGCGCGCCGCGTGGATCTCGACGCGTTCGCGCACGCCGACGTTCCGTTCGACCGCATCGTCGACGCCGTGGGCGCGAGCACCAGCGGACACCACCCGGTGTTCCAGGTGATCCTCGCCTACGAGAGCTTCGGCATCGACACCTTCACCGTGCCCGGCGCGGCGGTGCGCGAGTTGCCGTCCGGCGCTGCGCGTGTGGACCTCGAACTGAACATCCGCGATCACCGCACCGACGCCGGTACGCCCGCGGGACTGACGGGGACGTTCACTTTTCCTGCGGAAATGTTCGAAAGTGAGACCTTGTTTGACTGGGGTACGGGGCTTGTGCGTACTCTCGACTCGGTTGCCGCGGATCCGGCTCGTCCGGTCGGCGGTATCCCCCTGCGTGGCGCCGACCACACCCCCGTCGGCGTCACGCTCCCGTCTGTGGCCACCTCGCCCATCGACCTCCTCGCCGCCCGCGTCGCCGACGACGCGGAAGCCGTCGCGGTGTCCAACGCCGGTGAGAGTCTTACGTACGGACAGCTGTGGTCGCGCTCCGGTGGTCTGGCCGCGGTGCTGCGCGAGCGGGGCATCGGCACCGACGACGTGGTGGCCGTGGCATTGCCGCGCTCGCTCGATCTCGTCGTCGCACTCCTCGCCGTCACGCGCGCCGGGGCGACATACCTGCCGGTCGACGTCACCCATCCCGCGCCGCGCCTGCGAGCGCTGTTCGACGATGCGTCACCGTCGGTTGTGCTCGCGCAGAGCAGCTTCGATGCGCCCGTGCCCGCGCTGCACCTCGACGACCCGGAAATCGCCGCCCGCATCGACGACGGCGCCGACTTCGACACCGCCATCCCCACGGACAGCGGCGTCTACCTGATCTACACGTCCGGTTCCACGGGCACCCCCAAGGGTGTGCTCGTCACCCACCGCAACCTGGCGACGCTGCTCGCCGCGACCACGTTCGATTTCGGCTGCGTCCCGGGCGATGTGTGGACGCTGTTCCACTCACCTGCCTTCGACTTCTCGGTGTGGGAGATGTGGGGCGCGCTCACCACGGGTGCGCGACTCGTCGTGATCGATCACCACACCGTGCGCGATCCCGAGGCATTCGCCGACCTGCTTGCCCGCGAGCACGTTACGGTCCTGGGCCAGACGCCCCGCGCTTTCTACCAGCTCGCCGACCTCGACGTGTCGCTGCCAGACCTGCGGCTCGTGATCTTCGGCGGCGAGGCGCTCGACCCCGCACGCGTGATGCCGTGGGCGCGGCGGCACCCGCACGTGCACGCGGTCAACATGTTCGGCATCACGGAAACCACCGTGCACGTCACCGCCGGGGAAGCCACCGCCGCCGGCATCGGTAGCCCGATCCCGGGGATGGGCGTCGACGTCCTCGATGTGTCGCTGCGGCAGGCCTTGCCCGGCGCGATCGGCGAACTGTACGTCACCGGAGATCAGCTGGCCCGCGGCTACCGCGGCCGGCCCGGCCTGACCGCGGCCCGGTTCGTCGCCGCACCCGGCGGTGCCCGCCGCTACCGCACCGGCGACCTCGCCCGCCGCGACCGCTCCGGCGGCTTGCGCTATCTGGGCCGCGCCGACCATCAGATCGAACTGCGCGGTTACCGCATCGAACCCGGCGAGATCGAAGCCGCACTCCTCGCCTGCGACGGAGTCACCCAGGCCGCGGTGCTGCTGCGCGACGACATGCTCGTCGCCTACCTCGTGGGCGGCGACAGCACCGCCGCGCTCAGCGAACTGCGCCGCACCCTGCCCGACTACCTGGTGCCCGCGGCCGCCGTGTCACTGGACGCCTTGCCGCGCACCGCCAACGGCAAACTCGACCGCGACGCCCTGCCGATGCCCGAGGTCACGAGCGCCGGGGGAGCGGCACCGCACGGGCCCGTCGAGGAACTCGTCGCCGAAGTGGTCGCCGGGCTGCTCGGCGTCGGCGCGGTGCACAGTGCCGCGGGACTCTGCGCGACCGACGACTTCTTCCACCTCGGCGGCAACTCACTGCTCGCCACCCGCCTCGCCGGGCGCCTCACCGACATCACCGACGTCGACGTCACCGTCCGCGACATCTTCGACGCCCGCACCGTCGCCGGGCTCGCCGCGGTCATCACGGAGAGAGCAGGCACCGGTCGCTCGCGGCCGCAACTGGTGGCGGGGGACGGTCCCGCACCGATGTCCGCAGCTCCGATGTCCGCAGCCCAGCAGCGCCTGTGGTTCGTCAACCGCTTCGACCCGGCCTCTCCCGGCTACAACCTGCCGTTCGCGGTGCAGCTCGACGGCGAGCTCGACGTCGCAGCCCTCGCCGCCGCCCTCGGGGATCTCATCGAACGGCACCGCACACTGCGCACCGTGTACCCCGCGGCAACCGAGCAGGTGCTGTTGCCTGCCGAACCCGTCACCCTCGACCCCATCGCTGTCCCCGATGACGCGCTCGGCGAGTTCGTCACCGAATTCGCCTCGGCCGGATTCGATCTCACCGTCGATCGGCCGATGCGTACGCGGCTGTACCGGACGGCACCCGAGCGGCACGTGCTCGTGGTGGTGCTGCACCACATCGCGGCCGACGGATGGTCGCTCACCCCGCTGCTGCGCGACATCGCCGTCGCCTACGAGGCGCGGCATGCGGGTGTGGCGCCGTCGTGGTCGCCGCTGCCCGTGCAGTACAGCGACTTTGCGCGGCGTCAACGCGCGATCGCCGACGAACAACTGCCGTATTGGCTCGACACGCTTGCCGGCCTGCCCGAGGAAACGACACTGCCGAGCGATCGGCCGCGTCCGGCGGAGCCCACCGGACACGGCGCCGCGCACGTCGTCTCCCTCGATGCCGAGCTCGTGGACGGTGTGCGCGACCTCGCCCGCACCGGACACGCGACGCTGTTCATGGTGCTGCACGCCGCGCTCGCGACCCTGCTGCACCGACACGGCGCCGGTCGCGACATCCCCATCGGCACCGTGGTCTCCGGTCGCGGCGAACCACAACTCGACGACCTCGTAGGCATGTTCGTCGGCACCCTCGTGCTGCGCACCGACGTGAACCCGGATGCGACGTTCACCGAGTTCCTCGAACAGGTACGCAGCCGCGACGTCGGCGCCTACATGCACCCCGATGCGCCGTTCGAGACGCTCGTCGAACACCTCAACCCCGTGCGCAGCGCAGCGCGGCACCCGCTGTTCCAGGTGTCGCTGTCGCTGAACCGGCCCACCGTCGACGCCGTTGACACCGCTAACACAGTCGACACCGCCGCACTGCCCGGAGTGGACGTGTCGGTGCTGCCGGTCGACACCCGCCACACCCAACTCGACCTGCAGATCACCGCCACCCCCACCGGTTCGGGCCTCGATCTCGAATTCTTCTACAGCACAGACCTGTACGACGAGGAGACCATCGCGGCCGCTGCCGACCGGTACTCGGCGATCCTGTGTGCCGCCGTCACCGACCCGCAGGTCCGGCTCGGCGACATCGACCTGATCGAGGGTGGGAACCCGGTGGTGGAGGGACGTTTCGCCGCGTCGACCCGGTCGCTGCGGCAGCGCCTCGCCGCCGGCGCCGACTTCGGCGGCGACCACGTGGCCGTGCGCGACGGCGACCGCGAACTGACCTACCCCGAACTTCTCTTCTACGCCGACGATCTCGCCGCGCGTCTCCAGGACGTCGGTGTACGCCCCGGTGATGCGGTGGCGTGTGCGCTGCCGCGGTCGCTGGAGTCGGTGCTCGCCGTGTGGGGCATCGTCCGCGCCGGGGCCGCCCCGATGCTCGTCGACCCCGCCCAGCCCACCGCGCGCCTCGCCGCGATGCTCGACGGCGTTGCCGTCGGAGTGGGTGAGAGCGACACTCTGCCCGGCACCGTGACGTGGGTGCCCGTCGACAACGGCACCGAATTCGATCCCGACCCGGTGCTCGAACCGGCGCCCGATTCGCCCGCGTACTACGTGTTCACCTCCGGCACCTCCGGAAACCCCAAGGGTGTCACCATCACCGAACGTGGTGTGAGTGCGTTCGCCGACGACATCAACCAGGATCTCGGTGCCGTCCCCGGCGACCGCGTGCTGCACGTGGCGGCACCCAGCTTCGATGCGGCGATGCTCGAGATCCTCACCGCAGGTCTGTCCGGTGCGACGCTGATCGTGGCCGACGCCGACAGCTACGGCGGTACCGCCCTCGGCGACCTGCTCCACCGCGACGCCATCACCCACGCGGTGATGACACCGTCCACCCTCGCGACCGTCCCGCCCCGCGACCTACCGCACCTGCGGGTGCTCATGCTCGGCGGCGACCGGCTCACCTCCGCACTCGTCGAGCGCTGGGCGCCGGGACGCACCCTGATCAACAGCTACGGCCCCGCCGAAGCCACCATGTTCGTCACCAACTCGCAGCCGCTGCACCCGGGCGACGACATCGTGATCGGTAAGCCCGTGCGGTCGTCCTCGGTGGTCGTGCTCGATGACCGGCTGCGGCCCGTGCCCATCGGCGTGATCGGCGAACTGTATGTGGGCGGCGGACGCCTCGCCACCGGCTACCGCGGTGCCGCTGCCCGCACCGCCGAACGTTTCATCGCCGCACCCGGCGGCACCCGCCGCTACCGCACCGGCGACCTCGTGCGGTGGCGCCGCGACGGCACCCTCGAATTCCACGGACGCAGCGACGATCAGTTCAAACTGCGCGGTGTGCGCATCGAGCCCGGCGAGATCGACGCGACTCTGTCGGCCCTGGGCGGCATCGATCGCTCTGTCACGTTGCCGCGCAACGGGATTCTCACGTCGTATGTGACACCCGTCGGCGTGGACGTCGACGACGTGCGACGCGCACTGCGCGACGTGCTGCCCGCACATCTCGTGCCCACGGTGATCGTGCCGCTCGAGACGATCCCGCTCACCGCACACGGCAAGATCGACGTGGCGGCGCTGCCCGCGTTGTCGTCGTCGGGTTCGTCGGAGCCGGCGACCGGGACCGAGATCACGGTGGCGCGGGTGCTCGGTGATCTCCTGGACAGGGGCACGATCGGTCGCGACGACGACTTCTTCGCCCTCGGCGGCAACTCGCTGCTCGCGACCGTGCTCGTCGGGCGTCTGCGCGACGAGACCGGCGTGAGCGTGTCGCTGCGGACGCTGTTCACCCACCCCACCGTCGAGGCGCTCGCCGCGGTCATCGATACCGGCGGCGCCGAGCGTGAGGACGGGCCGGTCGCGGTGTCGCCGAGACCCGACCGCATTCCGCTCGGCCGCGCCCAGCGTCGCCTGTGGGGTCTGGGCGCTCTCACCCCCGACGCCTACCGCCTGCACAGCACCGTCCAGTTGCGCGGACCACTCGACGTGCTCGCCCTCGAAGAAGCCCTCGACGACGTGACGCAGCGCCACGAGATCCTGCGCACCGACTACGTCGTCGACGGTGACGGCGTGCACCAGGTGGTGACGGGCAGGGGGCGGTGGTCGAGCCGCCTCGAACCGGTCGCGGAGAACCTGCACGTCCTGCACCTCGACGTCGACCACTCCATCGCCGACGGCGCCTCACTGCGCCCGCTGTTGCGCGACCTCACCGTCGCCTATCTCGCACGCACCGCGGGCACTGCGCCGCAGTGGCAGCCGCTGCCGCTGCAGTACGCCGACTACGCACTGTGGGAGCAGGATCGCGGAGTGCCGGCAGCCGACGTCGAGCACTGGCAACGCGCCCTCGACGGTCTCGTCGTGACCGAACTGCCCGTCGACCACACCGGCGCAGAGGCTGTGGCACAGCGCCTCGACTTCGAGATTTCCGCCGACGTGCGCGACCGTGTCGCGGGGCTTGCGCGTGAGCACGGCGCCACCGAATTCATGGTGCTGCACGCCGCGCTGTCGGTGCTGCTCGCCCGCCTCGGCGCGCACGACGACATCGCCGTCGCCGCTGTGACCGGTGGACGCCACTGGGCGCAGCTCGAAGACCTCGTCGGCCCGTTCCTCGACACCCTCGTGCTGCGGGCGCGCGTCGCACCCGACATGCCGTTCGCCGGGCTGCTCACCCAGGTCCGCGACTTCGACGTCGCCGCATTCGACCACACCGCCGTGCCGTTCGAGCAGATCGTCGCCGACATCCACGGCACCCCGCAGGTGGCATTGGCGCTGCAGGACTTCGGCATGGAGCCGCTGCAGGTGGGTGAGCTGACGCTCGAAGCACAGGAAAGTATCGACGACACACCGAAATTCGATCTGCAGTTCTCCCTCGGTGCTGCTGCCGGCGGCTACGCGGGCACTCTGCTGTTCGACGCATCCCGCTTCGCCGAACCCACCGCCGCCCGGTTGGCCGAGCGATTCGTGACGATCCTCGACGCCCTCACCGCCGCACCCGAGACCGCGGTGGGCGAAGCGGAATTCGCCTCGGCGGCCGAACCTCTCGTCGGCGCCGCTCCCGCCGAGACCCGCACGCTTCCGGAGTTGCTGCGCGCCACCGCCGCCGCGCACCCCAACCGCGAAGCACTGCGCGGCGACGGCGTCTCGCTCACCTACCGCGAACTCGACGAACAGTCCGACGCGGTGGCCGACGAACTGCGCGCGACCGGTGCCGGGCCGGGCCGGGTCGTGCACATCGATCTGCCCCGCAGCGTCGACTACATCCGCATGCTGTGGGCCATCACGAAAACCGGCGCAGCCTTCATGTCGTCTGCAGGCGCGGAGCCCACCGGCGTGGGGGAGCAGTGCCCACCCGATGTCGCCTACGTCGTCGCGACGTCCGGCTCCACCGGCACCCCCAAGCGCGTCGCCGTCACGCACCGCGGACTCGCCCCGCTCGCAGCCGAGGTTCGGAAGCGCTACCGGGTCAGCACCGGAGACCGTGTACTGCACGGTTATTCACCCGCATTCGACGCCGCGCTGCTCGAGCTGCTCCTCGCCCACACGAGCGGGGCGACGCTGGTCGTCGCGCCACCCGACGTGTATGCGGGAGCCGACCTGCACCACCTGCTCGTCGACGAGCACGTCACCCATTACCTGTCGACACCCACGGTGCTCGGCACCCTCGATCCCGACGGACTGCCCGACCTGCGCGTCGTCGCGTCCGGTGGTGAATCGCTCTCGCCCGCGCTGGCCGCACGCTGGGCCGCCGGCCGCACGATGCTCGACGCATACGGACCCAGCGAAGCGACAATCGTCTCGACCCTCGCCGAGATCAGCGGCGACGCCCCGGCCGGAATCGGAAGCCCGGTGCCCGGCACCGTCGCCCACGTCCTCGACGCCCGCCTGCAGCCGGTACCGGACGGTGCCGTCGGCGAGCTCTACCTCGCCGGTGCAGGACTGGCCGCCGGATACCTCGACGCACCCGCGCTCACTGCCGAGCGATTTGTCGCGGCGGCGGACGGCACCCGTATGTACCGCACGGGCGACCTCGTGCACCGCACCGGCGATGCCCTCGCCTACCGGGGCCGCACCGACCGTCAGCTCAAGGTGCGCGGCGTGCGCATCGAACCCGGCGAGCTCGAAGCGTCACTGCTCGCGCAGCCCGACGTGCGGCACGCCGCGGTGCTCGCGCTCGGCGGCACGCTGGTGGCGTTCGTCGCCGGACACGAGCTGACCGCGACGAACGTGCAGGCGTCGCTGTCGCTGGTGGTGCCGCCGCAGCGCATGCCCGGTCGTGTGCGGGTTGTGGATGCACTGCCGCTCACCGCCAACGGCAAGCTCGACGTGGCGGCGCTCGAATCATTCGATGCCGCACATTTGGTTGACACTGGGCAGCCGTTCGACGATGTGGTGGTCGACGACCGCTCGCTCACCGACGCCGAAGACCTCGTGGTCACCGTCGCCGAGCACGTGCTCGGTGTGCGGCCGTCCGCGCATCGCGGATTCTTCGCGGCGGGCGGCGACTCGCTGTCGGCCGTCGTGTTCGCTGCGCGCCTCACCGATGCTTTCGGAGTGGACGTGCCCGTGCGGTCGGTGCTGCACGCCCCGACTCTCGTGGCGCTGGCTCATAGCATCGGTGAAGAAGATCCGCGGATCCCGTTGCAGCACTACGATGTCGATGGGCCTACTCCTCTCGCGCCCGCGCAGCGACGACTGTGGCTGCTGAGCCGCGTCGACCCCGACACGACCGCATACGTCGTGCCCGTCGTGCTCGCACTCGCCGGCGAACTCGACGTCGACTCATTGGCCGCGGCGGTCGGCGACGTGATCGACCGCCACCGGATCCTGCGGACCGCGCACACCGATGCAGGTCAGGTACTGCTCGACCCGCCTGCGCTCGAACAGCTCTCGCGCACCGACATCGATGCAGGGATTGCCGAGATCACCGCGACACCGTTCGACCTCGCCACCGAGTCGCCGCTGCGGATCCGGTTGCTGGACGTCGGGCCCGGCAGGTGGATCCTCGCCGCCGCGGTGCACCACATCGCGTTCGACGGCGGTTCCGTCGGCCCGCTGCTCGACGACCTGTCGCGTGCCTACACCGCCCGTCTCGCCGGAGACGCACCGCAGTTCACGGAGCTGCCCGTCTCCTACGGCGACTACGCGCGCTGGCAGCACGACCTGCTCGGCGACCCCACCGATCCGACGTCGCTCGCCGCGCGGCAACTCGACTACTGGGCGACGATCCTCGCGGGCGCGCCCGACAGCCCGCTGCCACTGCCCACCGATCGGCCGCGACCCGCGCGCCCGACCCACCGCGGCGCGCAGACCGTCGTCCATCTCGACGCCGACCTCCACCACCGGCTCCGCGACACCGCACGCAACCACGACGTGACCGTGTTCATGCTGGCCCACGCCGTGCTCGCGGCACTGCTCGCCCGTCGCAGCGGCCGCGACGACATCACCATCGGCACCGCCGTGGCCGGTCGCGGCGACCCCAAGCTCGAGCACCTCGTCGGCATGTTCGTCGGCACCGTACCGCTGCGCACCGTCATCGAACCCGCCCGGCCGTTCGACGCACTGCTGCGTGACGTGCGCGCCACCGACCTCGGCGCGTTCGCCCACGCCGACGTGCCGTTCGAAGAGGTGGTCGCGAAGGTCGCGCCGACGCGCGAGCAGGCCTACCACCCGCTGTTCCAGGTGCTGCTCACCCACCGCGCCGTAGCCGACGAGACGCTGCCCCAGCTGCCCGGACTGCGGATCACCGAAGCCGACGCCGGTGCGCCCCCCGCCCAGTTCGATCTCGTCCTCGAAGTCGTCGAACGCGGCGACCGCAGTGATATCGACCACGGGGGCATCGATCTGCGGCTCGTGCACGCCGTCGACCTGTTCGACACTGCCACCGCCGAGTCGCTGCTCGCGGACTACGTGTCGCTGCTCGGTGACGCCGTGGACCGTCCGGCGCTTCCGGTCGGAGACCTCGCCGTCCCCGCACCCGCGCCACTGTCGACTCCCGCCGTGGAGCCCCGCACCTTGGTCGACCTGCTCGACGACGCCGTCGCGGAGCATCCCGGTGCCATCGCCGTGCAGGCCGGCCACGTCGTGTGGACGTACTCGGGGCTGTCCGCCCGCGCCGACGAGATCGCCGCCGACCTCGCCCGACGCGGTATCGGCACCGGCGATATCGTCGCGATTTCGTCACCGCGCGATCAACATTGGCCGCTCGCCGTGTGGGCGGTCGCCAAGAGCGGTGCCGCGTGGGTGTCGGTGGATCCGGCACAACCCGCCGCGCGCATCGACGCGATCCTGCGCGACTCCGGCGCCACCTACGGGCTCACCGTCGGTGCGTACGGGCCCGGTAACGTCACCTGGCTCGACCTCACCGCCGACCGCGACGACGTGCTTGTGCCCGCAGCACCGGCCGTGCGCGTCGACGACACCGCCTATGTGATCTACACATCCGGCACGACCGGCACACCGAAGGGCGTCGAGGTGACGCACCGCGGGCTCACCGCCCTCGTCGATCTGCAGCGCGCACGCCTCGACGCGGCGCCCGGCGCGCGGGTGCTGCAGGCGGCGTCGCACACGTTCGACGCGGCCGTGTTCGAACTGCTCACCGCCCACGCGCACGGCGGCACGCTGGTGATCGCACCCGAGCACACCTTCGCCGGTGAACCGTTGCAGCAGTTGATCATCGACGAGCGCATCACCCACGCCAACCTCACACCCACCGTGCTCGCGACCCTGTCGCCCGACGTGGCGCCGCTGACCGTGGTCGCGGCCGGTGAATCGCTTCCTTCGGCGCTCGCCCGAAAGTGGTCGGGGCACCGCTTGTTCAACGGATACGGCCCCACCGAGCTGACCGTCGGCGTGTCCGTCGGCGGACCCCTGCGCGGTGACGCGAAGCCCGGCATCGGAGTCCCGGTCGCGGGTGCCACCGCCCACGTCCTCGACACGCGCCTGCACCCGGTCGCCGTCGGCACGGTCGGGGAGCTGTACGTGAGCGGCAGCGGACTGGCCCGCGGCTACCGAAACCGAAGCGCCGATACCGCAACACGATTCGTGGCCGATCCGTTCGGTGCTCCTGGCGACCGGCTGTACCGCACGGGTGACCTCGTGCGAATCGGACGGGACGGTCAGCTCGACCACGTGGGCCGTGCCGATGATCAGGTACAGATCCACGGCATCCGCGTCGAGCCCGCGGAGGTCGACGCCGTGCTCCTCGCCGACCCGCAGGTCGACGCCGCCGTCACGGTCGTCGTCGACAACCAGGCCGGCCACGCCGTGCTCGCCGCCTACGTGCAGGGCAGTGCGACTGTCGAAAGCCTGCGACGACGCGTCGCCGCCCAACTCCCGCGACACCTGCGGCCCTCGAGTATCACCGTCGTCGACGCCCTGCCGTTCACGTCGTCGGGCAAGATCGACCGCGCAGCGCTGCCTGCACCCGACGCACCCGCAGTCGAGTTCGTACCGCCGCAGGGACATCTCGCGCAGACCGTCGCTGCGATCTTCGCGCGGCACCTCGGCGTGCCCGCCGACACCGTCTCGGCCGACCGCGGATTCTTCGATCTCGGTGGAAGTTCCATCGCCGCAGTCGCGGTGGCCGGCGACCTGCGCACCGAACTCGACCGCGACATTCCGCTCGAGTGGCTGTTCACCTCGTCGTCGGTCGACGAACTCGCGCACCGCATCGAACACGGCGGTGAGGCAACCGATCCGCTCGGTACGGTCGTCGAACTCACCGCAGGCGACGCACGTGCACCGCTGTTCTGCATCCACCCCATCAGCGGGCTCGCGTGGAGCTACCGGGGTCTGGGCGCCCACCTGGAGGGCCGCGCACTGTACGGCGTGCAGGCACTCGGGTTCGACGACCTTCCGGACAGCATCGGTGAACTCGCCGCGCGATATGTCGAGGAGATCCGTAAGGTGCAGCCCGTGGGCCCGTATCACCTGCTCGGCTGGTCGGTGGGAGGCACGATCGCCCACGAGATGGCCGTGCAACTGCGCGAGCGCGGCGAACAGGTGGGTGTACTCGCGTTACTCGACACCCTCACGCCGGAAACCCTTCCGGTCGGTGAATCACCCGAACCGGAACCCGAACTGGATTACGCAGCACTGCCCGCCGATCTCGTCGGCGACGTACTCGGGCGGGTCGACGCGGCAGCGCAGGCCGTCGAGACCGCCGCGCTGCGTCACACACCACGCCCCTACGACGGCGACATCGACCTGTTCGTCGCCACCCCAGATCTCGACCGGCATCCAGAGCTCGCTGCGACCTGGCAGCGATACGTGCACGGTCTCGTCGTCGAACACCCGGTGCCGTATACACACTCGGAGTTGACCGGTGCGGACGCAGTCCGTTCGATCGGTCCGGTTCTCGCCACTGCGCTGGCAGACCGTGACGACCGTCCCATCGTGCCCGCTGGGTGCGCAGTAACCGCAACGAGGGAGACGCCCTGATGGAAGTACACGATTACCTGCGAATTCTGCAGGCGAGGTGGAAGATCGTCGCAGTGACGACGGTCGTCGCGGTCCTCGCCGCACTCGGAGCGTCACTACTGACCACTCCGCAGTACGAAGCGAAGACACGGATGTTCGTGTCGACGTCGTCGGGCGGATCGGTGCAGGAGATCTACCAGGGCAACCTGTTCTCGCAGCAGCGTGTCGCGTCGTACACCAAGCTGCTGACGGGCACGAACCTCGCCGAGCGCACCATCTCGACACTCGGACTCGCCGACGTGACACCCAACGAACTGGCCTCGAAGGTCACTGCGGCGTCGGCCCCCGACACGGTCCTGATCGACATGGCCGTGACCGACCCGTCGCCCGAGCGGGCGCGCGACATCGCCAACGCGATGTCCGACGAGTTCGTCGTCATGGTCCGTGAGCTCGAAACCCCCGAGAACGGTGGTCCTCCCACGGCGCGCGTCGTCGTGGAGACCCAGGCTGCGACACCGTCGGCGCCGGTGACACCCAAGACCATGCGCAACGTCGCACTCGGTCTGGCCGTCGGCGTGCTGCTCGGTATTGCCCTCGCGGTGCTGCGCGATCGCCTCGACAACACCGTCAAGGACCGCGGGACCATCGAGGAGATCGCCGGAGCCGGTGTGGTCGGTGTGATCCCGATGGACAAGGCGCGGCAGGAAGCGCCGGCCATCTCGTTCGCCGAAGCCAACAGCGGTGACGCCGAGGCTTATCGCGAAATGCGCACCAACCTGCAGTTCCTCGAGGTCGACCACCCGCCGCGCGCGATCGTGGTGACCAGTGCACTGCCCACCGAAGGCAAGACGACCACCGCGATCAACATCGCGCTGGTGCTCACCGAGGCAGGGCACACCGTCGCACTGGTCGAGGGCGACCTGCGTCGTCCGCGGGTGTCGAAGTACCTCGGTGTGATGGGCGGTGCCGGCCTGTCGACCGTGCTCGCGAACCAGGCATCGATCTCCGACGTCATGCAGACCACCAAGTACGACGGCCTGTGGGTACTCGGTGCGGGCGCGCTGCCGCCGAACCCGTCCGAGCTGCTCGGCTCCGAGCACGCCCGCGAGGTGCTCGAAGATCTGCGGTCGCGATTCGACTACGTCATCATCGACGCGCCGCCGCTGCTGCCCGTCACCGACGCGGCCGTGCTCAGCACCATCACCGACGGTGCTCTGCTCATCGCACGGCACGGCAAGACCACCAAGGAACAGCTTGCTCGCGCCGTCGGCAACCTGCAGTCGGTCAACGCGACCGTGCTGGGCACGATCCTCAACATGACTCCGGCGAAGGGTCGCGGGGGATCGTACGAGTACCGGTACTACTACGAGGCCGACAAGCCGGCCACGCCTGCCGCACCGGTCGCGTCGCAGCCCGTCCCGGCCGCACAGAAGGTGGTGCATCCGCCGGCGCCTCAGCAGCCCCGTCAGTTCGACAACGAGCATGCACCCAGTGGTCAGCATGCAACGCCCGCGCCGACACAGGCCATGCCGTACCGGACCAGCGGCGACTACCGGCCCGACAACGACGCGTGGAACGTGTCCGAGCAGTTCCCGCCCGCGCCGTCACGGCACAGCGACGACCAGTACCCGCAGCAGGCGTATTCGTCCGTGCCGGGCTTCGGGCCGAAGAACGGTCATGCAGCCGAGAGCCAGGCGACGCGGCCGGTGATCCAGGCACCGCGACGCCCGGTCGACGACTCAAACCCGGATTCGGGCAAGCAGGGGTAGCAGCAGATCGGCGATCTCCGAACCGACCACGACGAACGTCTCCTCGTCCTGGCCGATCGGATCGGTGATGTCCTCCGGCCCGGACTCGGCAGTGTGCTGAGTTCGGGCCGCTGCCAATTCTGCGACGGTGGTGGCGCCACTCGCCTCCATGAGGCGCGCGGCCTCACGCAGAGTGAAGGTCACGCGCATCTTGCGCGGTGCCACTTCGACGACCTTGTTGCGTTGCCGCTCGCTCATGGTGATGACCATGTCGGAATCTTCCGCGAGCTGGGGTGTGATGCGTTGGGCGACGAATCCGTCCGGGTCGCCGCCGAGCTGCTGAAGTACCAGCGCTGCGGTGGGCTCCATCCCGTGCCCGACCATGGCGCGGGTGCCTCCGCTGTGTGCCGTGAGATCGGTCCGGCCGGCTTCGGCCGCGTATGCGGAGGTCAGGCGCTCAGCGGTGGGCGAGCGGCAAACGTTTCCGGTGCACACAAAGAAGATCCGCATTGGGCGATCGTAGGGGACGCTGCCGGACATGGCCGGTGGGGGACAGGGCGATGTGGCGTTGCAAACATGTTGTATTTCGCGCGACCGCCACACCGGTGAACAAAGTTCCAGGTGAGCGAGTAGTCGTGTCCGTTTCGTGACTGGAGGGTTGTCGTTACGTCTGGTAAGTGTGATTGGCACGGTCACGGTTTGCGCGCACACTGAACTCATGTGGTGGTGGATCGCGGTGGGGTTGGTGGCCTGGCTTGCAGTGTCGGTCGCCATCGCATTTGCTGTGGGTGCGTTCTTGCGCGTGGCCGAACGCGAAGAGCAGCTCGTCGAATTGCAGCGTGAGCAACGCGATCACGTGCAGCCACCCCCTTCCGAGCTGACCCCGTGAATCAATAAAGAGACATTCCGGTTCTTCCCGACGTGCGGCGCCTATTCGCCGCGACACGGATCGTTACCTGCGATAACGTGCAGATGAAGCTGTGCCTGACAGAGGTCGGTTTCGCGTGCCGCTCACGACGCGGACGCACCAGAAGAATTTTCGGGGAGGAAATTTATGAATTCTGTCGCGAAGAAAGCTGCCCTCACTGCTGCCGGTGCCGCTGCACTGGCGTTCGCGGTCCCGGGTGTCGCATCCGCTGCCGGACCGAACGTCTCTGCCTCTGCTGACGACACCTCCATCACGGTGGACTTCGACCTGCCGCAGAACTCCGTCGAACTCGGCGCCACCTGCGTCACCTACATCCTCGAGCCGGGCACCGTCGACACCGCCGCACCGTCGGGCCGTATCGACAACCAGCCCGCAGGCACGAAGTTCTCGGTGAAGAACACCCAGACGTCGTCCGCCACCTATGTCAAGGACGGTGCACCCGCGCAGACCGGCGCTCGGGCGCTCACGCCGGGCACCTACGACGTCTACTGGGGTTGCCAGGACGCCGCGGGCGCCACCTACGACAACATCTTCGACGCGTCGGGCCGCCCCTTCGCGAAGGAGCCCATCACGGTGACCGTCGGTGGCGGCGAGGCTGCACCTGCCGGTGCTGCTCCGGCCGAGGGTGCTCCGGCTCCTCAGAGCGAGGGTGAGGCCGCCCAGATCGCCGACAAGCCCGTGACGACGCCGGAACCGCCGCTCGAGGAGCTGCCCATCGATCCGCTGCAGTGGTTCCTCGACTTCCTGCGCGACCTGTTCACAGCCGTGCCGCAGTCCTGAGGCGCGATCGTAGATACGGCGACGCCTTCGCCCGAAGGCGTCGCCGTACTGCGTATCAAGACCATGCGTTCTCGGACAATCCGAGAGCCAGTGCGTCGATAAGTTCTTTCCGGCGGTGGATATCGGGACTCCATACCAGTGGGGCAGTGTCGATGTTCATGTGTTGTACAAGGGCATCATCGTGTGGGCCGGGCCAACGGGTTGCGAGCTCATCGAGTCGCTGGGACCCAACCGTCGCGGCGACGTCTTCGCCGAGTAGATAAGCCAAAGCCCGATTTTCGTCGAACTCGAACTTGTCGAGGACGTCCATGCCGTGGCCAGAGTCTTCGTAGAGACGGTTCTTCACAGCCTTGGACGAGGTGTACCAGTACACGGCCGTGGCAATGTCCGGGGCGTCCTTGTAGAGGCCGTTCTCGCTTCGGTCGAGCCAGGCGGCGAGCTTGAGCGCTGTGTAGCCGGGCACTGTAGGGATTCGAGTCGATCCCACAGTGGGCAGTGGGAGGTCATATCCAGTGTCGAACACTTCTCGAAAAGCCCAGACGCTCAAGGACCTGTCCGGTGGGTCGGGAACCACCCCCGTCGGGTTTTCGATGGGTCCGAATGGCACGAGGTCGGTGGGGACGCCGCCCACGTCGTAACGAATTCCGGTTCCACCGATTGCCGGCAAATCGGTGACGATCTCCCGATATGCGTCCCAGTTCGCGATGGCAAGGGCGACATCGAGATCCTGGGTCGTACGAAGAGGGAAGGAGTGCCCCAACGCCTCGTGGAGCACGTCACGGCACTGCGCTCCGAGGATCATCAGGTCGGACGGTTGCAGGTGACCGGCATGGTTCAGCAGTCGTGAGCAGACGTGGTCGATGATCTGCAGTCGAGTCGGGTGGCAGGCCGTCAGATCAAGCACAATGTTCTCTCCAAGTCTCAGCGACTTCGGCCAGGCGGGGGTCATTCGTGGCGAGCAGGTCGGCGTATACGAGAGGCCACGGTGCGTTGTGCGAGTCTTCCCGCCCGCAGCCGTCGGTGGATGAGGAATCTGCTGTCGGCGTCTTCCAGAATTTGTGCATCACTGTCACATTCGGGGCATGGTCGGGATCGCTTCGCCACCGGTTCATGAACGCGAGCTTGCGGTCGAAGTGCTCGACGTAGACGGTCAGTGTGCTGGGTCGCTGGATGTCGACTCCCGTCGCGGATTCACCGCTGAGGAAGAATTCCTGGTCGGGATCCATCGGCCGGAACACTGTCGGATCGTCCGAGGTGTAGCGCGCAACGGTGAGCTTCTGACGTAATCCTCGCGGATACTCCAGGGACCACGGCCGCAGTAGTTCGTGAACTGCACGGGGGGAAGGCGGTGTGCCTCGATGAAGAAAGCCCGCCTCTTCGAGCAAGCCGAGAGTGTCGTGTGCTTGCCCGACCGAGACTCCCGAGGCGCCGGCGATGTCGCGGATCTTCATCTCGGCCAGGTGAGGCCAGGCCAGAAGCGCGAATACAACCTGTGAGCGACGTGGGCTGAAAAGGTTGTGCGCCAAGCGCGTCCCGGTCTCTTCGTGTGCCGAGCGAGCGGGGTGCGTGGAGGGATGAACCAGGCCCCGTGAACCCGGTTTCCTTCCTCGGACATCGATGTAGACGTCTCCGAACTCGATGTAGGCGTTCCCTGAGCCGTCGATGTACTGGATTTCCAGATCACGAAGCGCAGTCGCGCTGCGCTCGGTGATACGCTCCCCGACGACCAGGACCGGGGCGCGCAGATGGGGGCGACGCAGGCGCGAGATTTGTGTGAGTGTCATAGCTGCGGTGAAGACCAGCACGTAGTCTTGGGCATTGCCTTGGCGAGAGAGGGTTGCTGTTGCGTCGTAGCCCCTGTCGGATCCGTCCATCCAGCGGAGGTCCTTCAGCTTCAGGCCGAATCGGCTGAGGCGTTCGGGAAGAAGGTCGGCGAGACTGCGACCGCGTAGATCCATCGCACAACACTCCTGTTCAGTATTAACTGATTTTCAGTTTAACTGAACAGGAGTGAAAAATGAACAGCTGCGCAGGTCTCAGCGTGGCGCCCGTGCTGCGTTCACCGCGCAGTTTGGCACAGGCCGATTGCGGCGCTATAGTGACGGCGGTCACCCACATGGGGTGGATGTGACCTGCGTCCGCCGGGCAGGCCGGCGTCGAGTGCGAGGATTGACTTGAGCACCTGCACCACCGATTCAACGTTCGACAGCTCCGCCGCGCCGGGGAGCACAGAGTGGATAAAAGCCCACCTCGCGCGGATGGATGACGACGTTCAGGGCGACGACATGGTCGTAGACCGACGTAACTGACACCATCCGCGTGCTGCGAAGTCAGCCGCGCGTTGTCTGCAGCGCGCGGCTGTCTGCAGCGGAAGCGTTCGGAGGCGCGATGGCCGGTGTTCCCGGTTTCGACGATCTCGACCTCGGTGCGCTGTCGGCCCGCGCGGGAGCGAAGTGGTCACAGGCGGTATCGGACGAGCTGATCCCTTCGTGGGTCGCCGACATGGATTTCCCTGTAGCACCGGAGATTCGGCGTGCGCTACACGAACGGATCGAGAACAGCGACCTCGGATACCCCGACTGGTTCCGCGGAACACCGCTGCGCACGGAATTCTGCAAGCGAATGACCTCGAAGTACGGGTGGGAGCCCGACCCGGATGCCGTCCGCGAGCAGACCGACCTCATCCAGGCATTGCAGATCATCCTGCATCTCGCCACCACCCGCGGCGACGCCGTCGCGATCCAGACCCCGAACTACCCACCGTTCCTCTCCACGCTGCGACGAATGGGTTTGCAGCAGATCGACTTTCCGTTCATCGACACCGGTGACGGGTGGGAACTCGACTTCGACGCTTTCGAGCAGGTGGTCGCGCGGTACCGTCCCCGCGTCCTGATCCTGGTGAACCCGCACAACCCGACCGGACGCGTGCACACTCGCGACGAACTCGACCGTGTCGCCGATATCGCCGAGCGATTCGACATCCTCGTCGTCAGCGACGAGATCCACGCCGAGCTGATCTACGAGCCGCACCGGCACATTCCGTTCGCGTCGCTCGGGGCAGATGCCGCGGCACGGACGGTGACGATCACGTCGGCGAGCAAGGCCTTCAATTTGGCCGGACTACGCTGTGCTGTAGTGCATTACGGACCGGTCGGTCTGTTGTCTCGGCGTGATGCAGAACCGTTCGATCTGTACGGGGCGGTGTCGGTGCCCGGAGTGGTGGCGACGCTGGCCGCATGGCAGCACGGCGACGCGTGGCAGTCGGACCTGCTGCAGGTGCTCGAGCGCAATCGTCGACACGTGCACGAGGTACTGCGGGCCGAGGTTCCCACTGCCCGACATCACCTGCCCGAGGCAACGTACCTGTCGTGGGTCGATGCCGGGCCTCTCGGCCTCGATGATCCGGTGGTCGAGGTGCGCGAGCGCGGCGGAGTTCTCGTCGAGGGCGGTGCACGATTCGGACGCGACTACCGAAATCATGTGCGTATCAACTTCGCGACGTCGGAGGCGCTGCTCGGGAGAATCCTCGACGGCGTGGTCGCGGGACTGACGACCGACGGGCGCAGGAAAGCCCCGCCGGCGATTTGAGGGGGGAGGAGCCAGCGGGGCCCTGCGCTGCATCTCCTGTGTCGGGGAGGACTTCAGGGAGATACGGCCACGCGAAGTGGCCGCTGACGAGTCTAAGTGAGCATGATCGATCCGTCCAGGATCGAGACCGAATAGTGATGTAACGGAGAGACATAGCGAAACTTATGGTCTATTCGCCGACGCGCACGGGCACCGCGCGAGTGTCGTCGGGATGCCGGTAGGTCGACCCGGTCGTGGCTCGCCGACGACGACGCCGGCGCCGGTTCCGGACGCTGTACCAGCAACCCCACGCGGCGATGCACAGTCCCACAGCCGACAGCAGATCCGATTCGGTGAGCCCATGATTGGGAGTCACCACATAGAGGACACGGCCTTCGATCGGACCGTTGAGGAGAACCCACAAACCGGACGCGACAGCCGCAGCGAGGCTCGACAGCAGATGCGGGCGGGCGAGACACCACGTCGACGCCGCGAAGAGCGAGCACATGGCGACGAGCGAATAGAACTCGACGTTCTCCATCGGGCGTCACCATCCTTCACGCTGCGTACCCGACCACTGTACTCAGCGCGACGCTGCGCTCGCCGTTGCTGCGAGGGTGTTCTCGGTAACTACTAGCCCTGTACCCCGGTGCGTTCGCGCTGTTCACGCATCCACTTCGGTGCGATGAAGATCCCTTCGGCCTCCACGCACACCCCGTCCGGCCCGGAGATGGACCCCGTCGCGAACGCCTTCGACCCTTCGACGCGATCGAGCCTGGCCTCGCAATGCAGATCGCCGAGCGGAGTGGGACGCCGATACTTCACCGTCAGCGTGCCGGTCATCCCGGGAGCGCCCGAGAAGCGGGCCGTATCGCCGAGGAGCTGGTCGAGCACCAGGGCGGAGACCCCGCCGTGGGCGAACCCGGCAGGACCCTCGTAGCCGGCGTGGAGATGGAAGTCGGCCCACACGCGGCCGTCGTCGTCGACCTGGAACTCGAGCGGCGGTGCGATGGGGTTGCGCAGCCCGATCGCGGCATTGCCCCACGTCCGGAAGTTGCCGGCATCGGTGAAACGCGTGCCGTACGGCCCGGTGTCCCGGTCGCGTTCGAGGATCGTCCTGGCCGCGGCAAGATGCTTGCGGGCCTCGAGGATCTCGTCGTCGCCGCCCCGCGACTGGATGGACAGCACGATGAGGTCGCGCAGATCCTGGGCCAGCGGCTGGTAGCGCGCGCTCTGAGCTGCGATTTCTTTGTCGGACAACCCGTCGTTGACGTACAGCCGATAGGCGTCGAGCGAGTCCATCATCGTCGGGGTTCTCCATGCTTCGTGCAAACGGGCATCTGTCATCCGAACAAGCGACACGGGTCCTTGTCAACGTGAGTAGCCGCTGATCGGGACCGCTACGACCAGCGCGCGGGTGCCGGGGAGTCGGCCGAGAGGGGTCGCCGGTAGGACAGATCGGTGGTGTCGCGGGTTCCCTTGAGAAACTCCTGTTTCGTGAAGAAGGGGGACTGCAGAAGCGAGGCGTCGGCAGATGCGCTCCACTCCACCGTCGACCTGCGAACTGCGATTCGCCACGTGCCGTCGCGCTTTTCGAGACGGTCGATGTACCGACCGCTCATCAATTGCACTGTGGACGAGCCCTTTCCGAGCAGCCCGACGATGACGTAACTCTCGGCATGGGCGGTGTCGCCGTCGATCTCGCATGTATGGGTGGTGATGTTGTGGGTGTGGGCGTCCGCAGTGGCGGCATGCGTGGAGTTGGCCCAGCTCGCGTAGTCCTGCCCGCTGTTGACCGTCGCGCCGTGCTCGTCGACGCCGTCGTCGTGATAGGTGCCGCCGAGAAGGTCGGTGTCGTGTCGATCACACCCGCGCGCATGATTCGCGATGCAGTCGAGAATCGCCGTCCTGTCCATCAGGTACTGCACGTTGTTTTCGAGGGCAGTCAGGTCGGTCATGCCACGGCCTCCTCGCCCACGAGGGTGGTGCGATGCAGCAACCGCGGTGATGTGACCGAATAGGGCACCGCGCGGTGCAGCATGCCGGTGTTGTCCCACAGCACGAGGTCGCCTGGCTGCCAGTGATGACGCAGCGAGAACCGCGGCTGCGTCGACCACGCGAGCAGCCGGCCGATCAGGCCCTTGCCCTCGTCCTCGGGCCACCCGACGACGTGCGATGCGGTGGCCCCGATCAGCAGCGACTTGCGGCCGCTGTGCCGCGTCCACACCAGCGGGTGCTCGCGTTCGGGTACCCGCGCCCACGCAGCTTCCTGCTCGGCCGTCGGCTCGGGGTTCGCCAGACGCTGGGCCGCGGCGAAGCTGTGCACCACGCGGAGGGTCTCGAACTCTGCCTTGTCCTGGTCGGAGAGGGCCTCGTACGACGCGTAGGTGTTCGCGAACTCGGTGTCGCCGCCCTCGTCGGACACCTGTAGTGCGGTCAGCAGCGTGCCCTTCTGAGGGACCTCGTCGGTGGCGCCGTCGATGTGCCAGTGGAAGGTGCCGGTGTTGTACGACGCGAGCACCGTCTTCTTGGGGTCGAGGCTGATCGCGGACACCTCGGGATGGTCGTCCTGGCCGCCCATCCTCGGAACGACGACCTCACCGAGCATGCGGCTCAGGTCGACCAGGTCGCTGTCGCTGATCTTCGCTTCGCGGAAGACGACGACGCCGTATTCGTCGACGAGCTCCTGGCAGCGCGCGGCGGCTTTCGGGTCGTTGAGTGTGTGCCCGGCGACGCCGGTGATCTCGGCGCCGATTTCTTCGGAGATGGGAGTGAGGTCGGGAAACAAGGATGCGGCCCTCCGGGTCGAGCAAGAAGTGGATACCGTTTTTCTGAGAGTAATATTCTCCTTTAATATAAGTAAGGTTCTCATGGGAGGTTCGTGGTGCGGATCGGGTTGACGGGTGGCGGATCGTCCACCGACAAGATCGTTCGACAGGCGCAGAAAGCGGAGGCCGACGGTTTCACCTCGCTCTGGTACGCGAGCACGGTTGCAGGCGACCCACTTGCGGCGCTCGCCGTGGCCGGTCGCGAGACCTCGTCCATCGAACTTGGCACCGCGGTGCTGCAGACCTACCCGGTACATCCTCTGCTGCAGGCGAATCGTGTTGCGGCAGTAGCGGAAGCAATGGGGCGTCCCGGTTTCACCCTCGGTCTCGGCCCGTCGCACGAAAGTCTCGTGCGCGACGTGTACGGCATGTCGTACGACCGGCCCGGTCGCAACACCGAGGAATACATGCGTATCGTCACCGGGCTCCTGCACGGCGAGGACGTCGATTTCCAAGGCGGCGAGTGGAGTACCCGCAGCGAAGGGCGGATGGTGCCGGTCGCGCATCCGGTTCCCGTGTTGCTGTCGGCGATGTCGCCTCGAATGCTGCGTGTCGCGGGGCAATATGCCGACGGCACGGTGCTGTGGATGGCGTCGGGGAAGGTCGTCGAATCCGTCATCTCACCCGCCATCCGCGCCGCCGCGGAGAAGGCGGGCAGGCCGTCGCCGCGCATAGTCGCGGGGTTGCCCGTCGCTGTTCACGACGACGCCGACGAAGCACGCGCGGCAGTCGCTGCCACCGCCACCATGTACGCGGGAATGCCGAACTACCAGCGAGTCCTCGAAGTCGGGGGAGCGAGCACTCCCGCCGACGTCGCCATCGTCGGCACCGAAGAATCCGTGCGCGCCCAACTGCAGGGCCTGCTCGACGCAGGTGCCACCGACATCTGGGCCGCGATCTTCCCCGTCGGCGACGACGCGCGCGGCTCGGTGCAGCGGACGCGGCAGTTCTTGAGCTCACTCACCACTCGGTAGGCGCTTCCCGCGCGGAAATTGGTTTCCCACACCCGCAACGAGCGGTGTGGGAAACGAATTGCGTCGCGGGAGTTATCCACAGCTGCCGGAACCATCCACAGATCTGTCGCTTTCGTCGAATCCGGCACCGGTCGGACGTACTGCGATGACACTCTCGGCGTCATGACCTCACCGAACCCCTTCCGCCGCAGCGACGCTCTCAGCTCAGGACTGAGCGATTCCGAGATCCGTCGTGCGCTCCGGACCGGCGAACTGGAGCGCCTCGCTCCCGGAATCTATCTGGACGGCCCTGCCGCCGAGGGCCTCGACGCGGTCGAACGACATCGAATCCGGGCGCGAACCACGGGGGCAGGACTGCCCGACGGGACCGCGATCAGCCATGTGTCTGCCGCAGTTCTGCACGGACTGGCATTGTGGCGTCCCGATCTGAGCCGTGTCCACGTGACCCGTGACGGGAAAACCGGTGGCCGTCGCGGCAGCGGGCGCCATCTGCATGTGGTGAAGTTCGGTGCTGACGACGTCGTCGAGGTCGACGGAGTGCCGTGTACCTCCATCGCGCGGACAGTCGTGGACCTCGCCTGCACGGCACCGATCGACGAGGTCGTGATTGCCGGGGATTCGGCGTTGGCGGGGAACCCGTTGCTGAAGACGGCATTACCGGAGACCCTCGAGTCCCTCGGCCGACGGCAAGGTATCGCCGCAGCGCGACGGATCATCGCGTTTCTCGACGGCCGTAGCGAAAGCCCCGGTGAGTCGCTGAGCCGGTTGAGGATGGACCAGATCGGGCTGCCTGCCCCTTCATTGCAGGAGGTTGTACACACTCCGGAGGGCGGGTTCGTTGCTCGCACCGACTTCTACTGGAAGGAGCATCGGATCGTCGGCGAATTCGACGGTATGGGCAAGTACGGCGGCCCCGACGTCGTCCGTCGGGAGAAGCTGCGGGAGGACGCGCTACGCGATCTGGGTTTCCACGTGATTCGCTGGACGTGGGGGGAACTGTCCCGGTTCGACGTCGTTCGCGCCCGCTTCGAGCGGGCAGTGGCACGAGCCGGACGCTAGTCGGATCATCTCTCCTTCCCGCGCGCGTCCCAGCTTCCCGCTTCGACGATTGCTGCTGTCTGAAACTGGCAGGCGCGCGGGAAGGTGTGCGGGCTACCGAGGAGGACGCTGGAGGGTGATCGTCAGTAGCGTGAGCAGCTTGTCGTCCGCGCCCGAATCGACGAGTGCAACCTTGATCACCGAGTGGTCGGCGGCGTCGCGGACGACCGTGCCGTACGACCGCGCCGGCCCCTTCTTCACCTGCGCCAGGTAGTGGATCTGGATGTCGGTCGCGACGAGCTCGGGCCGCATCGCATTCGCTGCGGCCTCGGCGAGCAGGGCCTGCGCGCCGCCCTGGATGGTGCCGATGGAATTGGCGACGAACCCGGTGAGATCGAGCTCGAACTCGCCGTGGGACCCGTCGATCTCGCGAAGGTTCAGGCGGGAGAAGACGTCGTCGTCGATGGGGGTGATCGGGTATTCGCGGATCGAGCCGACCCACTCCTCGGGGGTGTAGGTGGCGACGTCGCCGAGGGTGGCCGCGGAGCGGGGGAGGCGCACGAACGTGACGAGACCGCGTGCGGCGAGAGTGAGGCGGCCCGCGCCGGGGGTATCGATCGAGTTCGCGATCTCGCGGAGATCGGTGACGCCGTGCGTGTCGTACACGTCGGTCTCCACCAGGATCGTCTTCTTGCCGACGCGAATCAGTTTGGCGTCGATCGCGATCGGGCCGGGACGCAGGAAGCCGGCGGAATGGATCGACAGATCCTGCGTCGCGGTCCAGTCGGGAGAACCCACGACGAGGGCGGGGGACGAGGCGACGATGTCGACGAGCGTCGTGAGAAACCCGAGCGACGCCGTGCCTGTGGGAGTGCACAGCTTCTCGGTGACGGTCGCGCCCATGATCGCGCGTTCCCTCGAGACCTGCAGCGACGTGATACCGAAATCCGAGGTGAAAGTGTTGTCTGCGGACACGGTCATCCCTCCCTGCGTGGAAATGTCATTCTCAATCATGGAAATGACTCTTCCATAAAAATGTGCAGAGTGGGAGAGCTACCTTCAGCCGCGGTGCCCCGACCCGTCCACCGCCAACCGGATGTACAGCAGCTTGTCGCGTGCGGCAAGGGCGCTGACCTCGGGCGATCCCACCCGGAACAGGCTTCCGTTGCGCTCGACGCCGAGCACGATCTGCCCCAGATGACGCGGATCCTGCCCGACCTCCTCGAGGTCGACAGCGCGCTCGGCGATGGTGAACCCCTCCTCCGGGGTGAGAATGTCCTCGATCATGTCGACCACGCGCGGCGAACTCCGCGCGGCACCGAGCAACCGCCCGGCGGTCTCCGACGACACCACCACCGTGTCGGCGCCGGAGCGACGCAGCAGATGCGCATTCTCCGATTCGCGGATCGCGACGACGATCTTCGCGTTCGGGTTGATCTCGCGGGCGGCGAGGGTGATGAGCACGGCGGTGTCGTCGCGATTCGCGGCCACGATCACCGACGCCGCGCGCTGCACCCCCGCGACACGCAGCACGTCCTGTTTGGTCGCGGAGCCGTGCACGGTCACCAGACCTTGCCCGGCTGCACTTTCGAGGACGATGGGATCGGTGTCGACCACCACGATCTGCGACGGGGGGACCTCGTCGCCCAGCAAAGCGTCGACGGCCGACCGGCCCTTGGTGCCGTAACCGAGCACGACGGTGTGGTCGTGCACCCGTCGTCGCCAGCTCTGGATGCGGAATGTCTGACGTGACGTCTCGGTCAGTGCGCCCAGTGTCGTGCCGACCAGCACGATGAGGAAGAAGACGCGCAGCGGCGTGATGACGAGGACGTTCATCAGTCGTGCGGACGGGGTGATCGGGGTGATGTCGCCGTAGCCGGTGGTCGAGAGCGACACCGACGCGTAGTAGAAGCAGTCGAGCAGCGACAGCTCGTTGTCCTGCGCATCCCGGTAGCCGTCGCGGTCGATGTAGACGAGCGCCACCATCACCAGCAGGGCTGCCAGGGCGTAGCCGATGCGACGCACGATCGCGCGCGCCGGACTCGTCGACGTCTGGGGGACTCTCAGCACACCGACGAGAGCGAAGTCGGGGCGCTCCGTGAGCTGATCGGACCGGCTGAACCGGGCTCGCAACCTATCGGGCATTACGTCACTCTTACACGCGAGTGGCCGCTCCGTCGAAGTATCAGGTGACGACGACCTTGCGGAGATCGGTGCGGGTGGTGCGATAGATCTCCACGAGGTCGGCGTCGTCGCCGCGTTCGATGTGCCGGACCCAGGTGTCGAACGCGATGCGTGAGGCCACACCGGCCGATTCGACGAGTAGTCGCGCGAACGATTCGGAGCGGAGTCCGCGCAGGCGCTCGGCGACGCTGGTGCTGATCCGGCACATGGCGAGGGCGTCGGCGGCGAACGCGGCGGCACGCAAGTGGTCGTCGGACGTGATGAGCCGGCGGGTGCGCAGGATGCGATCGCGCGTGTCCTCGGAGCTCGTCACGAGTCGCTGCAGGGAACGCTCGTAGAAGGCTTCGATACCGGTGAGGTTGATGTCTTCCGGCGGAACCGACTCGAGCCACTCGACGATTTCGGTTTCGAGTTCGCGGTCCGGACCCCACACGGAGTCCTCTTTGGTGGTGAAGCACCGGAAGAACGTGCTCGAGGAAACACCGGCCGCACGGGCGATCTCGTCGACGGTCGTCGTGGCGAATCCCTGGAGTTCGAACAGCTCCAGGGCGACCCTCGAAATCTCGAGACGCGTCTCCTGCCTGCGTCGTTCCCGCAGGTCGGGGACACGTGGCTGGGTTTTCTGGGTCATCGGTGGGGTTCCTTTCACCTCGGACCGCAACGTTGAGAGTCCGCGCCAATCTAACAGTAGAAATCAAGTTGACAGTGACTTCCAGATCGGGCGAGACTTTCAGGGTTGTCGCATTCGCGATCGATATACCCCTTCAGGAAGTAACCGGATATGCAGTCACCTCAGTTGGAAGGCCAGACCGACGTCGGTCCCCAGGCCGATCTGGAACCGGGTAGCAAGGTGCTGATCGGTGTCCTCGTCGTCGCGGCATTCGTGATGATCCTGAACGAGACGATCATGAGCGTCGCGTTGCCGCCGTTGATGGTCGATCTCGACATCACCGCGAGCACCGCCCAGTGGCTCACCACCGGCTTCATGCTCACCATGGCCGTCGTCATCCCGATCACCGGCTATCTCTTCGAGCGGTTCACGCTCCGTCAGGTGTTCATCGCGTCGATGAGCGTGTTCAGCCTCGGCACGTTGCTCGCGGCGTCCGCGCCGGGATTCGAGATGCTCCTCGCCGGTCGCGTGACGCAGGCCGCAGGCACCGCCATCATGCTTCCGTTGCTGATGACGACGGTGCTGCGCGTGGTGCCCGCCCACAAGCGCGGCGGCATGATGGGCATCATCTCGATCGTCATCTCCGTGGCACCTGCCATCGGGCCCACGATCTCCGGCATCATCCTCGACGCCCTCGACTGGCGCTGGATGTTCTGGATCGTCCTGCCCGTCGCGCTCATCGCGTTCGCCATCGGTGTCGTGCTGGTCAAGAACCTCACCGAGCCGAAGAAGGTCCCGCTCGACGTCCTGTCGGTCATCCTGTCCGTCTTCGCGTTCGGCGGCATCGTCTACGGCCTGAGCAGCATCGGTCATTCGGCCGAGGAGTCGAGCTTCCCGGTGTGGATCCCGCTCGTCGTCGGTGTCGTCGCTCTCGCCGTGTTCGTGCTGCGTCAGCTTTCGCGCCAGAAGGACGGACGCGCCCTGCTCGACATGCGTCCGTTCAGCTTCCCGGTGTTCAGCATCGGGCTCGGCATGGTCATCGTCAGCATGATGTCGCTGTTCGGCGCGCTGATCCTGCTGCCGCTGTATCTGCAGAACGTGCGCGGTCTCGACACTCTCGAAACCGGTCTGCTGTTGCTCCCCGGCGGTCTGGCCATGGGCCTGCTGTCGCCGTTCGTCGGACGCGTCTACGACCGCATCGGGGCGCGCCCGCTCGTGATCCCCGGCGCCATCGTCGTCAGCGCGGCGTTGTGGACGATGACGCTGTTCGACGCAGAATCGTCGATGGTGCAGATCATCGGTTCCCACGTGCTGTTGATGCTCGGCCTCGCGACGGTGATGACCCCGCTGATGACGTCGTCGCTCGGTGCGGTGCCGGCCGAGCTCTACTCGCACGGCAGCGCGATCTTCAACACCGTCCAGCAGTTGGCGGGTGCGGCAGGCACGGCGCTGTTCATCACCGTGATGACCGTGACCGCCACGTCGAGCGCCTCCGACGGTGCGTCCGCGCTCGTCGCGAATCAGGACGGCATCCACACCGCGTTCCTCTGCGGCGGCATCGTGTCGCTGGTGGCTGTGGCGGCGTCGTTCTTCATCCGCAAACCCGCGACGACGCTCATCGAAGCGAAGTAAGCAGGGCAAATGTAGACCTCGCAGGGCTGGTGGCTTACCACTGGCCCTGCGAGGTTTTTGTTTGTGCTGCTTACTTCTGTCAGATATCGAGGAAGACGGTCTCGCGTCCGCCGTCCGGGGTGTCCTGAAGACGGATATCGAAGGTGTAGACGGGTTTTCCGTCGCGCTCGCTGCGTGTGGCGATCAGGGTGTTGCGGCGCACCTCCCACTCGATCGACGTGAGCAGGGGGTCGGCGGCGTTGGCGGCGGACTCGTCGTCGAAGTAGAGCCGCGTGTGCAGGCCGACGTTGATGCCGCGGGCGAACAGCACCATCAGCACGTGCGGAGCCTGGACCGCGCCGTTGTTCCCCGGCACCGAGCCGGGCTTGATCGTCTCGAACCTGTAGACGCCGGTGTCGAAGTCGCCTCCGGTACGACCCCACCCGCGGAACGACGGGTCGCCGGCCTTGTCCTGGGTGTCGCCGGGGTGGGCGTACGTGCCGTCGGCGTCGGCCTGCCAGATCTCGATGAGGACGTCGCGGACGGGGGTGCCGGAGCCGTCGAACACGCGTCCCTCGATGGTGATTCGCTCACCGCGTGTGTCGTCGGAGACGAGCACGTTGCCGAAGTTGTTGTCGAAGATGTCGAATCCGGCCTGCTGCGGTGCGAGGCCGATGTGCACGTACGGACCACCCGTCTGCGACGGAGTCTCGGGGCGGCGCTGCACCATGGGGAACGGTGTGAGCGGCTCAGTCATGGGTGTGCTCCCTATGCGTTCTCGAAGAAGGTGGCGCGGCGGCCCCGCAGCGTGATGTCGAAGCGGTAGGCGCGGGCGTCGAACGGTGCGTCGTTCGCGGTGTCGGCCTGAGCGATCAGGCTGCGCACCTGGTCGCGGGAGGGGATGGTCGCGGCGATGGGGCACTGCTCGATCAGCGGGTCGCCCTCTAAGTACGACTGCGTGATCAGACGCTGCGCCCAGCCGTCGCCGATGATCGAGAAGTGGATGTGCGCGGGACGCCACGCATTGGCGCTGTTGCCCCACGGGTACGGCCCCGGCTTGATGGTGCGGAAGAAGTAGTAGCCGTTGTCGTCGGTGAGCATCCGGCCGCACCCGCCGAAGTTGGGGTCGATCGGCGCGAGATGGTACGAGTCCTTCTTGTGCCGGTAGCGGCCACCGGCGTTTGCCTGCCACGCCTCGACGAGCGCGCCCTTCACCGGATTCCCGAACTCGTCGCGGACATAGCCGTGCATGATGATCCGCTCACCGATCGGCAGACCGCCGTGCGCGAAGTTGCGGATCATGTCGTTGTCGAGCTCGCCCAGCTCACTTGCGGTGAACAGCGGCCCGGTCTTCTCCGACACCGTGTTCCGCGGCGAGATCAGTGCATTGCGCGGCGAACGCAGGACCGACGTGCGGTAACCCGCCGTGAGTGCCGGTGGGTGCTGCGTGTGGTCGCGCTCGACGAACTCGCCGTATGCGCTGGGGCCAGCGATGTTCATGAAGCCGCTCCTGTCGTGGGCTGTGGGGCTTGCACCCACGCTAAGGGGAACGTTCGCTTATGTAAATTGACCATTCGGGCCGAATTGCATAACTTCTGGTAATGGACCTCCACGGGCGAATCCGGCTCCGGCATCTGACGTGCTTCGTCGCGGTCGCGCACGAACGCCACGTCGGGCGCGCCGCCGAACGGCTGCACCTGACCCAACCTGCCGTCACCAAGACACTCAACGAACTCGAGTTGCTCGCGGGCACGAAACTGCTCGACAGAGGCAGGCACGGTGCCGTCCCCACCGCCGCCGGTGAACGTTTCCTCGACCACGCCGAACGCGTCGTCCACGCTTTCGACACCGCCGTCGCAAGACTGGCGGGCGCAGACGAATCCGAACACGCGACCGTGCGCATCGGAGCGTTGCCGTCGGCCGCATCGGTGCTGCTCCCCGCCGTGCTCGGCGGGCTCCGCGCGCGACACCCCGAACTCGACGCCCGCATCCGCACCGGCACGAACACCGAACTGCTCGCAGCGCTGCGGGCGGGCGACGTGGACGTGATGATCGGGCGGATGAGCGACCCAGAGACCATGGCCGGCCTGTCGTTCGAATTGCTCTACGCCGAGGCGCTCGCGTTCGTCGTCCGCCCCGGACATCCGCTGGCGGGCGCACGGGCGACGCTCCCCGAGGTGTGCGAATACCCGCTGGTCGTCTCGGCGGCAGGCACTGTGCCGCGGCACCACACCGATGTGCTCCTGCGTCGGCACGGCCTCGAATTGCCCTCGGGCACCGTCGAGACCATCGACGTCGCGGTCGCCGCCGCGTACGTGCGCGAATCCGATGCCGTGTGGGTCGTTCCCGAACGCGTCCCCGAGCGGGACCTCGTCGACGGCAGGCTGCATCGGCTACCCGTCGACACCGTCGGGACGGCCGAAACGATCGGCGTCATCCGCTCGGCTGCGGCGACGTCCGCTATCGTCGACGACGTTGCTGCGCTGTTGCGCCGAGCCGGCCATGGAACAGTCAGGACGTGAAACCACGCTCTGGCACAGCTTTTCCGAGCGCACCCGAACCGATCCCGAGGTCTCCGATGTCACACCCCCACCAGGAATCCACCCGCGGGCCGTTGTTCGATCCCGTCTTCGGGGCCGACGGCATGGCACCCGAGGTGTCGGACCGCGCGTGGATCGGAGCGCTGCTCGAAGTCGAGGCCGCAATCACCGCCGGCGCCGTCGGGATCGGGCGTGCGACCGAAGCGGACGCCGCTGCCGTGGCCGTCGCCGCTGCCGAACTCGCCCGCGACCTCGACCCCGCCGACCTCGGTGCTCTCGCCGCGGCGGGTGGGAATCCCGTCATCCCGCTCGTGAAGCTGCTCCGCGATCGCGCCGATGCGCCCGCGACCGCCGTACACGTCGGCGCAACCAGCCAGGACATCATGGACACCGCACTGGTGCTCCTCGCGCGTCGTGCCGGACGACGCATCCTCGACCACCTCGCTGCCGCTGCCGACGCGGCCGCTGATCTTGCACGAACGCACCGCGCGACACCCATGATCGCGCGCACCCTGGGCCAGCAAGCCCTGCCCACCACATTCGGCGCCCTCGCCGCCGGGTGGCTCACCGGACTCGACGACGCCCACACCGAACTCGACCGCGCACTGTCGTCGCTGCCCGTGCAGTACGGTGGCGCCGCAGGCACGCTCGCCGCTGTCGCACCCGACGGCATGTACTTCGCCGACGACCTCGCCGACAGGCTCGGACTCGCGCGCGCCACTACCCCGTGGCACACCGTGCGCACCCCGATGACGCGGCTCGCGGCGGCGCTCGGCGTCGCGGCAGCTGCGGTATCCAAACCCGCAACCGACGTGGTGCTCATGGCGATGACCGAGATAGCCGAAGTCTCCGAAGATTCTCCGGGCGGCTCATCGGCCATGCCGCACAAGCGAAACCCCGTGGCCGCGATCGCGGCTCGCGCTGCCGCGCGTCGTGTACCGGGGCTCGTCGCGACCGTGTTGTCGTCGGCCGACCACGAATTCGCCCGCGCAGCCGGGGCGTGGCATGCGGAGTGGGAAGCGGTTGCGGATCTGCTTCGCCTCACCGGCGGTGCCGCACACCGACTTTCCGTGTGTCTCGGCGGTTTGCACGTGCACGTCGACGCTCTCGACCGCAACCTCGCGCTCACCGGGGGAGCGGTGCTGGCCGAGAAGGTGACGGGCGCACTGTCGCGACACGTCGACGACGCCCGGGCGATCGTCACCGACGCCGCCGTCTCCGGAATCCCGCTCGACGCAGACCCGCGCATCACCGCGCACCTGTCGGCCGACGAACTGGCCGGCCTCCTCGACCCCACCCGCTATCTCGGGCACGCCGCCGACCTCGTCGACCGTGCCCTTGCCCGACACGAAGGACTGCGATGACCTCCCTCGCTTACGAACGACACGGTGATCCTGCGGCCCCGTCGGTGGTGTTGCTGGGGTCGCTCGGTTCCGACCGCAGGATGTGGTCGCCGCAGATCGTCGCGTTGTCGCCCATCGCCGACGTCATCGCCGTCGACCACCGCGGGCACGGTGAATCCGATTCGGTACCCGGTGTTTACACGGTCGCGCAGCTCGCCGCAGATGTTCTGGTGCTGCTCGACGAGCTGGGTGTCGACGCCGTGCATGTCGTCGGTCTGTCGCTGGGAGGGGCCGTCGGGCAGTGGCTCGCGGTGCACCGGCCCGAGCGGATGCGGTCGCTGACGCTGCTGTGCACGGCCGCTGTATTCGCGCCGTCGCAGCAATGGCGCGACCGAGCGGCAACGGTGCGCGCCGACGGTGTGGCTTCGATCGCCGAGCAGATCGTCGGACGCTGGTTCACCGCCGAACTGGCGGCCCGCGACCCGGAGCTCGTCGGGCGACACATCGACATGGTGTCGGCGACGTCGAACGACGGATACGCCGGCTGCTGCGAAGCCCTCGCGGAGTTCGACGGTCGCGCGGACCTCGCACGGATCGTTGCTCCCACGCTGGTGATCGCCGGGGCACACGACCCGGCGACCCCTCCCGAGGTCATGCGTGAACTGGCCGACGGAATAGCCGACGCCGATTTCCACGTCCTCGATCCGGGCGCGCATCTGGTGAACGTCGAGCAGGCGGGTCGCGTGACCGCGCTGATCCGTGCGCACATCACCAGGTCGGAGCAGGTAGGTGTGTATCGTTCCGCAGCGGTCGAGGTGGGTATGCGGATGCGACGTTCCGTGCTCGGCGACGCGCATGTGGACCGTGCGATGTCGCAGGCCACCGCATTCACACAGCCGTTCCAGGACTTCATCACCCGCACCGCGTGGGGCGACATCTGGGCGCGTCCCGGCCTCGATCACCACACCCGACGCCTGCTCACCCTCGCGATCCTCACCGCAGTGGGTAACGAGCACGAACTCGACATGCACATCCGTGCGGCGCTGCGAGCGGGCATGGATCCCGACGAACTCATCGAGGTCTTCCTCCACACCGCTGTCTATGCAGGCGTGCCCAACAGCAACCGCGCGTTCGCGATGGGCAAGCAGGCGTTGGCCGATCTCGAGGACGACGCGAAGTAAGCAACGCAAATATGAGGCTCGCACACCCTGTGGTCGACAATTGGCTGTGCGAGCCTCACATCAGGTGTGCGGACCTCAGCGAGCCAACACTGTGCGCAGCACTGCCGCGAAGCCTTCCGGGTCGCCGGGCATGCCGTACCCCTCGCCCGCGAAACCGGCGTGGCCGCCGGGGAACATCGTGAGTTCGACGCCGAGACGCTTGGCGACCTCCGCTGCCGCGCGCGCGGAGATCTCGCCGCCGGATTCCTTGCCCGCGCCGATCACCACGCGGGTGGAGGCCTTCGGGAGGACGTCGAAGTCGGGTTCGTATCCGGTGCAGGAGAGCAGGTTCTGGCTGAGCAGGGCGTCGTCGCGGGAGCCGTCGTCGTCGGTGGGCAGGCCGAATACGGACGGGTCGGGGGACGGCTGGTCGAGGTAGGCCGCCGTCAACGGTTCCGTCTGCGAGAGCATCATGATGAACTTCGCCATCGCCGGGCCCATGCCGCTGCGCTGGTAGGTGGCGTCGATGTCGTCGACCACCGCCCGCACGACCGGGTAGTCGGGCAGCAGCGGGCACGTCGGCGGCTCGTGCGCGACCAGTGTCCGGACCTGCTCGGGATGCGCCGCGACCAACGCGAGGCCGTTCACCGCGCCACCGCTGCTGCCGAACAGATCGACCGGGCCGACGCCGAGTGCATCGATGAGGCGGTGCAGGTCGTCGGCGTGCAGTTCGGGCGTCGAGAGGCCGGGGGTGTCACGGGGGCTGCGCATGACGCCGCGCGGGTCGTAGGTGACGACCGGGCGATCGGAGAACTGTGTCGCGAGTGCCGCGAACCCGTTTGCGTCCATCGGCGAACCCACCAGCAGTAGGGGAGTTCCGGATTGCAGGTCGCCGCGGACGTCGTAAGTGAGGGTGGCGCCGGGAACCTCGAGAGTTGCGGTGATGGGGCGGTCGATTGTGGTCATGCAGTAACAGACCCGACTCGACGACAGAACTCATCGGCCTGCTAGGGAACAACCGGACCGTCAATACCCACACGCCGAATCCCGGTCCCTGAAATACTGGAGAGCGTCCGAGTTCAGCTCGATCGAAGGACCGAATTGTGACCAGCTCCGACGACATGACGATCGATCCTGCTCTGATCGACCTGTACAAGGACCTTCACAGACATCCGGAACTCGGGTTCCAAGAACATCGCACTGCTGCGATCGTGGCCGAGCGATTGAGTGTTTTCGGGTTCGACGTCACCACCGGGGTCGGGACGACCGGAGTGGTCGGGGTGTTGAAGAACGGCGCCGGCCCGACCGTGCTGCTTCGGGCCGACATGGACGCCCTCCCCGTCAAGGAGGAAACCGGCCTCGACTACGCCAGTACCGTTACCGTCGTCGACGAGCACGGCGAGTCGACACCGGTTGCACATGCCTGTGGCCACGATATGCACACGACGTGCCTACTCGGCGCAGCGCAGATTCTCTCCACTGATACTGCGAGCTGGTCGGGCACTCTGCTACTCGTCTTCCAGCCGGCCGAAGAGCTGGGCGCGGGGGCCCAGGCAATGGTCGACGACGGGCTGTTCGTCAGGTTCCCCAAGCCGGATGTGGTGCTGGGTCAACACGTGGCGCCGCTTCCCGCAGGGAAGATTGCCGGACATCCGGGGTTTTCGTATGCGGGGTCGGATTCGCTGCGCGTGCGGGTCGTGGGTAGAGGGGCCCACGGGTCGATGCCGGAGGCCTCCATCGACCCCATCGTCATAGCGGCCGAGGTGGTCCTGCGTCTGCAGACGATCATCTCGCGTGAGATCCCGAGCACGGCGACTGCAGTGCTCACGGTCGGCTCCGTTCATGCCGGAAATGCGGCCAATGTCATTCCCGGTGAGGCGGAGCTCCAACTGAACATCCGCAGCTACGACGCGGGGGTACGACAAAAGATCCTCGACAGCGTCGACCGCATTGTTCGCGGCGAATCTGCGACAGCGGGCGCCCCGGAAGAACCTGAAATTACCTCGATCGAGCGGTTCCCGGTGGTCACGAACGATCCTTCCGCCCTGAACAAGACGTTGGATGCCTTCGCTACGTGGTTGGGGGCGGACAATATCCTCGACCCGGGAGCGGGTGCAGGCAGCGAGGACGTCGGAGTCCTGGCCACGAGCGCAGGTGCGCCCCTGGCATATTGGTTGCTCGGCGGAGCCGACCCGTCGCTGTTCACCACGGGCGACATGACGGACCCCGCGCTGCTCCAGGTGCCTTCGAACCACTCGCCGCACTATGCGCCGGTCATCGAACCGACGATGACCATCGGAGTCACGGCATTGGTTACCGCGGCACACACCTGGTTGCCGACGGCGTAGCCGATTGTCCTTGCCAAGCGCCCTGCGCAGCACTGCGGCGCGAGCGCGGAGTCATCGATGGGAAATGACCACCGCGCGAAACTTTCCTCGCGTCGCCCGGGTTGCCGTGGGTCGTGAGGCAACGGAAACCCGGACAGCTGGGGGAAGGTTTCGCAGCGGTGGCACCGGCCACCCCTAGCGGACGACCCGCGCCCAGATGTTCGTCCAGGTCCGGGTGTGCGACACCTTCGTCTGCTCGAGCCGCACCTGCCTGCCGTCTGGGTGGGAGAACAGCGGTGTGCCGTCGCCGAGGAAGATCGGCACGATGTTCGCCAGCACCTCGTCGAGTTCGCCGATCTCGAGGCATTGGCGTGCGACGTCGGCGCCGAGGATGCCGACGTACTTGTCGCCGGCCGCGGCCTTGGCTGCAGCAAGTCCGGACGCCAGATCGTGGACGACGGTCACTCCCGGCTCCGGCGTCACCAGGGGATGGTGGGTGAGTAGGAAATAGGGGCCGTCCCACGTGCCGCCGAAAGCGCCCTCGTTCTCGGTGCCGCGGTTCGGGTCGTCGCCGCGGTGGGTGCGGTTGCCGACGAGCAGCGCACCGATGTCGGCTGCGAGTTCGTCGGTCTCCTCGTCGGGTTCGAAGAACGGTTTCATCCACGACATGTCGCCGCCCGGCCCGGCGATGAAACCGTCCAGCGACATCGTCGCCGAGTACAACACCTTGGCCATGCTTCTCCTTGCATCGAACGGACGTTGTCCCAGTATCGACTTCAGGAGCGGGTGGAAATCATCGTTTCGACATGCGCGGTCACCGAACGGCGAAGCTAGGCGTTCTGCGCGCGACCCCGCCCGATCACGTCCGCACGCCGATCCGCGACACGGTCGGGTGTGAACGTCTCCAACCACTCCCGCGACGTCTCGTTCTCGACCTGCAGGGCCGGGTCGACGAGGTGTTCCTCGGCCCGGCGGTACGACGCGAGCAGCGTGCGGACACCCGGCTGATCGTTGGCGGCAATCGTCTCCGCGAGGGCGAGTGCGGCGTTCAGAAGGGCGTCGTGTTCGACGACTTCGGTGACCAGCCCGACCCGCAGTGCCTCCTCAGCGTTGACAAAGTTGCCCGACAAGCTCATGCGTCGCGCGAACCCGCGGCCCACCGCGGCGGGCAGCCTCGACGTCAGCCCCCAGCCGGGGAGCACACCGACGCGGGCGTGGGTGTCGGCGAAACGGGCCCGCTCCGAGGCGACGAGAATGTCGCACGCGAGCGCGAGTTCGAGACCGCCGGTGATGGCCGCGCCGTTGATCGCGCCGATCACCGGTTTCGACAGCGGCGTCCACGGATGCCCGACGGGAATGTCGTCGTCCTCGACCTTCAGGAGTGTGCCGCCACCGGACCCGAGTTCCTGCAGGTCGAGGCCAGCGCAGAACGCGGGGTCGGTGCCGGTGAGGATGACGACGCCGGTCTGCTCATCGGCGTCGGCGGCTGCCAGTTCTGTACGCAGCGTGTCGATGAGGGCCGAGCTCAGCGCATTACGCTGCTGCGGGCGGTTGAACGTGAGAACCCGGACGGGTCCGCGCTGTTCGACGAGCAGGATCGAATCCGACACGGCGTCTCCTCTGGTGTGTGCGAAGTGAATTCTGTCTACCCGATGCGCAGGTTCGGCGCTATCGGGGTGTGGGCAGTTCGCGGAGCACTTCCAAGACCCGGTGTAGTGCGGGCGCAGCGTTGTCGCGTCGCCACGCGAGCGCGATCGGGAGCACCGGCCCGCCGTCGAGTGGGATGTACTGCACGCCGTCGACGGTGATGTGCGCAGTCGATGCGACGACGACCGCGATCCCGACACCCGCGCCGACGAGGGTCAGGAGGCTGTACGGGTCGGGAGCTTCGCGGGCGATGGTGGGCGCGAACCCCGCAGAGGCGCAGACGGTGAAGGTGGCGTCGCGCACGAGTGAGCCGTGCGCGGCGGGGTAGACCACCAGCCGCTCACCTGCGAGATCGGCGGGCTCGAGTGCGCGGCGGTCGGCGAGTCGATGTCCCGTCGGGACCGCGACCATCAGGGATTCGTGACGCACTGTCTCGGTCGCGACGTCGTCGGGGACGGGAAGGCCGACGATGCCCATGTCGAGCAGGCCTTGGGACACGAGGTCGAGTACCTCACCCGAATACGTCTGCGGACGGAGGTCCAGTTCGATTCCGGGATGGCGATCCGCCAGCGCACGGGTGAGTTCGGACAGCACGGCGTAGCCACTCGCGCCGCCGAATCCGGCGCTGACCACACCGGTTTCCCCGGCTGCGGTCGACCGCACCACGGTGCGCGCAACCTGCACCTGCGCCGCGATCACCCGAGCCGGGGCGAGCAGTGCGGTGCCCGCGGCGGTGAGCTGCACCGATCTGGTGGTGCGCACGAACAGGGCGGCGCCCAATTCCCGCTCGAGGGCTCGGATCATCTGGCTGAGCGGCGACTGTGCGATATGCAGGCGTTCCGCTGCGCGTCCGAAGTGCAGTTCCTCGGCTACCGCGAGGAACGCATTCAATTGACGGAGTTCCATCTCGCCTTCCACTATGTGTAGTCAGCACATAATCATGCTTGATTAGGTCTTGGACACTACAGGGTTCGAGGGGTGATAGTGATCCACGACTCATTCATCAGCGGGTGATGCCCGCGCGATAGTCCCTCGGAGTGCAGCGTGAAACCGAATCCCGAGCACACCCCGCGACCGGTGCACGACACCAAGGCCGCGCGCCGCGCCGGTGTCACCGCCTTCGTCGGCACCACCATCGAGTGGTTCGACTTCTACATCTATGGGACGGCATCGGCACTGGTGCTGGGCGCACTGTTCTTTCCCGATGTGTCACCGGCAATGGGCACGCTCGCAGCCTTCGCGACGTTCGCTGTCGGGTTCATCGCGAGGCCGCTCGGCGGCATCGTCTTCGGTCATTTCGGCGACAAGTTCGGACGGAAGAACGCCGTCATCGTCACCCTCGCCATCATGGGCGTCGGCACCGTCGGCGTGGGCCTGCTCCCTACCTACAGCCAGATCGGTATCTGGGCTCCGATCCTCCTCGTCCTCTTGCGAGTGCTGCAAGGCATCGCGATGGGCGGGGAGTGGGGAGGCGCCGTTCTCATCGCCACCGAGTTCGCCCCACCCCGCAAGAAGGTCCTCTACGGCGCCTTCGCACAACAGGGCTCACCTGTCGGCAACCTCCTTGCGACAGTGGCCTTTCTCGGCCTGACCGCGATGTCCGACGCGGCCTTCGAAGGCTGGGGATGGCGCATCCCGTTCGTCGCATCCGCCGGGCTCGTCGTCGTGGCACTCTACATTCGGCTGCGGATCGAGGAGACGCCCGAGATGAAGGCGGCAGCAGAATCCCAGGAGAAGAAGCGCATGCCGCTCGCGGAGGTGCTCGGCGCTCATAAGATTCCGCTGTTCCTCGGGGTCGGTGCGGTGGTCGCGGGTGTCGCGATCACCTACGTCAAGACCACATTTGCACTTTCTTGGGCCACAACGGATCTCGGATTCGAACGCAGTGACTTCCTGCTCGTCATCACGATTGCGCTGGTCGCCCAGGTGATCGTGCAGCCGTTCGGCGCGATCCTCGCAACCAAGATCGACGTACGACGGGCAGTATTCTGGATGCTTGTGCCCGAACTCGTGGTCCTCCCACTGATGTTCGTGCTCATCAGCACCGGCTCGCTGGTATGGGCGATCATCGGGATGGTGCTCGCGACCGCGCCGCACGCGATGTACTACGCGGCGTTGGCCGGCATCCTCGCCCAGGTATTCCCGACCCACATCCGCTACACGGGCATCTCCCTCTCGTACCAATTGTCCACGGCGATCTTCGCGGGCACGGCGCCGATGGTCAGCCAGTTCCTGCTCAACCGCAGCGGATCGATCTGGCCCGTTGTCGCACTCGGGCTGGGGTACGTGCTGCTCTCCTTGATCTGCATGACGGCGCTGCTGCGCCGCTCACCGACCTCAGGCGCCGACCACTCCGACCCGGCAACGGTCCGGACCACGGCAGCCGCACTGTGACCTCCGAAGGGATACACGACATGAATTACGCACACGAGGATCCCGCCCTGCAGGCAGTGGTCGACAGGTGGATCGACGAGGACGACCGTCCCCTCACCGATCGTCTCCTCGACCGGCTGGGTGCTGATGCGGCACAGCGACTCGACGGCCTCGCCGCGACCGCGAATGCGAACCCGCCGACGTTGCGCCAGTACGACCGCGACGGGGAGCGCATCGACACCATCGACTATCACCCCGCATATCTGGAACTGTGTCGCGCCGCGTATTCGGAGTACGGACTCTCGGCCCTGTCGCATCGTCCCGTCCACGGCTGGACCGACGTGCCGCCGCACCTGGTCAAGTACCTGGCGTCGTACCTGTTCGTGCAGGCCGAGTTCGGGTTGGCCTGCCCGGTCTCGATGACCGACGCCGCCGCACGCACACTTCGCATGTTCGGCGATCCCGACGTGTTCGGTCCGTACATCGACGGGCTCACGTCGACGGATCCCGCCGCCGCGCTGACCGGCGCGATGTTCATGACCGAGACGCAGGCAGGGACCGACATCGCGCAGACCGAGACCCGCGCCGAGCGCGACGGCACCGGATGGCGTTTGTCCGGTCGTAAGTGGTTCGCCTCCAACCCGGATGCCGACGTCGTCGTCACCCTCGCCCGGTTCCCGGGCGGAAACGAGAACTCGACGCGCGGTGTGGGAATGTTCATGGTGCCCAAGCATCTTCCCGATGGAACCCGCAACACATTTACGATCGACCGGCTCAAGGACAAGCTCGGCACCCGTTCGATGCCCAGCGGGGAGGTCACCCTGCACGGCGCGTACGCGCTACAGGTCGGTGAGCTCGACCGCGGGTTCCGGCAGATGACCGAGATGCTCAACACCTCCAGGCTCTCCAACGCGATGCGCTCGAGTGCACTCATGCGCCGCGCGGTGCGGGATGCAGTGGAGCACACTCGTGTTCGCGAGGTCTTCGGTAAGAGGCTGTTCGACCAGCCGCTGATGCGCGCGACGCTACTGCCACTCGCGCTCGATGCCGAGGCTGCGCTCGCCCTCGTCGCCTACAGCGGTGCCACGCTCGACCGCGCCGATCGCGGCGACGACGTGGCACGCAGTATCATCCGGATTCTCACCCCGGTAGCGAAGCACTACGTGTGCAAGCGTGCGCGGACGGTCACCGGCGAGGCGATGGAGGTGCGCGGCGGCAGCGGCTACATCGAGGACAGAGTGTTCGCGAGGCTTGTTCGCGACTCGCATCTCGGATCGATCTGGGAGGGCTCGAGCAACGTCATCGCCCTCGACGTCCTGCGCTCCATGCGCAAGAACGGCGCGCACCGAGACCTGGCAGCCGCGATGCGGACGATGCTCGCCGCAGCCTCCCCGGAATGCGCGCCTGCCGTCGCCGAACTGCACGAGCGGTGGGACGTGATCGAGGAGCGCGGTGAGGAACTGCTCGCCGGCGACGACGTGCGTGCCCAGACGCTGTGCGCCACCTACACCGACGACCTGGCCCGCGCGGTGATGGCCACCCTGCTCATCGACCTCGCGTCGCACAGCGCCGAGCACGGTCGGGGGCACCGGTCGCTGCTCGTCGCCAACGCCTATCTCACCGGGCTCCGCGGCGAACCGAACGCCGTTGCGCTCGCACACCTCGACGTCGTCGTCGACGGCACTCACATCGATCCCTCCGTCGCGTATGCCGCGGCACCGGACGCGCTCGCAGGAGCCGCACTCGCAGGAGCACCGAAATGACCGAGAACCCGATCACCGGACCCGCCCCGCTCGCGGGCGTCAAAGTCGTGGACCTGTCGAAGATCCTCGCCGGGCCCTACGCGACGATGTCATTCGCCGATCTCGGTGCCGAGGTCACCAAGGTCGAGCACCCCGAGGGCGGCGACCCGACGCGGATGTGGGGCCCGCCCTTCGTCGGCGACGACGCCACCTACTATCTCGCGGTCAACCGCGGCAAGAAGTCGGTGACCCTCGACCTGAAATCGGAGGAAGGGCAGCAGATCGTCCACCGCATGCTCGAAGACGCCGACGTCGTCGTCGAGAACTTCAAGCCGGGCAGCGGATTGCAGAAGATCTTCGACTACCGCGCACTGTCGGAACGGCACCCGCACCTCGTCGTCCTGCACATCTCTGCGTTCGGCGACGAAGGGCCCCTGTCCGACCAGCCGGGCTACGACATGGTCGCCCAGGCAGCGGGCGGGTTGATGTCGCTGACCGGCGAGCCCGGTGGCGCACCCATGAAGTCCGGGTATGCGATGGGCGACCTCGGTGCGGCGCTGTTCGGTGTGATCGGTGTGCTCGCGGCGCTGGTCGAACGCGGCCGCACCGGTCGCGGGCAGTACGTCACCACCTCGCTGTTCGAATGCCAGCTCGCGATGCACGTCAACTGGGCCACCAACTATTTCGCCACGAAACAGCGACCCCACGCCCTCGGCTCCGCGCATCCCAATCTTGCTCCCTACCAGGCATATCTGGCCAGCGACGGCTACTTCGTCGTCGCGGTCGGGAACGATTCTCTGTGGGACGACCTGTGCACGGCGATGGGTCGCGCCGAACTCGCGACCGACCCGCGGTTCCTCCGCAACCGCGACCGCATCGAGCACCGTGACGATCTCGAGCAGGTGCTCACCGAGGTGTTCGCCGCGAACACCGTCGAATACTGGTGCCGGGTGCTCGAGGAGCATGCCGTGCCCGTGTCGCCGATCCGGAACCTCGACGAGATCTACGACGACCCGCACACCGCCGCGATCGGCATGATCGGCACCGTCGACCACGCGTCAGGTCCGCTCGAGCAGATTGCGTTCCCCGTCAACTTCGGCGGAGTGCGACCCAGGCTGCGCTCGGCGCCACCGGTGCACGGCGAGCACACCGACGACGTGCTGGAGAAGTACCGCGCCGTCTCCGTCTGACATTTGTCATGGTGATCTTGTGACAGCCGGGGATCGCGGCGCGCCTCGTGAACCACAAGACTTCCCATCATGGAACACACAGAGGTCGCAGCCATCGAGCTGCACGACGTCGTCAAGACTTTCCGGCCCCGAGGCAGCGACGAAGTGCGCGCCGTCGACCACCTCGACCTGACCGTGCAGCGCGGCGAAGTCGTCGCGCTGCTCGGCCCCAACGGCGCAGGCAAGACCACCACCCTCGATATGGTGCTGGGCTTCACCGAACCCACCGCCGGGGTGGTGTCGATATTCGGCAAGCCGCCAAGGTACGCCATCGCCGCAGGCCAGGTGTCTGCGGTGCTGCAGACCGGTGGTCTGCTGCGCGACCTCACCGTCCGCGAGACCGTGCAGATGATCGCATCGACCTTCCCCGAACACCGCGACCTCGACGAGGTCCTCGAACGGGCCGGAATCACCGACATCGCGGGTCGGATGGTGTCGAAATGCTCTGGTGGCGAACAGCAGCGACTGCGCTTCGCTCTCGCCCTGCTTCCCGATCCCGACCTGATCATCCTCGACGAACCGACCGCGGGGATGGACGTCGGCGCCCGCCGCGACTTCTGGACGACGATGCACGCCGAAGCCGACGAAGGGCGCACCGTCGTCTTCGCCACCCACTACCTCGAAGAAGCCGATTCGTTCGCCGACCGCATCGTCATGGTCGCGCAGGGACGCGTCGTCGCCGACGGCCCCACCTCCGAGATCCGCGCGCTCGCCACCGGCCGCATCGTCTCCGCCGACATCACCCACGGACGCGAAGACGACGTGCGCGCGGTACTGGCGTCGCACCCCGGTGTCGCCGACATCTCCGTGATGGGCAACCGGATCGAGATCCGGGCAACCGCCTCCGACGACGTGGCCCGCACGCTCCTCGTCGATCTCGGCGCCACCAACCTCGAAATCGCCAGTGGATCATTGGAAACCGCGTTCCTCGCACTCACCGAGAAGGTGCCGGCATGACCACCACATTCATCCGCCTCGAACTGCGCCGCCACTTCCGCGACTATGTGAGCGTCTTCTTCATCGCGATTCTTCCCGCCTTCTTCTACCTCATCTTCGGCGCGTCACAGTCGTACAAGTTGGAATCGGCCGGTCACGGCAACGTCGCGATGTACATCATGATCTCGATGGCCGCGTACGGCGCCGTCACCGCAACCACCGGCATCGGCGGGATGGCAGCCGTCGAACGTATGCAGGGATGGGGACGTCAACTCGGCCTGACACCCCTGACCGACGCCGGGTTCGTCGCGATGAAGGCCACCGTCGCGCTCGTGTTCGCCGCGATCCCCATTGCACTGATCTTCATCCTGGGTGTGCTCACGGGCGCCTCTGGGGAGTGGAGCGCGTGGATTCTGAGTTCGATCGCCGTGCTCGTCGGTGCGGCAGTGTTCTCCGTGTACGGGCTCATGTTCGGACTCGCATTCCGGTCCGAGGCCGCTGTCGGTGCCGCGAGCGGCAGCCTCGTCGTCCTCGCGTTCCTGGGCAACATCTTCATCCCGTTGTCGGGCGTCATGCTCACCATCGCGAAGTTCACCCCGCTCTACGGCTACGTGTCGCTGGCGCGGTATCCGCTCACCGAAGGTGTCCTGATCGACAGCAACGGCAACGCTCTACCTGCTGAACCGCTGTGGGTTCCTGTGCTCAACTTGTCGGTGTGGGCAGTGATCTTCGTGGTTCTCTCGACATACCTCGTGAAGCGAGGACGGGGCCGGCAGTGACAGGGCCGGGGCAGGCAGGGACAGGGGGATGGCGGTGATAGACCAGAGAGGGGAAGACCCGTGGAGCCGATTCGGATGGTTCATGGCAGCCGTCTGGCTCGTCTTTCTGGCTTACCCGCTGGTAGAGGTTCTGACCACGGGCTCGGCGCTCGGCAAGACCTTCGGAGCGGTGGGCATCGTCGTGTTCGCGGTCGTCTACATCCACGGGTTCCGCTGGCTCTACAAGGGGCGGGCCACCCCGTCGCGGATCGCCGTGATCCACCTGCCGCTGCTGGTTCTCCTGGTCTGCTTGGTGGGCCTGCACATCGGGCCGGACGTACTGGGCATGGGCGCGTTCGTGGTGTCGTTCGCGATGTTCACCCTGACGTTGGTGCCCAGAATGATGGTTTTCGTCGTGGCCGCCGGCGCATGTCTGCTGGTCCCGTGGCTGAACGGCACCCTCCGGGACGACTTCTTCTACATCCTGATCGTGGTGATGGTCGGGGCGATCACCGCGGTGATCCGCGCCGTGGGCGACCGCGACGACGAATACACCGCACTGCGCAACGAACTCGTGATCGCCGACGAACGAGACCGTGTCGCCCGCGACGTCCACGACGTCCTCGGACACAGCCTCACCGCGGTCACCGTCAAAGCCGAACTCGCCGAACGTCTCATCGACGTCGACCCGGAGCGCGCGAAGGCCGAACTCGCCGCGATCCGCTCGCTCACCCGTGAGGCGCTCGGTGAAGTGCGGGCCACCGTCACCGGGCTGCGTGTCGCGCGGCTTGCCGACGAACTCGACCGCGCCCACACCGCCCTCGACGACGCCGGAATCGACGTCGACCAGCGCGGCGACGCATCGATCGTCGACCCCCGATACCGGCTCGTCCTCGGCTGGGTGCTGCGGGAAGCGGTCACCAACGTGGTCAGGCACAGCAACGCCCGCACCTGCGTGATCGACCTCGGCGGAACATCGTTGAGCGTCGTCGACGACGGCGTGGGCATCGAAGGCGTGGGCACCGACGGCAACCGCGACGGCAACGGCCTGCGAGGTCTGCGAGACCGCGTCCGGTCGGCCGGAGGAAAATTCGCGGTCGGCGCAGGACCCGACGGGACGGGCACAGAACTGAAAGTGGTGTTCGGATGATTCGCGTGTTGCTGGCCGACGACCAGGCACTCGTCCGCGGTGCGTTGGTGGCGTTGCTCGGCCTCGAAGGCGACATCGACGTCGTCGCCGAAGTGGGCAGGGGAGACGAGGTGCTCGACGCGGCACGGTCGAGCAACGCCGAGGTGTGCCTGCTCGACATCGAAATGCCCGGACTCGACGGTATCGCCGTCGCCGGGCAACTCGCCCGCGAACTCCCCGGCGTGCGGTCGCTGATCGTCACCACCTTCGGTAGACCCGGCTACCTGCGCTCCGCGCTGGAAGCGGGCGCGTCGGGGTTCGTCGTCAAAGACACTCCCGCCACCGAACTCGCCGAAGCGGTGAGGCGAGTTCGGCGAGGCGAACGTGTCGTGGATCCGGCCCTGGCAGCAGAATCCATCGCAGGCGGCAACAATCCCCTCACCGACCGGGAACGCGACGTGCTGCGCGCGGCATTGGACGGTGTGCCCGTCGCCGCCATCGCGAGCGCAGTGCACCTGTCGCAGGGGACGGTACGCAACTATCTGTCGTCGGCGATCGGGAAGACGGGGACGACGACGAGGGTCGAGGCGGCACGGCGTGCCCAGCAGAACGGGTGGATCTGAGCCTGCTCACCCCACTTGAACTGAGCGAATGGCACATTCGGCTCGATCACGAGGATGAACGATACATTCGCTCACTCCACGGGGAGGGGTGCTACGCCCACTACGTGTTGCGGCCACCGTTGACGCCGATGACCTGCCCGGTGATGTAGCTCGCGCCGTCGCTCACGAGGAACGAGGTGGTGGCCGCGATGTCGTCCGCCGTCCCGACGCGACCCACCGGGGTGCGCGTGATCTGGTCTTCGATCGAGATCAGGCCTTGACTCGCGTGGTCGCGCATCATCGGGGTGTCGATGAATCCCGGGGGAATCGTGTTGACGGTGATGCCGTGCTTCGAGAACTCGAGTGCCAGCGACTTCGTCAGTCCGATCACTGCCGATTTCGACGACACGTACGCCGACATCCCCGCGACACCGCTGTGTGCGCTCGACGAGGAGATGTTCACGATCCGGCCCCACCCGGAGTCGATCATGTGCGGCAGGACGGCCTGGCAGCAGTCGAAAGTGCCGGTGAGGTTGACGGCGTGCACGGTGTCCCACACCTGACGGGTGACCTCGAGAGCCGGGCCTGCGATGGTGACACCGGCACTGTTGACGAGAATCTGCGGGATCCCCAGCCGGGTCTTCACCTCGTCGACGCCGGCGTCGATGGCGTCGCGGTCGGTCACGTCGACCGGGACACCGATGGCGGTGCCACCCTCGGATTCGATCTGCGCGGCAGCGGCTTTGGCGCTGTCTCCGTCGCGGTCGAACAGCGCCACCGCGTTGCCGTCGGCGGCGAGTCGGCGACCGATGGCGAGGCCGATGCCGGAGCCTCCGCCGGTGACGATGGCTGTGCGGGGTTTCTGTGAAGCAGTCATGTTCCAACCTTCGCTAAGTTCTCGTGTGAATCCAGTGATGTAGCAAGACGATCAGAGTCTCCGGGCGGCGTTCTCTCCCTCCCAGATCGCGTTGAAGATCCGCCGCGGTGCGTTCGCATCGCCGACAAGATGAACGTCGATGCCGCTGCCCTCGAGATCGCGGGCCAACTGATCGTCGGCGGCATTGCCGAGGACCAGCACGATCGCGTCGACGTCGGTGAGCGTCGAGGTCTCGGAGGTGAACACGTCGGTGAGAGTGACGGTGTCGCCGTCGATCGCCGCGACCTCCACGTGGGGTGTGAACGTCGCTCCGGCGCGCCGCAACCGGCCGAAGGCGAAGGGGAGGTCGTGGGCGTCGGCGAATGCGTGTCCGAGCTGCGGATACTGCGACACGATGTGCACCGGGTGTCGCCGCGCCAGTAGGTACTCGGCGGTGATGAAGGCCTGCCGGTCGCCGGTGTCGTCGACGATGAGGATGCGGTGGGGTAGCTCGGCGCGACCACTGAGCACCTCCTCCGGCGTGTACACGTTCCACTGGTCGGTGCCGGGCAGGGAACCGCCGCCCCACAGATCGGGTCGGCGAGCGGTCCACCCGTGCCGCAGCGGTGTCGAGCCGGTTGCGATCACCGCGGCCTCGAACCTGCCCGCGAGCTCCTCCGCCGTGACGCGGTGGCCGAGCTCGATCTTGACGCCGGCCTCGGCGAGTCGTGTGGCAAGCCAGTCGGTGACGCCCGACCACTCGCGATACGGCTCGGCCGCGGTGATCCAGCGCACCTGCCCGCCCAGCGTCGAATCCTGCTCGAAAAGTGTGACCACATGACCCAGCTCGTGTGCGGTCAGCGCGGCACGCAATCCTGCCGGCCCACCACCCACGACCGCGACGGTGCGGCGCACTCGCGTCCTGGCGTCGTCGCCGTCGAACTCCTTCTCGCGACCCACCTTCGGATTGTGGATACACGAGAGCGGACCGCGTGCGAACGACGCGACGCACCAGTTCGATCCGATACACGGACGGATCGAGTCGGGTTCGCCCCGCTGCGCTTTCTCCGGCCACATCGGGTCGGCGATGAGTTGACGCGCCATGCCGACGAACTGTGCCTTGCCGGAGACGAGAACGTCTTCGGCCATCTCGGGGGTGGTGATGCGCCCGACGGCCATCACCGGCACGGAGACCGCCCGGGTGATCGCGGCGGTGTCGGCGAGTTCGTATCCGGCGGGGCGCGCCGTCGACGTCCCGTAGATCTGCATCCGATCCAGATAGGTGCCCTGGCTGGTCGAGATGTAGTCGATGCCGTCACGGTCGATCACTTCTGCGATCCGGACCCAATCGGCATTGGTCAGACCGCCCGGCATAGTGCCGTCGTCGCTGTTCAGCCGGATTCCGAGAATCCGATCCTGCGGAACAACCTGACGGACCTGCTCGACGATCCGTCGCACGATCCGGATGCGGTTCTCGAACGAACCCCCGTACTCGTCGACGCGGTGATTGGTTGCCGGCGAGAGGAATTGGCCCAGTAGGTAACCGTGGGCGAGGCCGTGCACTTCGATCCCGTCGACGCCGCCGTCGATCGCATACCGTGCGGACCGCGCGTAATGCTCCACCAGTTCATCGATCTCGCGGTGGGTCATCTCGTGTGGGATCTCGCGGTAGACGGTGTCGGGTAGCGCGCTCGGCGCCCACGTCGGGAGCCGCGAGATGATGCCGTCGGTCTGCCGTCCCCGATGCCAGAGTTGCGCCAGCAGCAGTGTTCCGTGCGGCCGGACCGCATCGGCCACCTTCCGGTAACTGTCGACGACGGCCTCGTCGTAGGCGTGGATCACCCCGCGTCGCGGCTGGGTGGTCGGGTGCACCGCCATCGCTTCCATGGTGATCACACCGACACCGCCGCGGGCGCGGGCGGCGTAGTAGTCGGCGCTCGCGTCGGCGAAGGTGCCGTCGGTGGAGAACTCGGTGGCGTGGGCCGTCATCCAGATGCGGTTGCGGGCCGTGCGTGGCCCGAGCGCGATCGGTGAGAACAGCGTGGGGTAGGTGTGCATGGTCAGTGCCGCTCCAGTAACTGCCCGTACCCCTCGACACGGTCCGTGATCCCGTTGCTGCGCAGCGCATGCCAGTACGTCGCGGTGTTCACTGCGATGACGGGGAGCCCGAGTCGCTGCTCGGCCTCGCCGGCGATGCGCCCGGCGCACATGTTGGCACCGAACTGGACGATCGCGCGGGGGCGGGTCGCGGCGAGGTCGGCGAATCCGCGTTCGACGGTGTCCCGAGTGATGTGCGCGATCCCCACCGCGCTGGGCGCGCGCAGGTGGATGGCGTCGTGCAGCTGGTAACCGCAGGCTTCGACGAAGGTCTTCAGGTGGGCTTCGGACACCGGCTGATAGGGGGTGAGCAGTGCGATCGGTCCGTCGTCGACCCCGACGGCGCGCAACGCGGTGGGGATCGCCTCCCCGGCGTGGACGAGGCGCAGATCGTCGCCGAACTTGTCGCGGAGGCGCTGCTGGATCGCCTCGCCTGCCTTCGGGTCGCCGTAGACCGATTCGATCGACACACCGAGGACGACGCAGTCGGGCCGGCAGGTCAGGACCCTTTCGACGGCGTCGTCGACCCCGCGGTCGATGTCGCGGACGAGTTGTTCGAAGTCGTCGTCGGTGGTGGTGACGCGGTCGGGGATGTGGATGCGTCCGATGTGGTTGGTGACGCCGTGGGGTCGCATGTCGTCGTATTCGGGTTGGACGATGGTGTTCACCGAGGGAGTGACCACTCCGAGTTTGAGTCTGAAGCCCAATGCGTCGGTCATCCAGGTCTCCCGTATGTAGTCGAAGGGGCGACTGCCGCACGCGCCGCCCATTCCTGCATACACGCCCGAGTGCTATCCTCGCAAGGATTGCATACATGGATGAAAAGTCTTATATTGCATGAAGTTCCCTTCATGATGCTGGTATCTGAGCTGTGCAACGGAAGGTGAGTTCCCCAATGGCCACGCTGACCGCGCGCCGATTGACCGACACTGTGGGAGCCGAGCTCGTCGATGTCGACGCTCACCGGCTCCTCCACGACGACGACCTTCCGCACGAGTGCATGGAGGCGCTCGAGCGGTACGGCGTGCTGCTCCTGCGCGGGCTGCCCATCGATGACGACCTGCAGGTCGAGTTCTGTCGCAGACTCGGGGAGGTGGTGCAGTTTCCCAAGTACGAGAACCCGAACGTCATGGAGATCAGCTTCGACCCGACGAACCCCAACGTGAGCTACTTCCCGAGCAACGATCACTGGCATTTCGACGGGTCCATGGACGACATTCCTGCCAAGGCTGTCACCCTGAGTGCGCGCGTCCTCGCGAGCGACGGGGGTGAGACCGAATTCGCGAGTACCTACGCCGCCTACGACGCCCTCTCCGACGCAGAGAAGGAGAGCTTCGCGGAGCTGAGGGTGCTGCACACCTTCGAGGCGATTCAACGCCGCAGCTACCCGAACCCGACGCCGGAGCAGCTCGAGGACTGGGCGAGCTGGCCGCAACGTGAGCACCCCCTCGTCTGGGAGCACCGCTCGGGCCGACGGTCGCTGGTGTTCGGGCACAGCGCTTCTCACATCGTGGGGATGGATTTCGACGAGGGCCGCGCACTTCTCGACGACCTGAGCCGACGGGCCACCGCTCCCGACCGGGTGCTGCGACACGAATGGCAGGTGGGCGACCTCGTCATCTGGGACAACCTCGGACTGCTGCACCGCGCGTGCCCGTTCGACCGCACCGAAGCGCGCCGCATGCACCGCACCACCCTGGCCGGCGACGAACCCATCACCAGTGCCCGCTCGATCACGGTCGGTGCCTGAGATGCAGCTCGACGGAAAAGTCGTCGTGATCACCGGTGCGGGGTCCGGTATCGGCAAGGCCATCGCGCGCAAGTTCGCTGCAGAGGGAGCGAACGTGGTGTGCGTGAGTGTCACCGGACGCGCCATCGACGTCGCCGACGAGATCGGCGAGAACGCCATCGGAATCAAAGCCGACATCAGCAGCGAACCCGACGTAGTACGCATGATCGCCACCACTGAGGACGTGTTCGGGCGGGTCGATGTGCTGGTGAACAATGCCGGGTTCGGTGGGCCGATGAAACCGTTGCACGAACAGGCGCTCGACGATTGGGATCAGGTCCACGACGTGAACCTGCGCGGGGTCTTCCTGTGCATGAAGTACGGGATCCGCTCGATGCTGAACACCGGCGGCGGCTCCATCGTCAACATCTCCTCGATGACCGCGATGGTCGGCTTCAAACACCACGGCGTGTACGGGGCGGCGAAGGCGGGAGTCAACCAGCTGACGAAGACCGCGGCGCTCGACTACGCGGACGAGAACATCCGGGTCAATGCAGTATGCCCGGGAACCGTGTGGACCGGTCTCGTGGCCCTGTCGAAAGACCACCCGACGCCACCGCCGGGCGTCAACCGGGTGCCCGGTATCCCGATGGACCGCTGGGGTGTGCCCGACGAGATCGCGTCGGCCGCGTTGTTCTTCGCGAGCGACGCGTCGTCGTACATCACCGGTGTCCTGATGCCCGCCGACGGCGGCTACTCGGTCGGCTTCTCGGGAATGGGCGCAGAGAAATCGGGCAGACACACGGCCTGATGGTCACGACGAAGCGCGACGCACCGCACCGAACTTCGCCAGCGCACGCAACCGCACCCAGTCGACGGAAGGCTCGGCGGGGCGTGTGCCCGGACGCTCCCGCGGCACCCGCACCCGCAGCGCGCCTGCCTCGATCCCGCACCGCACCGGAGTGGTCAGCAGGAACGATTCGCCGTCCACCCCCACCGAGATCTCGGGGGCGTCGGCATCGACGATCACTTCGGACGTCTCGTGCTGAGTCAGGCCGCGCGCATGGGCCCGGCGCAGCAGCGAGACCGCCTGGGCGGTACCCGCAACCGACACGGTCACGACGCCGAGCAGACCCCGGTCGAGCCGATCCCGCCTGCTCATGCCCGCGAGGTCGCTTCCGCCGTACCGGTTGTTGCTCACCAGCACCGCCTGTGGTGATCGGACGGTGACGTCGCCGATCTGCGCGACCAGATTCGGACCGGACTGTACGGCAAGAAGGTCCGGAAGCATCTTCAGCACCGTCCGGGTCTTGTCGTCCCGGTAGGCGGGGCTGCGCACCACCTCGGCGTACACACCGAACGACACGTTGTTGACGAATGCCCGGCCGTTGATCCGCCCGAGGTCGATGCGGATGTCGACGCCGTCGTGGAGCGCATCGAGACACCGTGCGGGATCGTCGCGATCGAGTCCGAGATCCATCGCGAAATGATTGCGTGTCCCGGCACTGATCACCATGAACGGCACCCGAGTTTCGGCGGCGATCGCAGCGATACGCGCCTGGGTTCCGTCACCACCGGCCACACCGAGCAGGTCGGCGCCGTCCATGACCGCGCGGCGAGCGAGCTCGTCGACGTCGGCGAAGTTCGTCTCGTCGAGCAGAACGACTTCGGCACCGAGCTTCTCGGCTTTGTGTCGAAGATCGAACCTCGCGACCTTCCCGTTTCCTGACCGAGGGTTCATGAAGAGGACCGGGCGATTCGGCGGTGTCGCAGGGATTTCCAGCATCACTTCGGTAGATTTCCTGCGTCGCAACGCCGCACGGCCACAGGTCGTCGCGAGTGCGGCGAAGACCAGTGACGCGATCACCACTGCGAGCAGGTGCGCCCGCACGAACATCACGAACACCGAGAGCGGCACCAGCACCGCCACGGCGAGCGCTGTCCAGCGCAGCGGACCTCGGCCGGCGAGGAACCAGTACAGAGCGGCCACGCACACCACCGTGCCGCCGACTCCGATGAGGAGGACACCCATCGTGCTCAGTACGCCGGCAGAGACCAACGGGACGATGACGGCGAGGAATGCGAAGGCGAACGCAGCGCGCGCCCACCAGCGTCGGCCGGGTGTCGCGTCCTCGACGATCATAGATTCGGTCATGACCGGTCCACCTCTCGAACACTGGTGATTCCACGGTAGTTACCCGCATTCCCGGCTACGTCGCAATTGTGCCGTTAACCCATCGAGCAGGCCACGATCGGCGCACACTGAATCACGTCCCATCCGATATCACGTCCTATCCGATCAGAGACGGGAACAGTCATGTCCGATCCGAGTACCAAGCAGGCTGTCGCCAAGGGAACCTCGATGGGCGCAGCGATCCTTCTCGTGACCGTCGGCGTCCTGCAGATATTCCAGGGCATCGCGGCCATCGCCGAGGACGAAGTGTTCGTCACCGGCATCGAATACATCTACAAGTTCGACTTCACCACATGGGGTTGGATTCACCTCGTCCTCGGCATCCTCGTCACCTTGACAGGTCTGGTCCTGTTCACGGGTGCCATCTGGGCGCGGTTCGCGGCGATCTGCATCCTCGCGCTCTCGATCGTCGCCAACTTCCTGTGGCTGCCGTACTACCCGTGGTGGTCGATCCTGATCATCGCGCTCGACATCGTCGTCATCTGGGCGATCGCGACGTGGAATCCCGACCGGGTGTAGGAGAAGGATGTCGATTTCTGCCGGGGTCGCTGCGCACCCGACCCGTGAAGAACGAGCGGAGCGTGGTCGGGCTGCTCGGAGTGTGACCCCGTTGGAAGCGCTCGCCGAAGTCGACACGAGCTCCCCGCGCGACCCGCTCGGGTTGCTCGAACACCAGGCCCGGTCGCGGCTTCGGGAGCTCGTGCCGGTTCGGTACGGACGGATGTCGGCGTCGCCCTTCCCGTTCTATCGGGGCGCAGCCCTGGTGATGGCCGACGATCTGTCGCGCACCCCGAATTCGGGTCTGTACACACAGCTGTGCGGCGACGCGCATCTGAGCAATTTCGGAATCTTCGCGACCCCCGAACGCAAGCTGGCGTTCGATGTCAACGATTTCGACGAGACCTATCCCGGCCCGTTCGAATGGGACGTCAAACGGCTGGTGGCGAGCCTGGCCGTGGCCGGTCTGGAGAACGGGTACAGCGGTAAACAGATCAAACGGATCACACGGGCGTGCGCCGCCGAGTACCGGGAGACGATGCTCCTCCAGGCCGGCCGCGGCACTCTCGCGGTGTGGTACTCGCACATCGAGCCGACCACCGAACTCATCGAGCTGCGAGACGAACTCGACGCCACGATGAAGAAGCGCACCCGGAAGATGCTCGAGAAGTCGATGACCCGCGACAGCGTGCAGGCGTTGGGCAAACTCACCGAGGTCGTGGACGGGGAGCGGAAGATCATCCACAATCCGCCGCTGATCGTCCCGCTCGAGGAAGCACTGGCGGTGGGCGACACCGCGGCGCTGTACGAGGAATTGCATCAGCGGATGCGCTCCTATCGGGCGACACTGCAGTGGGACCGCCGTGTCCTGCTCGAGGAGTTCGAGTTCGTCCAGGCAGCACGCAAGGTGGTCGGTGTCGGCAGTGTCGGCACCCGGGCGTTCATCTTTCTGCTGCGCGGCGCCGACGACGGAGACCCGCTGTTCCTCCAGGCGAAGGAAGCGCAGGCGTCGGTGCTGTCCGGGTACGTCGAGGGGCCCACGTTCCGGAACGAAGGGGAGCGGGTCGTCAACGGTCAGCGGCTGATGCAGGCGACGAGCGACATCTTCCTCGGCTGGGAACAAGGACCCGGCGTCGACGGCGTGCGGCGCGATTTCTATCTACGGCAGTTGCGCGACGGCAAAGGCTCGGCAGCGGTCGAGGTGATGTCGCCGGCCGGGCTGACGCTGTACGGACGGTTGTGCGGACGGACACTGGCCTACGCGCATGCCCGCAGCGGTGACCGCATCGCCATCGCCGCGTACCTCGGGTCGGACACCGAATTCGACGAATCGATGACGGCCTTCGCGAAGACGTACGCAGCGCGCAACATCAAGGATCATGCGCTGCTCGTCGACGCCATCGAGCAGGGGCGAATCGCCGCCAGGCCGGGGATCTGAGGAGCCGGCTTCCCGCGCGCGTGTCAGCTATCCGCGCGTGCTGTCGCGGGTGTCGGAAGCTGAAGAGCGCGCGGGAACATCAACCGTCGCAGTGGGACGTGAGAAACACAGCGACGCAATGAAACCGACGACCAACACCACGGCGGGCAGCAGTGTCGACTCCGCCATTGCCGAGCTGAACCCCTCCCGGACGGGCTCGGGCATCTCGCCGGTCATGCCCTCCATGCCGCCGCCCGCGCCGGACAAGCCGTTGGCAGACAGACGCGCAGTGATGAGTGCCCCGATGGCCGCGCTACCGAGGACCGCACCGACCTGGCGCGTGGTGTTGTAGATGCCGGAACCCGCGCCCGCCTGATGCGGCGGCAGGTTTCGCGTCGCCGTCGCGGCGAGCGGCGACCAGATGAAGGCGTTGGCGATACCCATCAACGTGATCGGCAGGAGCAACTCCCAGATCTCTACGTGCGGTGTCATCACCAGCGCCAGCCACGCCAGTGAGATCGCGAGCATCAGGAACCCGGGTGCCGCGATGTAGCGAGGATGGGTGCGGTCGACCAACTTGCCGACGAACGGGGCGAGCACACCGGAGAACACGGCCATCGGCACCATCAGCAGCGCAGAACCGGTCGGGGACAACCCGCGCACACCCTGCGCGTAGAACATCAGGGGCAACATCATCGAGGTGATCGAGAAACCCATCGAGGTGATCGCGATGTTGGCCATCGAGAAGTTGCGGTCGCGGAAGAGCACGAGGGGAAGGAGCGGCTCGTCCTTGTTGCGCGACTGGTTCCGGACGAACAGCGCGAGCAACACCAGTCCGGCCCCGATCATCAGCCAGATCCGCAGCGACCACTCATAAGTGTTGCCCTCCTGCAGACCGAACACCAGCAGGAACATGCCTGTGGCGCTGAGCACGACTCCGGGAATGTCGAACTTGTGCGGGTGCGTTTCGAGGGCGGGGACGTACCGCATCGCGGCGAGGAACGCGATGACACCGACCGGCACGTTCACGATGAAGATCCACTCCCAGCCGAGACCATCGACGAGGATGCCGCCGGCCAGCGGGCCGACCAGTGTCGCGACACCGGCGGTCGCGCCCCACAGGCCCATCGCGGTGCCGCGCTTGTCGGGCGGGAAGGTGCGGGTGATGACGGCCATCGTCTGAGGCGTCATCATGGCTGCGCCGAAGCCCTGGAACACCCGGGCGATGATCAGCATGTCGATGCTGCCGGACAGGCCACACCACAGCGACGCCACCGTGAACAGCGCCAGACCGGTCAGATACAGCTTCTTCGGGCCGTAGCGGTCGCCGAGGCGGCCGGTGATCAGCAGGGGCACCGCGTACGCCAGGAGATAGGCGCTGGTCACCCAGACGACGCTGTTGATGTCGGCCGAGAAGGCTTCCAGGATTGCCGGGTTCGCCACCGCAACGATGGTGGTGTCGACGAGGATCATGAAGAAGCCCAGGCACAGCGCCCACAGCGCCGGCCACGGCCTGGCCTGGGTGTGTTGATTCGTCTCGGTCACGTGCTGTCCCTCACCGTCTGCCTCATTTCGGCCACCGCAAGCAAGGCGGTCGTCCGGAACGATCAACGGCACCCCGGCCACGGAGGCTCAGACGAATCAAATTACACCCCCCTTCGGACAACAACGGACGCTCGCGCCAGGATGTACATCGGCAGTTGGCTCCGTGCTTCCCGCGGTTTGCCCGTCGCTCACATCTCCCGCGTAGTAAATCGGGTATGCACTGCACAGTGTTCGGAACAGGGTACTTGGGAGCCACGCACGCGGCCTGCATGGCCGAACTCGGGCACGACGTGCTCGGGGTCGACGTCGATGCCGGCAAGATCGCAAAGCTCGAATCGGGCGAAGTGCCGTTCTACGAACCGGGCCTTGCCGAGATACTCCGCCGGAATCTCGACGCAGGTCGCCTCGCCTTCACCACCTCCTACGAGGACGCCGCAGCCTTCGCCGACGTCCACTTCATCTGTGTCGGCACCCCACAGAAACAGGGCGAGTACGCGGCGGATCTGTCGCACGTCAACGCCGTCGTCGATGCACTGAGTCCACTCCTGACCGAGCCCGCGCTGATCGTCGGCAAGTCGACAGTGCCGGTCGGAACGGCGGTCGAACTCGTCGAGCGGGCCCGTGCCGCGGCGCCGGTCGACGTCGAACTCGTGTGGAATCCCGAGTTCCTGCGCGAAGGTTTCGCGGTGCAGGACACCCTGTCGCCGGACCGTCTGGTGTGCGGGGTGGAGCGCAAGGGAGCGGGACGCGGCGAAGCGATCCTGCGCGACGTGTACGCGACACTGATCGACCGCGGCGTGCCCTTCCTCGTCACCGAACTCGCGACCGCGGAGCTCGCGAAGTCGTCGGCGAATGCCTTTCTTGCCACGAAGATCTCGTTCATCAACGCGATCGCAGAGGTATGTGAGGTCGCGGGCGCCGACGCCGTCGAACTCGCCGACATCCTGGGCCACGACGACAGGATCGGCCGGAGGTTCCTGGGCAGCGGCCTCGGATTCGGGGGCGGCTGCCTGCCGAAGGACATTCGCGCGCTCATGGCCCGCGCCGGTGAGCTGGGTGCCAACGAGGCACTGCACTTCCTGCGCGAAGTCGACAGCATCAATATGCGTCGTCGAACCCGGATGGTGGAACTGACGCGGCACGCGTGCGGCGGTTCGGTACTCGGCGCGCGCATCGCAGTGCTCGGTGCCGCATTCAAGCCGGGTTCCGACGACGTCCGCGACTCACCGGCACTCAACGTCGCCGGCCAACTGCAGCTCGAGGGTGCCGCGGTGACGGTGTTCGACCCGCAGGCGATGGACAACGCCCGGCGGGTCTTCCCGACCCTCGGATATGCGACGAGCGCGCTCGAGGCCTGCACCCGAGCGGACGCGGTGCTCGTGCTCACCGAATGGCCCGAATTCCGGGATCTGGATGCGACGGCGATCGCCTCGGTCGTCAACACCCGTGCGGTGCTCGATGGCCGGGCCTGCCTCGACCGCAGCGAGTGGGAACGCTCCGGATGGACCTATTCGAGACTCGGTGTCGCCGCATAGTGGTGACGGAACATAACGTCACAGGTAGTTCGGCGTGGCGAACGCTGTAGGATGCCGACCCGAATGATATCGAAAATCCGGTTGGGTACCATCGATCCGGTGCGAAGTGCCGGGGGTGGCTGACAGCCGGCGCGACAACGACTGTCGAAGGCGGCTGATGAGTTCGGTTCTCGGTGTGACCGTGGGGGAGAGCGCCGTCCGGATCGTGCGTCCGATCGATCGGACTGCGCTATCTGCGGGGTTCCAGTTCCAGGTGATGGAGACGGGCAAGGACGAGCCCGCTCAGCTCGCTGCGCGCACGCTGGGTGTGCTGAGCCAGACCGGTATCGCCGGTGAGCAGATCGACGCGGTGGGCATCGTCTACCGCGACAAGGCTCAGGCCGACCGCATCCGTGCGGCGATGGCCGTCGAGGACCTCGACAATTTCACGCTGGTCTCCGAGCCGGAGGCAGCACTCGCGTACCTGCAGTCGACCGGTGAGCTCGGCAGCGACACCGCCGTGTTCTACGACCTCGGCGACTCCGGCCTCACGGTCACCGTCGTCGACCTCGGCCTCCGCGAGGTCCTCGCCGAACGCACCGACATCATCGGCGGTCGCATCTTCGACCAGGTGATCCGCGATCACCAGCTCGACACCAACGGAGTGTGGCGCCCCGACGACCCGGCGACCGACAGCGAACTGTCGGCGCAGTGCCGTGAGGCGAAGGAGAAGCTGTCGGCGACCGACAGCGTCGCCGTGCCCGGCGCGGCCGGTGTCGTGCTGATGTCGCGCGACACTTTCGACCCCCTCATCGGGCAGTGCGTCGAGTCGTCGGCGCAGTTCGTGCACCACGTCATCGCGCGGTCGGGTCGCAATCCCGAAGCGGTGGTGCTCCTGGGCGGCGGCGCGCACATCCCTCTCGTGCAGGAAGTGCTGCGCTCGTGGATCGGGCTTCCACTGGTCGTGCCGCACGAGCCTGAACTCGTGCTCTCCAAGGGCGGCGCGATCCTCGCCGGGAAGCCACCGACCTCGCAGCCGGTGAGCTCCCTGACTCGTATCGTTCCTGCCTCGGCGGATATGACGGCGGTCACCGAGCAGATCCCGGTGGTCACCGCGTCGATGAAGTCGTCGGTCCGGTCGGAAACTGCTGTCGCTGCGTCCGGAACGAAGAAGTCGCGGTTCGGCAACACGTCGAACAAGGAACCGGAGGTGAGCGGCAAGCAGATCTCCGGGGCCGGTATCGCGGGCACCGCGCTGGCCGTGATTGCGGTGATCGGTGTGGGCCTCGGCGCCGGTAACGGCCTGTTCTCCGGCTCATCCGGCAACAACGGAACCAGTCCCACCGAGACGTTCGTGACGCCGACGACGTCGCGCACCGTGCCGCGCCCGCAGCCTGCCGTCGCACCGGCGACCGTGACCACCACACCTCCCGTCACCACGACGGTGACGCAGGAGGCGCCGCGCCCGGTTCCTCCCGCCCCGGAGCCGGAACCGCCGCCGCCACCGCAGCTGATCCCGGGTGTCGACCTTCCGGTCATCCAGCTGCCCACGATCCAGCTGCCGACCCTCCCGCAGATCCCGCTGCCCGGGCTCTGAGAACTTTCCTCCGTTTGTGCGGGTTTCCGTGGGTCGTGAGGCAACGGGAAGTCGTGTAGGTGGGGGGAGGTTTCCGTCACGCACGCTTTCGACGGTTCCCGGCGCGCGCGATGCCTGCGGCGACGACGCCGAACCGGTCGAGGTCGTGCCACGTCCAGCGGACGACCTCGAATCCGAGGTCGCGCAATGCATCTTCGCGTCGCTTCTCCGCCACGAGGTCGCGGCGGTCGTCGTATTTGGTGAGTCCGTCGAACTCGCCGATGACCCCGTCGTCCTTCCAGAAGAAGTCGAGGCGGTAGGTGCGTCCGTTGCGGGCCTGGACGGCCTGTTGCAGTATCGGGGCGGGTAGGCCGCACTCGGCGATCCGCACCCGCGACCGAGATTCCCCGACACTCTCACTGCGCCCATCGATGAACGACGCGACCGCGCGGGCTCCTGCCGCGCCGTGGCCCCACGACGCGGAGGCGACGGCATCGGGAAGTCGGTCACGCGCCGACGGGTCGTGTCTCAGTGCGGCGTCTCCCGCGACCACGGCCTGCTCGAACGGCAGCGACCGAGCGAGGTCGACGATGGTCCGCTCGATCGAGGTGACGGGAACACCGATGTCGACGACGTCCCCGCCGGAGAACCGAGTCTGGTGCCGATGCACGCTTTCGGTGATCCGCCCCTTGTTTCCCGACACGTGCACTCGACGAAGGTCGACGTTCCACACGTCGAGGCCGTGGACGAGCGCTGCCGAGACATGACTCAGTGCGTGCCCCGGCTCGAGGCGGGCTCCTTCGTGTCGGGCGCGGACGCGATGGTGGCCGGCGGCGTCGAGTGCGTCGTACTCGGTTCGACGGAGATACAGCCCGCGCGCGACCGGTGCGAGACTTCCGCTCCGAATCGCGTGGGTGATGCGGTCGTCGGAGACGCCGCGCGAACGTAGCAGGGCTCGGGTGAGCGGTGTGGGATCCGGCATGCAGTGAGCCTGCCCGAAGCGCCGCTACAATACTCGGACAAATACGGCATTGTGGATAACTTCGATGCCCTGTGGATGAAACCTTCCCCCAGTAGTACGGCTTCCCGTTGCCTCATGACCCACGGAAACCCATGCAACCGGCGGAAACTTTTGCATCAGCGCGAGTGACGCCCGGCGGGTGCGGCCGGGGCGCCGGTGCGCGCGAGCACCGCGGCGATCCCGGTGGTCAGCGGCACCGACAGTGCCAGTGCGATACCGCCGACACACGCGCGGACCACTTCGATGGCGACGGCGTCGCCGGTGATCACATCCGACACGGACCGGCCCGCAACGGAGAACAACAGCATCAGTGGCAGGGCGCCACCGGCGTAGGCGAGGACGAGGGTGTAGACGGTGCTGGCGATGTGATCGCGGCCGACACGCATCGCCGACACGAAGATATCCCGACGCGACGCCCGCGGGTCGAGGGCTGCAAGCTCGAACGCCGACGACGCCTGGGTGATCGTCACGTCGTTGAGCACACCGAGCGACCCGATGATGAAGCCGGCGAGCAGCAGACCCGTGATCGACACGTGTCCGATATAGAGCTGCACATCGGTGTTCTGTTCCTCGGACAGACCCGTCAGATGCGTCATCTCGATCGCAAAATACGACAACAGCGCAGCGAGCGCCATCGAGGCGAGGGTGCCCAGGAGCGCAGAACTCGTCCGCAGATTGACGCCGTGCGCGAGATACAACACCGCGTAGAGGATCAGCGCCCCGCCCACCAGCGCGACCGGGACGGCAGGTTGCCCGTCGAGCAACGCAGGCAGCATGAACATCACGAGCACACCGAACGCGACACCGAGCCCGATCAGGGCTCGCAGCCCACGCCACCGGGCGACCGCGACGATGACGATCGCGAACGCCGCGACGATCAGCGCCAGCGGCATTCCGCGGGCGAAGTCGTAGAAGGAGTACATCGTCGCCCCGGACGGGTCGGTCTGACGCACCAGCCGGATCGAATCGTCTAGGTGCAGTTCCGGTTGGCCGGGCCCCGGAATCACTTCGAGCAGGGTGCGGGTGCCGGCGTTGGGACCCGACTCGATCTCGATGATGCTGCGCTCGCATTCGAACGCCTGGGTCGGTGGAGGTGCCGGCTGGTCCTCGAACACCCGGCCCATCGACGCGCTTCCACACCACCCGGTGTCCTGTTCGACGACGGTTCCGGCTTCCGTCACGACGGCGCCGCCGTCGGAGGTCTGGAACGGCGCGGGGATGTCGACGGATTGCTCGCTCGGCCACAGCATCGCTGTGCCCACGAGCGTGACCGCGCCGATCGCAACGAGGAGGCCGACGACGATCCTGGCGGCGAGGGGAGCTAGTGGAGCGGGGCCCTCGAAGTGCCCGTGTCCGTGCCCGTGTCCGTGACTCACCGCAACAGGTTAGTCATAGGAGCGCGTGGATCCGAAACGGAGGGAAAGGGCTGGTGGTGGCGGGGAGCAGGGGGTGTCCCCGCCACCGTCACCTGGCTTCGCACAGGGGGGATGGCGTGAGCCAGGGAGCCCGGCACCGAAGTGCCAGAACCCAAGTTACTTGTACTTTCACCGATCCGGGAAGGAGCTGGGCATGTGGGTCTGATCACGCTCGGACAAATGCCCCATGTCGACTCAGGGTCAACCCCTTCCGACCTGCTACTTTTCGAACCACATCTACCAAGATCTCCGTTTGGCAACGATTCCTACTGCTTGTAGCTGGACAGGAAGTTCCCGAACCGCTCGATCGCCACCGCGAGGTCGCGTGCCCACGGCAGCGTGACGACACGCAAGTGGTCGTGGTTCGGCCAGTTGAAGCCCGTGCCCTGCACCATGAGGATCTTCTCCTGAAGCAGGAGATCCTGGACGAGTTTCTCGTCGTCGTGGATCTCGTACACCTCCGGATCGAGCCTCGGGAACGCGTACAGCGCGCCGCGCGGCTTGACGCAACTGACGCCGGGGATCGCATTGAGGCGTTCCCACGCGACGTCGCGCTGCTCGAGGAGGCGCCCGCCGGGAAGCACCAGATCGTCGATGCTCTGGTAGCCACCGAGCGCCACCTGGATCGCGTGCTGTGCCGGAACGTTGGGGCACAGGCGGGTTGAGGCGAGCAGATCGATGCCCTCGAGGAATCCGGACGCGTGGTCTTTGGGGCCGGTGATGACCATCCAGCCCGACCGGTAGCCGGCGACACGGTAGGCCTTCGACAGGCCGTTGAACGTCAGGCACAGCAGATCGGGGGCCAGCGTCGCCAGTGAGATGTGCTTGGCGTCGTCGTAGAGGATCTTGTCGTAGATCTCGTCGGCGAGCAGCAGCAGCTGATGTTTGCGGGCGAGCGCGACCAGCCGTGCGAGAACTTCTGTCGAGTAGACCGCGCCCGTCGGATTGTTCGGGTTGATGACGAGAAGCGCCTTGGTCTTCTCCGTGATCTTGGACTCGATGTCGTCGATGTCCGGGTTCCAGTCGTTGTTCTCGTCACACAGGTAGTGGACCGGGGTGCCGCCGGCGAGGGAGGTCATCGCCGTCCACAGCGGGTAGTCGGGCGCGGGGATGAGGACCTCGTCGCCGTCGTCGAGCAGCGCCTGCATCGTCATGGTGATGAGTTCGGAGACGCCGTTGCCCAGGTAGACGTCGTTGATGTCGAACTTCGGGAAGCCCGGCACCAGTTCATAGCGAGTGACGATCGCGCGGCGCGCGGAGGCGATGCCGCGGGACTCGGAGTAACCCTGCGCATGCGGAAGAGACGCGATCATGTCCTGCACGATCGTGTCGGGTGCTTCGAATCCGAAGGGCGCGGGGTTGCCGATGTTGAGCTTGAGGATGCGGTGACCTTCGGCTTCGAGCCGAGCGGCGTGCGCGTGTACCGGCCCGCGAATCTCGTACAGCACGTTCTGCAGCTTCGACGACTGCTCGAGTGTGCGTGTCATTCGATGATGAAGTTGGCCCTGATCCTCGTTGTTCACGGGCACCATCGTGCCACTGTCGAGCAAACGATTTTCACCCGGTTTTTCGCGACACGCGAAATTAGTCGAAACTCAGGGGCGACGTTTGTCCGTATCAGTGCAATGATTGGGGCTCCATGCAAGATCTGCTTCGTCGGGGTGATGAAGCGGGACGATTTAGGAGTACTCGGAATGGCGCAGGGAACAGTCAAGTGGTTCAACGCAGAGAAGGGGTTCGGCTTCATCGAGCAGGACGGTGGCGGAGCTGACGTCTTCGTGCATTACTCCGAGATCTCGGGTTCGGGCTTCAAGAGCCTCGACGAGGGCGCACGCGTCGAGTTCGAGATCGGACAGGGGCAGAAGGGGCCGCAGGCTCAGGGCGTCCGCGTCATCTGATCTGCACTGAAGCTTTTTCTGTCGGCGGCGTTGCATCCTGGGATGCGGCGCCGCCGTCGTGTGCGCTGGGGTGGGAGCGTGTGGGGTGGAGCACAAACCTGCTTCGGGTCTACAGCGGGTGATGTGGCTTCGGTAGCATCTGCCTGCATCGGGGGGTCACAGGAATCAGATTTTCTGTGACAAGCAAATCGTGCTCGGGAGATTCTCCCGGGTGGCTTGGAGCGGTTGATCGTGGCAGAAATCGGGGGCGAAAGCTCTGTTGCGCGGTACCAACAGCGGGGGAACTATCGGCGCCGGTGGCGAGATCCCAAGAGGCATTTGTGGCTGTACGGCCTGGCCATCCCGCTGAGCCCGTTCCTGGCGTGGGCGCTGGTCCACTATCTGCATCTCGGTGTGTTCTGGGCGACCGGCGCCATCATGATCGCCGTCATCTGCCCGCTGGTGGACCGCTTCACGAAGCTCGACACCAGCAATCCGCCCGAAGAGGTCATGAAGGACCTCGAAAACGACAAGTATTACCGGCGCTGCACATACGTGTATCTACCGTTGCAGTACGCGGGTCTGATCTTCGGCTGCTGGATGTGGGTGTCGCAGCCGATGGGCTGGGCCGAACGGTTCGCGCTGGCCGCGACACTCGGCATCGTCGGCGGTGTCGGGATCAACGCGGCGCACGAGATGGGCCATAAACGCACCAAGATCGAACGACGGCTCGCGAAGGTCGCCCTTGCCCAGTCGTTCTACGGGCATTTCTACGTCGAGCACAATTTCGGGCACCACATCCGTGTCGCGACCCCGGAGGATCCCGCGACCGCGCGGTTCGGTGAGAGCTACTGGAAGTTCTTGCCTCGTTCCGTCGGGGGAAGCCTGAAGTCGGCGTGGAAGTACGAGCAGGCGCGACTCGCTCGGCGGGGCCTGTCGCGATGGAACCTGAAACACAACAACGTTCTGAACGCATGGCTGCTGAGCGTGGTGCTGTACGCGGCGCTCATTGCCGCGTTCGGATGGCAGATCGCGCCGTGGCTGGTGGTGCAGGCGGTCATGGCGATCATGTTCCTCGAGGGCGCCAACTATCTCGAACACTACGGATTGCTCCGACGTAAACGTGCCGACGGGAAATATGTGCGTGTGGCTCCCGAGCACAGCTGGAACAGCAATCATGTGTGTTCCAACCTGTTCCTCTACAACCTCCAGAGGCACAGCGATCATCACGCGAATCCGATGCGTCGCTATCAGACGTTGCGGTCGATGGGCGATGCGCCGCAGCTTCCGGCCGGGTATGCGGTGCTCATTGTGTTGTCGCTGTTCCCGCCGCTGTGGCGTCGGGTCATCGATCCGAAACTTCTCGAGCACTACGACTACGATCTGAGTCGTATCAACATCGATCCGGACAAAGTGGATGCACTGGTTGCGCGGTACGGCCAGCCTGGTAATCCTGTAACGGGAAGATGAGTTTGCGATAACGATCGTGTCGCAGCACGGGGGTAGGCGCGGGTGGGAGGCTAGTGTCAGCGGATTTCGGGTCTGATGGAAATCAGGGGGAGAGCACCTCGCTCGAAGGATTTCCTCTATCCACTGCCCAACGTGGCATCTGGTTCGCGCAGCACCTACTCGGCGATGTGCCGCTGACGATTGCCCAGTACCTCGACGTCGAAGGCGACTTCGACCCCGAGGTCTTCGCCGATGCCGGCGCTGAGGCCGCTCGCGAGATCGGCACCGGGATGCTGCGGCTCTACGAGATCGACGGCGAGCCGCTCCAGGTCATCGACGACACCCTCCACGACCGGGCCACCATCGTCGACCTGCGAGGTGAGAACGACCCCGAAGCGGCCGCGATCGCGTGGATCCGCGCCGAGTGGGTCGCACCCCTCGACATGCTCCGCGACCGGCTCATCGTGTGCGCGGTCCTGCGCGTCGCCGAGCGGCGTCATTTCATCTACACCCGAATCCACCACATCGCGCTCGACGGCTTCGGTGCGATGACCTTCAGCAACCGCACCGCCGAGCGCTACACCGCGGCGATGGAAGGCCGCGACCCCACGCCGTTCGGGGTGAGCGAGCTGCCCGACATCGTCGAGGACGAAGCCCGCTACCGTTCGTCCACCCGGTTCGACTCCGACCGTAGTCACTGGGCCGAGCGCATCCGCGACCTGCCGCACCCCATCAGCCTCGCCGGGCGTGCGGCCCCCGTCGGCTCGCATCCCGTGCGATGGAGTGCACCGCTGCCCGACCATGTGGCCGACGCCGTCGACCGACTGCTCATCGAACATGAACACACCACGTTCGCGACCGTGGTCGTCGCGGCGTTCGGGGCGTTCCTGTCGCGGGTGACCGGCGAGCGCGACGTGGTGCTGAGCCTGCCCGTCTCCGCGCGCACCACCGCGAAACTGCGCCGCTCCGGGGGCATGGTTTCCAATGTCGTCCCGATCCGGGTGACGGTGGGGCCCGATGACACCGCCGCCGACCTCATGCGACGGGTCCAGCTCGAACTGACCGGGGCATTGCGTCACCAGCGGTACCGGCACGAGGACATGCGCCGCGACACGGGGTACGGTCGCGACACCGGGAACAGCGGTGCCGACCGCGGCTTCTTCGGGCCTGCCGTGAACATCATGATGTTCCAGGGGCAGGTCCGACTCGGTGACGCCGTCGGTAAGCTGCACGTGCTCAGTACCGGCCCCGTCGAAGACCTCTCGCTCAACATTTATCCGAGCGACACCGACGACCCCGCCCACATCGATCTCGAGGCCAACCCAAACCTGTATTCGCGGGCGGAGCTGCGTTCGCATCACGCGCGGTTCGTGGAGTTCCTCGACGGCTTCGTCTCGACCACCGGGCCGGTGGGTGCACTCGATGTGCTGCACGACGACGAGCGCGCCGAGCTCGTCCCCGCGCACGGGCCGGCCGCTCGGCCGGTGCGTCTGCTGCGCGACCTGCTCGCCGACGGTGTCGCGTGCAATCCCGACGGACCCGCGATCATCGACGGGGCCAGGACCCTGACGTATCGCGAACTCGACGAGCGCGCCGACCGGCTCGCCGGGGTGCTGAGCGCCGCGGGCGCCGGGCCGGAAACATTCGTCGCGTTGAGCATGGACCGCAGCGCCGAGGCCATCATCGCGATGTGGGCGGTGGCGAAGACCGGGGCCGCGTTCGTGCCGATCGATCCGGCGCTGCCCGGCGAACGTGTCGCGTATATGGTGCTCGATTCCGGCGTCCGGCTCGGGCTCACCGTGCGGGCACGTATCGACGAGCTTCCGGACGGGCCGGACTGGATCGCGGTGGACGATCCGATCTCCGAGGCCGATCGTCCCGCCGCGTCCTTCGTTCCGGCTTCGCTGCGCCCCGACCACGCGGCCTACATGATCTACACGTCCGGGTCGACGGGAACACCGAAGGGCGTCGTCGTCAGCCACACCGGGCTCGCGACATTCGCGGCGGACGCCCGACCCGAGCTGGGGTTGACGTCGCAGTCGCGGATGCTGAGGTTCTCGTCGGCGAGTTTCGATGCGTCGATCTTCGAGATGCTGCAGGCGTTCAGCTCGGGCGCCGCGATGGTCGTGGCTCCGGCCGACGTTCTCGGCGGAGACGATCTCGCCGATGTGCTGCGCCGTCACCGCGTCACACACATCGTGTCGGCGCCGACGGTGCTCACCACCGTCGACCCCGCCGGCCTCACCGATCTCGAGGCCGTCGTGGTGGGCGGCGACGTGTGCACCCCCGACCTCGTCGCGCGATTCGGCGACACCTGCCGGCTCGTCAACAGTTACGGGCCCACCGAGACCACCATCGTCGTCACCGCCGGTGATCCGCTGATTCCCGGCGCGCCGATCACGATCGGTCGCCCGCTCGACGGGATCACCGCCGTGGTGCTCGATCGGCGGCTGCGGCCCGTGCCGGTCGGGTTCGTCGGCGAGCTCTACATCGGCGGTGCCGGGCTCGCGCGGGGCTACCACCTGCGGCCCGGCCAGACCGCAGATCGGTTCGTGGCGAATCCGTTCGACCCCGGCACCCGGCTGTATCGCACGGGCGACGAGGTGCGCTGGACCGCCGATCATCAGCTCGACTTCGTGGGGCGCTCCGACTTCCAGGTCAAGATCCGCGGTTTCCGCATCGAACTCGGCGAGATCGATGCGGCGCTGCGCGCGCTCGATGGTGTGGACTACGCGGCCACCGTCGTCCACGATACGGGCCATTCCGTCGTCCCCGTCTCGTACGTGGTGATGGAGACCGGTGCCGTATTCGACGCCGAGGCGCTGATCGGCGGCGTGGAACGCACCCTGCCGTCGCACATGGTGCCCGCGTCGGTCGTCGAACTCGATGACGTGCCGGTCACTCTTGCCGGGAAACTCGACCGTGCAGCGTTGCCTGCGCCGAGGTTCGCCTCGGCCGAGTTTCGCGCTCCCGTCACCGACACCGAACGCCTGCTGGCCCAGGTCGCGTCGGGACTGCTCGACGTCGAGCGCGTGGGCGTCGACGATTCGCTGTTCGCGCTCGGCGCCGACAGCATCGTCGCGATGCAGTTCGCGGCCCGCGCGAAGGACGTCGGTCTGTACATCACGGCGCGACAGATCTTCGAGCACAAGACGATTGCGGCGCTCGCGCGGGTGGCGTCCGCGGTGCCGGGCGACTCCGTCCTGCGCGAACTCGACGGTGGTGGTGTGGGCACTGTGCCTCTCACCCCGATCGTGCACGAGATGCTCGGCCGCGGCGACTATTCGACGTTCGCGCAGGCAGTGCTGGTGACGACCCCGGTCGACCTGACCCGCGATCAGCTGACCGCCACGGTCGGCGCGGTCATGGCCCGGCACGACATGCTCCGCTCGACTTTCGCCGGCGACACGTGGCACGTGTCGCCGGAGATTCCCGACGGTGCGGTGGCGATCGAGCGGGTCAGCGTTCCGGACGCCGCCTCGATCGACGACCTGGTGGACGCCGAATGTGACTCGGCTGCACAGCGTCTCGATCCGTCGTCGGGTGTGATGTTGCAATGCGTATGGTTCGACGCAGCGCAGGGCCACGGCCGCCTGCTGCTCGTGGCACATCACCTCGTCGTCGACGGTGTGTCGTGGCGGGTGCTGCTGCCCGACCTCGCGCAGGCGTGGCTGCAGATCGCGGCAGATGCCGAACCCACCCTGGCCGATGTCGGAACGTCCTATCGCCGGTGGGCGCACGCGCTGCACTCCGATGCCCGCGACGGTACGCACGCGGACGAACTCGGATTCTGGCAACGCACCCTCGGGGCGGTGACACCGCTTCCCGGAATCGGGGATCTCGATCCTCGGATCGACACGCTCGCGACCACCGAGCGTGTGCGGGTGGAACTCGACCCCGAGACCACGGCCGCAGTACTCACGCGGCTGCCCGACGTGTTCCGTGCGGGCACGGCCGACGGGCTGATCGCCGCACTGGCGTTGGCCCTTGCGCAGTACGACCGCGCGGTGCCGATCATGCTCGAAGGCCACGGCCGCGACCACGAAGGCGCCGAGCTCGCGCGCACCCTCGGGTGGTTCACCAGCGTCTATCCGGTGTGCCCCGCAGTGCCCGACACCATCGACCTCGACGACGCATTCGCAGGTGGGCCCGCCGCGGGAGCGGTCCTGAAGGCGGTCAAAGAACAGCTCGCCTCGGTTCCGAATCACGGTGCGGGATACGGCATCCTTCGTCATCTCGACGATGAGGCACGGCCCGTCCTCGCCGCGTCGGCCGTCCCGCAGATCGGGTTCAACTATCTCGGACGCCTGACCTCCGGTCACATTCCCGAGGAGATCCGCGACATCGGATGGGTGCCCGCGGAAGTCGACCTCGATCCGACGCGTACCTCGCAGCTCGCGGTGGCCGCGGCCGTCGACATCAACGCCATGGTGGTGGACGGCCCCGACGGGCCTCACCTGACCGCGACCTTCACGTACGTGCCGCGCGTGGTGCAGGCCGGTTTCGTCACCGACCTCGCGACACGCTGGCACACCGCGCTCGAAGCCCTTGCCGCACATGTCGATCGTCCCGGCGCGGGTGGTCTCACCCCCTCCGACGTGCCGCTGGTATCGGTCGGGCAGGGCCAGATCGAACGGTGGGAATCCGAATACTCGGGCGTGCAGGACATCTGGCCCCTGCCGCCGCTGCAGTTGGGGCTGCTGTTCCACTCGCAACTCGCTCTCGGGTCGCTCGACGTCTACGTTGCCCAGCTGTCGTTGAACCTCACCGGCAGCATCGATGCGGCACGGCTGCGCGCCTCGATCGAGACAGTGGTCGCGCGACACGCCAACCTGCGCACCGCGTTCGTCCACGACGACAACGGAATACCCGCCCAGATCGTGCAGGGCCGCGTCGAAGTTCCGTGGCGTGAGATCTCGGTGGACTCGGACAGTATTGCGGCAGTGCTCGATTCGGAGCGTGTCGCGCCGTTCGATCCTGCTCGTCCGCCGCTGCTGCGGGCCGTTCTCGTACGTACCGGTGCAGGTGCGGTACTGGTCCTGACCAACCACCACCTCATCCTCGACGGCTGGTCGATGCCGCTTCTCGTACGGGAAGTGCTCTCCTGCTACGTCTCACCCGACGCGCTCGTCGAACCCGTGCCCTACCGCGACTACCTGCAGTGGTGGAGCGTCCAGAACCGCGACCGGTCGCTGCAGGCCTGGGGCGACGCATTGTCGGGGCTCACCGAACCCACACTCGTCGCCCCGCACGCCGGCGAAGTGCTCGACGCCAATCCCGAGCAGATCGACGTCGAACTGCCCGCGTGGCTGCGCACGGGACTCGTCGACCGCCGCGACACCGACGTCACCCTCAACACCCTGGTGCAGACGGCATGGGCACTGCTGCTCGGACGCATGCTGGGCCGCGACGACGTCGTGTTCGGCGCCACCGTGTCGGGGCGCCCGGCCGAACTTCCCGGTGTCGAGAACATGCTCGGGCTGTTCATCAACACGTTGCCCGTGCGGGTACGGATCGACGAGTCCGACACCGTCGTCGACCTACTACGACGCGTGCAGGACGACCAGGTCGCGATGCTCGGGCATCACCACATCGGACTGGGTGAAATCCAGGACCGCGTCGGTGTCGGAACCCTGTTCGACACGCTGACCGTCTTCGAGTCGTACCCCGTCGACCGCGCCGGATTCGACGAGACCACCGATCTCGCCGGGATGCATGTGACGGGCATCGACGGCCGCGATGCGACGCACTATCCGATCACCGTGATGGCGATCCTCGAGCCCACTCTGCGGCTGAGCGTGCGTTTCCGTACCGACCTGTTCGACCGCGCGGTGGTGGAGCGGATCGTGCAGCGGCTGCTGGGTGTGCTCGAAACCTTTGTCGCCCATCCCGACACGCACCTCGGTGACGTCGAGATGCTCGTGCCCGGCGAACTCGACGTGATCGCGAAGTTCGAGCGCGGAGAGAACGTGGCGCTGCCCGCCATGACCCTCCCCGATCTGCTCGGTGAGCAGTCGGCACGCACTCCCGAGGCCACTGCGGTGGTCGTCGACGGCGGCGCCGCGCTGAGCTACGGAACGTTCGCGGGCCGAGTCAATCGGGTCGCGCGGTCGTTGATCGCCGACGGGATCGGCCCCGGCGACCTCGTGGCCGTCGCGATGCCGCGGTCGCTCGAGCAACTCGTCGCGATCCACGCCGTCGTCACCGCAGGCGCCGCGTACGTGCCGATCGACCCCGACCAGCCCGGACAGCGCACCGCGCACGTGCTCGACACGGCTCGTCCCGCGCGCGTGCTCGAGGAACTTCCCGACGCAGTGCGGTTCTCCGACGGTGCGGTCACCGACGCCGATCGTCGTACACCCCTGCACTCCGACGACCTCGCGTACGTGCTGTTCACCTCCGGCTCCACCGGGCGGCCCAAGGGTGTTGCGATCTCGCACCGCAGCATCGTCAACCGGTTGCAGTGGATGCAGGGCCGGTACCCGCTGACCGGCGACGACGTCGTCCTGCAGAAGACCCCGGCGACATTCGACGTGTCGGTGTGGGAGTTGTTCTGGCCGCTGCTCACGGGCGCCGCCATGGTGCTCGCGACCCCGGACGGGCACCGCGATCCCCGCTACCTGTCGCGGGTGATCGGCGAACAGCGCGTCACCACAGTGCATTTCGTACCGTCGATGCTCGATGTCTTCCTGTCGGAAGGTGACGTGTCGCGGTGTGCGACGCTGCGGCAGGTGTTCACCAGTGGTGAGGCGCTGGCCGCGGCGAGTGTGTCGCGGGTGGTCGAGGCACTCGGCGTGCCGGTGCACAACCTGTACGGACCGACCGAGGCAGCCGTCGATGTCACCGCGCACGAGACGGTGCCCGGCGAGACTCCGGTGCCGATCGGTACGCCCGTATGGAATACGTCGGTGCGAGTGCTCGACGGGCGCCTGCGCCCCGTGCCCATCGGTATCGAGGGCGAGCTCTACCTCGGCGGCGTGCAGCTCGCGCGCGGCTACTACGGTGCACCGCGGCTGACCGCCGAACGGTTCGTCGCCGACCCCGCGGGCAACGGACGTCTGTACCGTACGGGCGACCTGGTTCGGTGGCGCGCCGACGGTGCGCTCGAATACGTCGGCCGCAGCGACTTCCAGGTCAAGCTCCGTGGCCAGCGCATCGAACTCGGCGAGATCGAAGCCGTGCTGCTCGAACACGACACCGTGACGCAGGCGGTCGTGGTGCTGCACCGCGACGACATCGCAGGCGAGCACCTCGTCGCGTACGTGGTCGGAGATGGCGATGGTGCGCTCGCCGACGCCGGGATGCGCCTACCCCGGCACATGGTCCCGACCCTCGCCGTAACCCTCGATGCGATGCCGGTCACCGCGAACGGCAAGCTCGACCGAAAAGCTCTGCCTGCCCCCGAATTCGGATCCGCCGAACACGTCGCACCGGCCTCGGCTACCGAACACATCGTCGCGGCGGCGATCGCAGAACTCGTCGGCCACGACCGCATCGGAGCGACGACGAGCTTCTTCGATCTCGGCGGCAACTCGCTCACCGCGACCCGGCTCCTCGCCCGGCTCGACGATCACTTCGGCATCCGTCTGCAGGTGCGCGATCTGTTCGACAATCCCACCGTCGCCGGACTCGCCCGGATCATCGACGGTCGGCGCGGAGAGCAGCGCCCCCAGCTGACCGCGCGCCCACGCCCCGAGCGCATTCCGCTGTCGCCCGCGCAGGCACGCATGTGGTTCGTCAACCGCTTCGACCCCACGTCCGGCGCCTACAACGTCGCGGTCGCACTGCGACTCACCGGTGTGCTCGACGAGGGGGCGCTGCGCGCAGCCGTCGTCGACATCGTCGGACGCCACGAGACGCTGCGCACCCGCTATCCCGACTCCGGTGACGGCCCGCACCAGCAGATAATTCCGGTCGTCGAGGCAGGTCGCGCCCCCACGATCGAATCGCTCGACGGCCCGCTCGAGGAGCGGCTGAGCGAGGTGGTCGGTCGCGGATTCGACGTCACCCTCGAACCACCCGTCAGGTTGACGGTGCTGCGCGAAAGCGGCAACAGCCATGTCCTCGTGCTGGTGGTGCACCACATCGCGATCGACGGCTGGTCGATGCAGGCCCTCGCCCGCGACCTCGTCGCCGCGTACGGCACCCGCGTCCTCGGGAACGCCCCGACCTGGGAGCCGCTGCCCGTCCAGTACGCCGACTTCGCGATGTGGCAGCACGATCTGCTCGGCAGCGTCGACGATCCCGACTCGCTCGGTGCCCGCCAGCTCGAATTCTGGCGCGACACCCTCGCCGGTGCGCCCGAGGTGTCGGACGTACCTACCGACCGTCGACGCCCCGCGGTCCCGTCGTTCCGCGGCGGCACCGTCGAGACCGCCCTCGACCCGCAGCTCTACTCGCGGCTCGAAGAACTCGCCCGGCAGAGCGGGGCATCGCTGTTCATGGTCCTGCACGCGGCCCTCGCGGTGCTGCTGGCGCGGCTGAGCGGCACCGACGATGTCACCGTCGGCACACCGGTCGCGGGTCGCGGGCACTCGAACCTCGACGACGTCATCGGCATGTTCGTCAACACGCTTCCGCTGCGCGTGCCGGTGGCATCCGGCGAGTCGTTCGCCGACGTGCTGGCACGGGTACGCGACGTCGACCTGGCCGCCTACGAGCATTCCGACCTGCCGTTCGAGCGGCTCGTCGACGCATTCGGCACGTCGCGGGACACCTCGCACAACCCGGTGTTCCAGACCGTTCTCGCGCTCGAGGTACCCCGCCCGACGTCCGTGTCGCTGCCGGGACTCGGCATCGACGTGCTCCCCGTCGATTTCGGTATCGCCAAGTTCGATCTCGAATTCGCCGTCACCGAACACGACGACCACGCGACCATCGCCTTGACCTTCGCACGCGACCTGTTCGACGACGGCACCGCCGCCGCGATGCTCGAGCGATACGTGCGACTGCTGTCCGGTGCCGCAACCGATCCGTCGACGGTCGTCGGCGACGTCGATCTGTTGTCCGACGACGAACGTGTCGCGCTGGTGCGTGAACCGGAGGACGCTCCGTACCGGTCGCTGCCCGACCTGTTCGCCGACGCCGCACGCGACGCCGACGCGCTCGCTCTCGTCTCCGGCTCCGCGACCATGACCTACGGCGAGCTGGATCGACGCTCGAACATCCTCGCCGGCGACCTCATCGACGTCGGAGCTGCGCCGGGGTCGGTCGTTGCGGTGGCTGTGTCGCGGTCGGTGGAATCGGTGATCGCACTGTGGGCCGTCGCCAAGACCGGTGCCACGTTCCTGCCTGTCGACCCCGGCTATCCCGCCGCGCGTATCGAGCACATGCTCACCGACTCCGGTGCGCGCCTGGGTGTTGCCGACTCGGCACTGCCCGGCGACATCACCTGGGTGTCGCCGCACGCCAGCGGTGACGACAGGCCGATCGTCGGTCGCGTGCGATGCCCGGACGCCGCCTACCTCATCTACACCTCCGGGTCGACGGGTGTGCCCAAGGGCGTCGTCGTCACCCATCGCGGGCTTGCGGCCTTCGTTGCCGAACAGCAGCGCCACTACCGGGTTCAGCCGGGCGACCGGGTCGCGGCCTTCGCGTCGCCGAGTTTCGATGCGTCGCTGCTCGAGATCTTCATGGCCGCGGGTGGGGGAGCGGCCCTTCATCTGGTGCCGACCGACGTCTACGGCGGCACCGAACTCGAGGAACACCTCGCATCGGTGACACACCTGTTCCTCACCCCGGCCGCCCTCGCGACACTGAACCACGAACGGCTCGAACATATTCGAGTTGTTGTGGTCGGCGGCGAGGCGTGCGAACAGTCGCTCGTCGAACGGTGGGCGCCCGGCCGCGAGATGTTCAACGCCTACGGGCCGACCGAGTCGACCATCATGGCCACCCACTTCGGACCGATGGCGACCGGCGAACCTGTACGGATCGGCCGGCCCGTGATCGGCACCGGCGCAATGGTGCTCGACGCGCGCCTGCATCCCGTCCCCGTCGGTGTCCCGGGTGAGCTGTATGTGTACGGCGCCGGACTCGCCCGCGGATACCACGGTCAACCGGCGCTCACCGCATCCCGATTCGTCGCGAATCCGCTGCACGGCGGGCTCATGTACCGCACCGGCGACCTCGTCCGGTGGGTCGACGGTCAACTCGAGTACCTGGGGCGCACCGACTTCCAGGTCAAGGTGCGCGGTCACCGGATCGAACTCTCGGAGATCGACGCGGTGCTCGCCGGTCATCCGGGTGTCGATGCGGCGGTGACCGTGTCGCATGAGGCGACCGGCGCCCTCGTGTCATATGTGACTGCGTCGTATGCGACCGCGTCGTATGTGACCGGCGCGGTCGATCCGGCGGAACTGTCGGTGCACGCCGCGCAGGTGCTCCCCGCGTACATGGTGCCGTCGTCGATCACCGTCCTCGAGGCATTCCCTCGCACCGGTGCAGGCAAGATCGACACCCGTGCTCTTCCCGAACCCGTCTTCACCACAACCGAATTCGTTGCACCTCGCGATGCAGAAGAGCAGCGCGTGGCCGAGGTGTTCGTCGAGGTCCTCGGCATCGACCGGGCGGGCGCGCACGACGACTTCTTCGCGCTCGGTGGCAACTCGCTGTCGGCGACGCGGGTCATCGCGCGGCTCGACTCGTCGCTCGGGGTGCGTGCGCTCTTCGAGAACCCGACGGTCGCGGCGCTGGCCGTGGCGGCCGGTGGCAGCGTGTCGGGGGACCGTCCGGCGCTGGTCGCGGGGCCGCGACCCCACCGCATCCCGCTGTCGCCTGCGCAGCAGCGGATGTGGCTGATCAACCGGTTCGACCCCGCGTCGCCGGTCTACAACATTCCCGTCGCGGTGCGCTTGTCCGGGTACCTCGACGTCGAGGCGCTTCGGGCGGCGGTCGACGACGTCGTGCAGCGGCACGAGACTCTCCGCACTCTCTTCCCCATGGCCGAATGTCACCCCGAGTCAGTCCGACTGACCGAAGGTGACATTCGGCCATCAGCGCCGGAGGCGGGACCGCAGCAGGTGGTGCTCGACGTCGCGCCGCTCGATCTGACTCCGCGCGTCGCCACCCCCGATACGTTGTACGACGAGATGGCCGCCGTCGCAGGTCGCGGATTCGACGTCACCGTCGAGACCCCCGCCCGCGGAGCACTGCTCCGGCTCGCGGACGACGAGCACGTGCTCGTCGTGGTGGTCCACCACATCGCCGCCGACGGCGCCTCGACGATGCCGCTCGCCCGCGACATTCTCGTCGCCTACCAGGCACGACTGTCCGGAGCAGAACCCGCGTGGGCACCGCTCGCCGTGCAGTACGCCGATTTCGCGGTGTGGCAACGCACCCTGTTGGGGGATCCTTCGGATCCCGCGTCGATCGCGGCGCGTCAGCTCGCGTATTGGACCGAGGCCCTCGCCGACAAGCCCGCGGTGCTCGATCTACCCGCCGACCGCCCGCGACCGGCCGTTGCCTCGCAGCGCGGTGCCCGCACCGACTTCCGCATCGACGCAGACACCGTGCGCGCGCTCGACGACCTCGCCCGCACCCACGGCGCGACCCGCTTCATGGTCCTGCACGCGGCGCTCGCCGTGCTGGTCGGCAGACTCGGATCCACCGACGACGTCAGCGTGGGCACACCCATCGCCGGTCGCGCCGAAGCCGCGCTCGACGACCTCGTCGGCATGTTCGTCAACACCCTTGTCCTGCGCACCCGGATCGACCCCGGGGCCGGATTCGCCGAACTTCTCGACCAGGTCCGCGACACCGACCTCACCGCCTTCGGACATGCCGACGTGCCGTTCGAGGAGATCGTCGACGCCGTCGACCCCGTCCGCTCGCAGGCGCATGCACCGCTGTTCCAGGTGTCGCTGTCGCTGCAGAACCAGGGCACCGGCGTCCTCGAGCTGCCCGGTCTGGCTGTCGAACCCCTCGACCCCGGCATCGACGTCGCAAAGGTGGATCTCGAATTCACCGTCCGTGACGACGCGGACGAAGCTCTCGCCGCATCGCTCACCTACGCCACCGATCTGTTCGACGCCGGCACCGCCGCGACCCTCACCGAGCGCTGGACGCGGCTGCTCCGGGCTGTCGCCACCGACCCGACGCTGCCGGTGGGCGACCTGCCGGTACTCGACGACGCCGAGACCACCCGCGCCCTCGCACACGCGGTTCCCTCAGCGTTGCCCGCACGCACGCTGCCCGATATCTTCGCCGCAGGCGTGACTGCCAATCCCGACGGCATCGCCGCCACCGACGGCACCCGGCAGCTCACCTACACCGAACTCGACCGCGCTTCCGCCCAGCTCGCCCACAAGCTGCTCGAGTACGGGGTGCGACCGGAAACGGTGGTGGCACTGTCATTCCCGCGCTCGATCGACGCGATCGTTGCGCTGTGGGCGGTCGTGAAGACCGGTGCCGTATTCGTGCCGATCGACCCGGCACTACCTGCGACGCGCATCGAATACCTGTTGTCGGATTCGGGTGCGAGCGTCGGGGTCGGCACGGGCCCATCCGACGTGCCCTGGCTCTCCGTCGATGCAGATGATTACTCCGATACTCCACTTGCTCAGTCGATTACCGCGCTGTCCGCGGCGTACATGATCTACACGTCGGGCTCCACCGGCACACCCAAAGGAGTCGTCGTCACCCACCGCGGGCTGGCGGCGTTCACCGCCGAGCACCGGCCGGAGCTCGGTCTGGCCACCACGTCCAGGATGCTCAGGTTCTCGTCGTCGAGCTTTGACGCCTCGGTATTCGAGCAGATCGCCGCCTTCTCCGCCGGAGCCACCATGGTCGTCGCACCCCCGGAGGTCGTCGGCGGCGCGGAGCTCACCGACCTGCTGCGCCGCGAACGCATCACGCATATCCTCACCGCGCCCGCGGCGCTCGGCACCCTCACCGCCGGCGACCTTCCCGACCTCGACGCCGTGGTCGTGGGCGGCGACGTGTGCCCGCCCGAACTCGTCGAGCGATTCGGCCCGACCTGCAGGTTCGTCAACAGCTACGGCCCCACCGAAACCACCATCATCATCACCGCCACCGCGCCGCTGACCCCGGGCGACGACATCACCATCGGTACCCCCATCGGCGGTTCCGGCGCCGTGGTGCTCGACAACCGGTTGAAGCCCGTCGCCGACGGTGTCGTCGGGGAGCTGTACCTGTCGGGTGCCGGTCTCGCCCGCGGCTACCACCGGCGTCCCTCCCAGACCGCGTCCCGGTTCGTCGCGAACCCGTTCACCGGCGACCTCATGTACCGCACGGGCGACCTCGTACGACGCACCGCCACCGGCGAACTCGACTTCATCGGACGCAGCGACGCGCAAGTCCAGGTCCGTGGCCTTCGCATCGAACTCGGCGAGATCGAAGCCGTCCTCACCCGCCATGACGACGTGGCGCAGGCCGTCGTCGTCGTACATTCCGACCCGCACACCGGCGACCGGATCATCGGGTACGCCGTGCCCGCGGCGGGGTCCACCGTCGACCCGCAGCAGCTCCGCGACCGACTCGCCGACGAACTCCCGGCGTACATGGTGCCCGCCCAGATCCTCGTCCTCGAGGCCCTGCCGATCACCGCGCACGGCAAGCTCGACCGCAAGGCTCTGCCCGTCCCCGGGTTCGAGGCCCGCGAATTCCGGGCGCCCCAGAGCCCCGTCGAACAGACCATCGCCGCTGTCTACGCAGACCTCCTCGGCACCGAGCAGATAGGCCTCGACGACGACTTCTTCGAACTCGGCGGCAACTCGCTCAGCGCCACCCAGCTCGTCGCACGACTCGGCGTTGCCCTCGACACCACCGTTCCGGTGCGGGCCGTGTTCGAGAACCCCACGGTGAGTGCACTCGCCGTGGTCGTCGCGCGCACCGCGGGAGAGGGTTCCCGGCCCGCGCTGGTGAAATACGAGCGACCCGAACATATCCCGCTGTCGCTTGCGCAGCAGCGGATGTGGTTCTTCAACCGATTCGACCCAGAGTCGGCCGCGTTCAACATCCCGATCGTGCTGCGGCTGACCGGCACCCTCGACGCATCCGCATTGCGGGCGGCGATGTTCGACGTCCTCGAACGCCACGAATCCCTGCGAACCGTGTACCCCGACACCGACATCGGGCCGACGCAGATGATCGTGCCGGCCGATCACGCTGTCACCGAGTTCACGACGATCGACGTCACGGCGGAGGACATCGAAGCGCGACTCATCGAATTCGTCTCCCGCGGATTCGATCTCAGCATCGACCTTCCCGTGCGCGCAGCGTTGTTCAGGATCTCCGAAGACGATCACGTGCTTGCCGTCGTCGCCCACCACATCGCCAGCGACGGCGGATCACAGGCGCCACTGTCGCGCGACCTTGTCACCGCGTACCTCGCTCGGAGCAACGGAGACGCCCCGGGATGGACGCCGTTGCCCGTGCAGTACGCCGATTACACGCTGTGGCAGAAGGACCTGCTCGGCAGCGAGAACGACCCGACGCCGCTCGTCGCGCGGCAACTCGCCTACTGGACGGGAACGCTCGCAGATCTCCCCGACCTCGTCGAGATGCCCACCGATCATCCGCGTCCGGCCGTCCAGTCGTCGCGCGGAGCCACCACCCTGTTCACGCTCGACGCCGAACTCACCGACCGCATCGAGCGGTTCACCCGTGAGCGCGGGGTCACCCTGTTCATGCTCGCGCACACCGCAGTCGCCGTGCTGCTCGCCCGGTGGTCCGACAGCACCGACATTCCGATCGGCACGCAGATCGCCGGTCGCGGCGAACCCGCCCTCGACGACCTCGTCGGCATGTTCGGCAACACCCTCGTGCTGCGCCTGCAGATCGACCCCGCCGCCACGTTCGACGAGGTGCTCACACAGGCCCGCGACGTCGACCTCGCCGCGTTCACGCACCCCGACGTGCCTGTCGAACGACTCGTCGAACTTCTCGACCCGACCCGGTCCACCGCATATTCCGCGCTGTTCCAGACGTTGCTCGTCGTGCACAACTTCACCCGATCCGAGGTGTCGCTTCCCGGATTGACCATTGCGCCGGTGGAATCCGGCGCCGTCGGCGCGAAACTCGATCTCGAGATCCACCTCGGGGAAAGCGTGGACGAAAGCGGGCGGCGGACCGGCATCGACGGTTCCATCACCTACGCGACCGACCTGTTCACCGACCACACCGTCGGCCGGTTGGCCGCGCACCTCGTGGCCCTGCTCGACGCCGCAACCCGCGACCCTCACACCGCGGTCGGCGACATCGACCTGCGCGGACCCGACGAACGCGCACTCGCGCGGGCCGTCAACGACACCGCGACCGGCCGTGACCCCGAGGAGGGTGGGGACTCCGACACGCTGCTCACCCGATTCGTCGCGCAGGCCGCGCACACGCCTGATGCGGTCGCACTCGTGCTCGAAGGCGAGACGATCACGTACGAACAGTTCGCGTCGCGGGTGAATCGCCTCGCGCGGCACCTCGTCGGCGAGGGGGTCGGGCCGGACTCGCTCGTCGGGATCTACGCCGCACGCTCGGTGGAGATGATGGTCGGGATCTACGCGACGCTGCAGGCGGGCGGCGCCTACGTGCCACTGGACCCCGAGCATCCCGCAGAGCGCACCGAGTACGTCCTCGACACCGCGCGGCCCGTGCTCGTGCTCACCACCTCGGCCGAACGTGCGACGCTTCCCGGCGCGCACCGGGTCGTGGAGGTCGACGCCGCGCTTCCCGGCCTGTCCGACGCGCCACTCACCGACACCGACCGGCTCGGACCGCTGCGCGGCGGCAACATCGCGTACGTCATCTTCACGTCCGGATCCACCGGACGACCCAAAGGTGTCGCCGTCGAACACCGCGCCGTGGCCAACCAGATCGCGTGGATGCGCGAACGCTACGACCTCCGCCCCGGCGACGCCGCCATGCACAAGACACCGATCACGTTCGACGCATCGGTGTGGGAACTGTTCTATCCCCTGCAGGTGGGCGCGCGACTCGTCATCGCCGCACCCGGTGGTCACCGAGACCCCGCCTACCTCGCGGACCTGTCGCGCGACGAGGGCGTGTGCATCCTCGAATTCGTGCCGTCGATGCTCGCGGCGTTCCTGGCCGACCCGGACCTCGAACTGCCCGACTCGGTGCGCTACCTGTCGGTCGGCGGAGAAGCCCTGCCCGCCGACCTCGCCGCCGAGGTCACGGCCCGCACCGGTGCCGTACTCGACAACACCTACGGCCCCACCGAAGCCACCGTGACGTCGACGGTGCTACGTAGCGATGGCAACTACCACGGTTCGGTGCCGATCGGCCGCCCGATCCGGAACACCACCGCCCACGTTCTCGATGCGCGCTTGCATTCGGCTCCGGTGGGCATCCCCGGCGAGCTGTACCTCGGTGGAATCCAGCTGGCGCGTGGCTATCACGGACGCCCCGACCTGACCGCCGAGCGGTTCGTCGCCGCTCCGAGTGGTGAACGGCTGTATCGCACCGGCGACCGCGTCCGGCTGCTTCCCGACGGCACCCTGGACTTCCTCGGCCGCACCGACTTCCAGGTCAAGGTCCGAGGCCTGCGCATCGAGCTCGGTGAGATCGAATCCGCGATCGTCACCCTCGACGAAGTTGCCCGCGCAGTGGTCGTGGTGCACGACAGCGATCACGGACCCCGACTGGTCGCTTATGTTGTCCCCATCAGCGGCGCTGCGGTGGACAGCGATGCGGTGCGCGGTGCCGCAAGCCGTATGTTGCCGCGCTACATGGTGCCCGACGTGGTCATGTTGCTCGATGCGTTGCCGCTCAACGCATCCGGCAAGCTCGACAGGCGCGCGCTGCCGGAACCCGAGATGGCCGCTCGCGAATTCCGGGTACCTCGCGGCGACGTCGAACAAGCGGTGGCCGCCGCGGTCGCCGCGGTCCTCGACGTCGAACGTGTAGGCCTGGACGACGACTTCTTTGCGCTCGGCGGCAACTCACTCGTCGCAACGCGTGTGGTGTCGCGGATCGGCGCGGCACTCGGAGTCGACGTGCCGCTGCGCACGCTGTTCGAACACCCCACCGTCGAAGCCCTCGCCGCGGCGGTGGCGGATCTTGCTGCCGCCGGTGCCCGACTCCCGCTCGTCGCGCGGGAACGTCCGGAATTGGTGCCGCTGTCGTTCGCGCAGCAGCGGATGTGGTTCCTCAACCGGTTCGATCCCGCGTCGGCGACCTACAACATCCCCGCAGCGATCAGACTCACGGGCGACCTCGACGTCGACGCGCTGCGCGGCGCCATCGGCGACCTCCTCACACGCCACGAGATCCTGCGGACCGTCTACCCCGAGATCGACGGTGCCGGAGTGCAGGTCATCAGGCCCGTCTCCGAGATCACCCTCGATCTGATCGAGGAGGACATCGAACCGGACCGGGCGGTCGAAGTCGTCACCGGCGTCATCCGATCCGGATTCGACGTCACCACGGACGTACCGGTGCGCGCACGGCTACTCCGCGTCGGTGAACGTGAGTTCGTTCTCGTCGTCGTCGTGCACCACATCGCAGCAGACGGCTTCTCCATCGGACCGATGCTGCGCGACGTGATGGTCGCGTACGCGGCCCGGTCGACGGGGGAGGCCCCGGTCTGGGCACCGCTCGATGTGCAGTACGCCGACTACACCCTGTGGCAGCGCGACACACTCGGTTCCGAAGACGATCCCACGAGTGTGATCTCGCGTCAGATCGGCTACTGGAGCCATGCGCTAGCAGACGTGCCCGACGTCCTCGAGCTACCCGCCGATCGTGCGCGACCGGCGGTCGCCTCGTATCGCGGCGCCACCCACCGCATGCGGCTCGATGCCTCGACGCATCGGAACCTGCTCGATCTCGCCCGTTCGCGGAACGCGACGCTGTTCATGGTGCTGTACAGCGCCCTGAGTGCCGAACTCGCGCGTCTGAGCGGTACCGACGACATCTCCATCGGCACACCCGTCGCCGGTCGTGGTGAACAAGCTCTCGACGATCTGATCGGCATGTTCGTCAACACCCTCGTGCTCCGTAACGAGGTAGATCCCGACGAGCCGTTCTCGGCGCTGCTGTCGCGCTCACGTGAGATTGCTCTCGGCGCATTCGCGCACGCCGACGTGCCGTTCGAACAACTCGTCGAGGTCCTCGACCCGCCGCGGTCGCAAGCACACAACCCCTTGTTCCAGGTGATGCTGACCCTCCAGAACATGGAGCGCAGCCACTTCGAACTCGACGACGTTCGAATCGAAGCGATCGACGCGGACCTCGGCGAAGCGAAGGTCGACCTCCAGATAACCGTGTTCGAGGTGTTCGACGACGACGGTGCACCCGCTGGCATCGATGCGGAGTGGACATATGCGACCGACCTGTTCGACAACACGACCGTCGTCTCGTTCGCGGAGCGCTTCACACGGCTGCTGGCGGCGGTCCTAGCCGATCCGGAACTGCGTGTCGCGGCCTTGCCGTTGCTCGACGACGACGAGCGAGCCGCCGTCCTGGCGCTCGGTGTCGGACCGAAATCGATTGCTGATGAATGCATCACACCCGACAACTCCGAGGGGACCGCAGTCACGTCGGCCGAGGAATCGCTGACCCGCGGCGAATTCGACGACCGTGTCGCGGGGCTTGCCCGCGAACTGATCGCGCGCGGGATCGGCCCGGAGACGCGTGTCGCGGTGTACATGGAACGCAGCGTCGATCTGCTCGTCGCCATCCACGCGATCCTGCAGGCCGGTGGCGCGTACGTCCCACTCGACCCCGCTCATCCGGTCGAGCGCATCGCTCACATCGTCGAGACCTCCAAGCCTGTTCTCGCGCTGGTCCGCGCGTCTACGGAGACATTGCCCGTCCCGATGCTCGACGTCACCTCGGTCGGTGCGTCCCACACCACGTCGCCGATCTCCGACGTCGATCGGCTCACACCGCTGCGCCCCGACCACACCGCGTACGTGGTGTTCACGTCGGGATCGACGGGCAGGCCCAAGGGCGTCGCCGTCACACATCGCGCATTGAACACTCAGCTCGACTGGATGCGGCACACGCTCGGCCTGACCGGCGATGACGTGGTCTTGTGGAAGACGCCCGTGACATTCGATGCGTCGGTGTGGGAGCTGTTTCTGCCCATGCGTATCGGTGCGAGGCTCGTGGTCGCCGACCCCGATGGTCACGCCGACCCGGCATACCTCGCGTCGGTGATCGCCGCAGAGCAGGTGACGATCGCTCAGTTCGTGCCGTCGGTACTCGATCCTGTCCTCGACGAGGATCCGGGACCGTCTTTGCAGCATGTGTTCTCGGGTGGCGAACCACTTCGGGTCGCTACTGCCGAACGAGTCTGCGATGTCCTCGGCGCACAGATCCACAATCTGTACGGGCCGACGGAAACCACAATCCAAGTTACCCACCGGTCGGGAACATCCGGTACGGGGCAGAGTATTCCGATCGGTACACCGGTCGCAGAGACGACCTTGCTGGTGCTCGATGCGCGGTTGCGGCCGGTTCCGGTCGGCGTGCGCGGCGAACTCTATGTCGCGGGAGCGCAGCTAGCGCGCGGCTACGAGAACGCCACCGGTCAGACGGCGTCGCGCTTCGTTGCCGACCCGTACTCGACGAGCGGCACGCGAATGTATCGCACGGGTGACGTCGTGAGATGGACGCCGGCGGGCGAGCTCGAGTACCTGGGCCGCAGCGACCATCAGATCAAACTGCGTGGTCTCCGCATCGAGATCGGTGAGATCGAGTCGGTGCTCCAAGCGATGGATACCGTCGCCGCGGCTGCGGTCGCGGTGGTGTCGGATCGGCTCGTCGGCTATGTCGTTCCCGCAGACGGCACTCTTGTCGATCTCGATTCTGTTCGTGATGCAGCATCAGATCAATTGCCGTCGTACATGATTCCCGACGTAGTCGTTCCACTCGAGGCGATGCCGCTCAACACCTCCGGCAAACTCGACCGCAGAGCGCTTCCGGAACCGGTGTTCGAGACCCGGGAGTTCCGGGCGCCGACGCGTGCGACGCAAGAAACCGTTGCGCAGGTCTTCGCCGACGTTCTCGGTATCGAGCAGGTCGGTCTGGATGACGACTTCTTCTCCCTCGGTGGCAATTCGCTCGTCGCAACTCGGGTTGCATCTCGGTTGGGTGCTGCAGTCGATGCGCAGATTCCGGTGCGGCTGTTGTTCGAGTCGCCGACGGTGGAAGCGCTGGCTTCCGCGGTCGACGAACTGGCGGGAACAGGCAGCACCATCATACTCGAGCCCCAGCCGCGCCCGGAGCGGATTCCGTTGTCGCTTGCCCAGACTCGGATGTGGTTCTTGAACCGATTCGATCCGGGTTCTGCGGTGAACAACATTCCGGCCGCGATTCGGTTGTCGGGGCAGCTCGATGTCGCGGCATTGCAGTCTGCGGTGTCGGATCTGATCGTGCGGCACGAAGTGTTGCGGACGGTGTATCCGGAGGTCGATGGTGTCGGGCATCAGGTTGTGTTGCCGCCGGTCGGGTTCTCGGAACTTCTTTCGGTCGAATCTGTTTCGGCTGACGAGGTGTTCGAACGTGCTGCGTTTTTGGTCGGTGCCGGCTTCGATGTGACGGCGGCGCCTCCGTTGCGTGCTGTGCTGTTGCGAGTATCGGACACCGAGCATGTGCTGGTTGTTGTTGTGCATCATATTGCGGCGGACGGTTTCTCGATGGGGCCGTTGTCGCGGGATGTGATGTTGGCGTATGCGGCGCGTGCAGTGGGTGAGGTTCCGTCGTGGGAGCCGCTCGAAGTGCAGTACGCGGATTATGCGTTGTGGCAGCGGAAGGTTCTTGGTTCGGAATCGGATCCGGCATCGGTGCTGTCGCGTCAGCTGACGTACTGGTCCGAGGTGTTGGCCGGGGTACCCGATGTGTTGGATTTGCCGGCGGACCGGTCGCGTCCGGCAGCAGCGTCGTATCAGGGTGCGTCGCATGAATTCGCGCTCGATGAGTCGCTGAGCTCGGGTATCGAATCGCTCGCGCTTGACCGCAATGTCACGCCGTTCATGGTGGTCCACGGTGTTCTCGCTGCGCTGCTCGCGCGGATGTCGGGGACCGATGACATCGCGATCGGTACGCCGGTGGCGGGTCGTGGTGAGCGGGCGTTGGACGATGTGATCGGGATGTTCGTCAACACGTTGGTGTTGCGTACCCGAATCGACTCTGGGGAGTCTTTCGAGGATTTGCTGCTGCGGGTCAAGGATGTGGATCTCGGGGCGTTCGGGCATGCGGATGTGCCGTTCGAGCGTTTGGTGGAGGCGCTCGATCCGGTTCGGTCGACCGCGTGGAATCCGTTGTTCCAGGTGATGCTCACATTCCAGAACTTTGCGCCGACGAGCTTCGAGCTGCCGGGCTTGATGTTGTCGGCAGTAGACGCGGATCTCCAGCTCGCGAAGTTCGACCTGCAGGTGACGTTGTCGGAGCTGCGCGACGCCGGCGGATATGCGGTGTCGTTCACGTATGCGACGGACTTGTTCGATGAGTCGACGATTGTGTCTGCCGCCGAGCGTTTCACGCGCATGCTGAGCGCTGTGGTCGAGAACCCGCGGGTGGCTATCGGTGATGTTCCGATTCTGACCGTCGAGGAACGTGCACGATCGCTGGAATCGGGTAGGGGAGATGTTGTCCCGGCGTCCAGGTTCCTCGTTCCCGATCTCGTCGGGCAGCGTGGTTCATCCGACGCGGTGGCGATCGTCGGCGGGGACTCCGCACTGACATACCGCGAATTCGGTGGTCGGGTCTCAGGTCTCGCTCGGTACCTGATCTCGTGTGGTGTCGGGCCCGATATTCACGTGGCAGTGGCGATGAGCCGTTCCGTCGAGATGGTCGTCGCTATCCATGCGGTGCTCGCTGCGGGCGGTGCGTATGTGCCGATCGACCCGGACCAGCCGGCCGAGCGGATCTCCTACGTTCTTGATATTGCGGACCCGCTGCTCGTGTTGAGCAAGTCGGGTGAAGCCATCGACGCCGATCGCACAGTGGTTTTCACCGACATGCTCGACGTGTCCGACCATGCGACGGCTGTAGTGACCGCCGCCGAGCGTCTCGCGCCCCTGCACCCCGCGAATACTGCGTATGTGTTGTTCACGTCGGGTTCGACGGGGCGGCCGAAGGGCGTGGCGGTGTCGCACGGGTCGGCCGTCAATCAGTTGTCGTGGATGCAGTCGCAGTTCGGTGTGGGCACGTCGGATTCGGTGTTCTTGAAGACTCCGGTGACGTTCGATGCGTCGGTGTGGGAGTTGTTGCTGCCGTTCGTATGCGGTGCACGGATGGTGGTTGCCACAGCGGATGGTCATCGCGATCCGGAGTATCTGGCGCGTGTGTTGACTTCGGGTGAGGTGAGTGTCGCGCAGTTCGTGCCGTCGGTACTCGACGCAGTGCTCGATGAGCTGGGCGACCCCACGGATGTGTTGCGGTTGGTGTTCTCCGGTGGAGAAGCGTTGTCTGCTGCGACTGCACGTCGAGCCCGGAGCTTGCTCGGCGTAGACGTCCACAACCTCTACGGACCCACGGAAACAACCGTCCAGGTCACCCATCGGCTCAGCGTGGAAGGCGAAAGCGGGATCGTCCCGATCGGTGCTCCGGTGTCGAACACCCGGGTGTTCGTTCTCGACGACCGTCTGCAGATCGTCCCGGTCGGGGTCCCCGGGGAGCTGTATGTCGCGGGTGCGCAGCTGGCTCGTGGGTATGTCGATTCGCGTCTCACAGCAGACCGTTTCGTGGCGAATCCGTTCGGTGGTGTTGGTGAGCGGATGTATCGCACGGGCGATCTGGTGCGGTGGAATCGTGCGGATGAACTCGAGTATGTGGGTCGTAACGATCAGCAGGTGAAGCTGCGTGGGCAGCGCATCGAGCTCGGTGAGATCGAGTCCGTGTTGCGTGGTCTGGAGGGCGTGGGTGCCGGTGCGGTGGCGGTGCGTGCGGATCAGCTGGTCGGTTACGTGGTTTCCGTCGGCGATATTTCAATGTCAGATGTGCGCGCTTTGATGGGGGAGATGCTGCCGTCGTACATGGTTCCGTCGCAATTCGTAGTGCTCGAGGCGTTGCCCCTCAATGCGTCCGGCAAACTGGATAGGAAGGCGTTGTCGGATCCCGTGTTCGAGGCGCGCGAGTTCCGCGCCCCGACCACACGAGTCGAGCTCGCTGTGGCGTCGGTGTTCGCCGAGGTGTTGGGTACCGAACAGGTGGGCCTGGACGACGACTTCTTCGCACTCGGCGGTACCTCCCTCGTCGCCACCACACTCGTCTCGCGATTGCGCGCCGAGCTGGACACCCAGGTGCCGTTGCAGTGGCTGTTCCAAGCGTCGACCGTCGAAGGCTTAGCTCGATTGGTTGCCGAGGGAACCGATACGAGCATGGCGGATGCACTCGGCCCGGTGCTGCCGCTGCACGCGCAGGGTTCGGGCACCCCGTTGTTCTGCGTGCATCCGATCGTCGGGTTGTCGTGGTGCTACACCGGCCTGTCGCAGCAGCTCGACACCGACGTCTACGGGCTGCAGACGCCGGCCGGCCTCGAAGCCGACTTCGCGCCCGCCACCCTCGACGATCTCGCCACGCGGTACGTCGAGGAGCTTCGCCGCGTGCAGCCGCACGGACCGTACCGACTGCTCGGGTGGTCGCTCGGCGGCGTGATCGCCCACGCGATGGCGGTGCAACTGCAGGCCGCAGGCGAATCGGTGGAGCACCTCGTGATGCTCGACAGCTTCGTGGGCGGATCGTCCGAACCGTCGGTCGATGAAGGGGCAGAGGTGTCCATGTCCGATCTGGTCGCGGGCTTCGGTTTCGACGGCAACGCGCCGCAGAGCATCTCGGGGCTCGTCGCGACCGTCGCAGAGCTGACCGGTAATTCGGTCGACGACACCGAAGAGATGGTGCAACGACTGATCGCGACGGCGGAACACAATTCGCTGCTGCTCGGCCGACACCGTCCAGGAGTGTTCGACGGCGACGTCGTGTACTTCACCGCCTCCTCCGACGGCCGACGCGGAGCTGCGGACTGGGCCGACGCTGTCACCGGCGAGATCCATGATCATTCAGTGCCCGTGACACATTGGCACATGACTTCGCCCGAGGCCCTTGCGGTTGTCGGACCAGCGGTGCGTAGAGTCATCGAACCGCCACCGACTACCGACAACTGACAGGCCGGAACCGCCATATGACCAAGTACGTTCCTCGTCGAGCCGCTTTGTGCGCCGCGGTCGCGTTCGCCTTCGCGGTGCCTGCCGTGCCCGCTGTCGCCGCGCCTGCGGCACATGTAGATCGGGTCGAGCAGGTCGACGACCGCCACTCGGACATGCACGTGTACTCGCCGTCGATGGATCGCGACATTCCCCTGCAGGTCATCAAGCCTGCAGACACATCTGTTCCGCGCCCGACGCTGTACCTGCTCAACGGTGCCGGCGGCGGTGAGGACGGCGCGAACTGGCTCAACCAGACCAAGATCCTCGACTTCCTCGACGACAAGAACGTCAACGTCGTCATCCCCGCCGAAGGTATGTTCACGTATTACACCGACTGGGTCCAGGAAGATCCGGTCGTCGGAGTGGCCAAGTGGCAGACGTTTCTGACGGAGGAACTGCCCCCGGTGATCGACGACGCGCTGGGCACGACGGGTGTCAACGCGATCGCGGGCCTGTCGATGGCCGCAACGTCGGTGCTCGACCTCGCGATCCACGCTCCCGGCCTCTACCGCGGGGTCGCGTCGTACAGCGGGTGCGCGCAGACCAGCGACCTACTCGGGCAGACCTATCTGCGGTCGGTGGTCGAAGGCATGGGGGAAACGGACGCTACGAACATGTGGGGCCCGTACGACGGGGAAGGTTGGGTCGAGCACGACCCGACCGTCAATGCGGAAGGCCTACGCGGCCTCTCGCTGTACATCTCGAACGGCTCGGGTTTGCCCGGCCCGTACGAGAGCCCGGCACTTCCACGGACAGCGCAGTCACCGCCGTTGCTCGACCAGGTGGTCTTGGGTGGTGTCATCGAGGCTGCCACCAACATCTGCACTCACCGACTCCAGGAGCGGTTGGGGGAACTCGACATCCCCGCGACGTTCCACTTCCGGCCCGAGGGCACACACTCGTGGGGCTACTGGGAAGACGAGCTTCAGCGGTCCTGGCCGCAGCTCGCCGAGTCGATGGAGCTGTGATCGTCCAGCGCACTCAGCACGAGCTCGGCGGTCGTCGGATCGGCCAATAGACCCAGATGCCCGGCGGGGTTCGACGGGCACACATCCTGCAGCACGATGTTCGTGACGTTCGGCGCCTCCGCGTATCCGCTGGTGTAGGGCACGACGGTCCGGTCGTGGCGGGTGAGGATGTTCGTGTAGTCGATCGTCGGCTCGAAGATCCCGGTGCTCCGGAGTCGTTCCAGGAACGGCGAACCCGGCAACATGTCGGCGCACGCCGCGCACGCTGCCTCCAATGCGGGGCGGACAACGTCCGGTGTCTGTGATCCGAACACGTCGGTGCCGTGCCACATCGGTGCCAGCGACACGTAGTCGTCGACCTTGTCGGCACCACCGTGGAACTGTACCCATTGCGACGGGACGAGTGTCCCCTGCGAGTGGCCGACGATATCGACCTGTTCGGCTCCGGTCCGGGCGAGTACGTCGTCGACGAATGCCGCCATCTCGTGCGCGGCCGCGTCGATGGGGCCGAATCCACCGACTGCGTCGATCGGCCACGGACCACCGAACTCGCCGTACGTGAAGCTGACGACGCAGCGCCCCTCGTTGGCGAGGAGCGGTGCCAGGGTCTGCCAGCCGATCTGCTTGTTCCCGGCCGTGTTGTGCACGAGAACGACGGGTTCCTGCTCTGACGTGCACGGTATGTTCGCTCCGGAGGGTGAACCACCCGGATTCCCCAATTCGACGACGACGCCGTTGTGGTAGTCGTACGGCACGGGAAGCGGGGCCTGAGCGAGTGCGGTAGGAGTGATCGCGAGGGCGATCACCGTCGCTCCGAGAACGGGCAAGGTACGAGACAACACAGGGGACCAGCCTAAATCCGTTCCTCCACGTGGGGGCTGTATGGAACTTGTCCACAGGTGGTCTATCCATCCACAGAATCCGCGATTTTCTGAAACGGGGATGGTGCCGGTCGAACCGGTGGACAACGCTGCGTTGTGTGAGGGACGACAAGATCATTCGACGATACGAGGCGCGTGCGCGCGGTGTCACCGACTCCGAAGTCCGGCGACTGGTACGAACAGGAGTATGGACTCGGTTGGGCTCGGGTGTGTATATCCCGTCCGGCATCTACGCAGCCGCAGATGAGCGAGATCGGCATGTTTACCGCGCGAGGGCGACGATGGAGAACTTCCGAGTCGGCACCGCTCTGAGTCACGTGTCGGCGGCGGTGCTGCACGGACTGGAGACGTGGCAGATTCCGCTGGACGCCGTCCACGCGACTCGCAATCGCTCCGGTGGAAGTCGGCAGGGATCCGGGTGCGTGCTGCACTCGTCGAAGTTCACCGAGGACGAGGTGACGTCGAGGGACGGCGTGCGTGTGCTTTCCGTCGGACGGACGACCGCCGATCTCTCTTCGACGCTGACGTTCGAGCAAGCTGTCGTGGTGGGGGACCGGGCCCTGAGGATCGGTGCCACGACGCTCGACGAACTGAATCGAGTCGTCGAGCGGATGGGCCGGCATCCGGGCAGAGCCAAAGCGGCGCGTGCTGTTCGGTTCATGAGCGACCGCAGCGACAGTGTCGGCGAATCCCGCAGTCGAGTACTGATGATCGGTGCACAGTTGCCTATCCCGGAAGAACAGCCGGATGTGTTCGATGCGAATGGTCGCTGGTTGGCTCGCGTCGACTTCCTGCTTCCTGAGCACGGAGTGATCGGCGAGTTCGACGGGCGGATCAAGTACCGGCGTGACGGTGTCGCCACCAGGGATGCAGAGGATGTCGTCTTCCAGGAGAAGCTGCGCGAGGATCGGCTGCGGCATGCGGGATGGGTCGTTGTGCGGTGGACCTGGGCAGATCTGCAGACGCCGAACACACTCGTCGCCCGAATTCGCGAGGGGATCGCGCTGGCTGCGAGGGGGAGCGGTCCGATGGGGACGTTCGAAACCCGGAAGCTAGCAGGGCAAATGTAAAGCAAGCAGCCCTGGTGGATGACCACCAGGGCTGCTTGCTTCGTACTAGGCCTGCTTACTTGCGGCCGGGCGGCTTGGGGCCGCCCTTGATCTGCAGTCCGCCGGGCTTGGCCTTGGGTGGAGCTGCAGCCGGGGCTTCAGGAGCAGCTTCGGGCTCGGCCGCGGCTTCCGGTTCCGGAGTGGGCTCAGGGGCCGGTTCCGCTGCGGGCTTGGCTGCAGGCGCTGCCTTCTTCGGGCCAGGGCCCTTGAGTCCACTCTTGAGCTGCAATCCACCGGGCTTGGCCTTCGGGACCGCCGTCTCCTTCGGGGCCTCTGCGGGAGCCTCGGCTTCAGGTGCGGCCTCGGGGGCAGGCGCTGCTGCAGCCTTGGGAGCTGCCTTCTTCGCGCCGGGACCCTTGAGTCCGCTCTTGAGCTGCAGACCACCGGGCTTGGCGGTCGGAGGCGCCGACTCGGTCGCCGGTGCAGATGCCTCGGGAGCGGCGGCTTCCGGCGCAGCTGCTGCAGGTGCCGCTGCCTTCTTGGCGCCGGGTCCCTTGAGCCCGCCCTTCATCTGCAGTCCGCCGGGCTTGGCCTTCGGGACGGCCGGAGCTTCGGACGGTGCAGACGCCTCGGGAGCGGCGGCCTCCGGCGCAGCTGCTGCAGGTGCCGCTGCCTTCTTGGCGCCAGGACCCTTGAGTCCGCCCTTCATCTGCAGGCCACCGGGCTTCGCCTTCGGAGCCTCCGCAGTCTCAGCGGCCGGAGCTGCAGCGGGAGCGGCTGCCTTCTTGGCGCCGGGTCCCTTGAGCCCGCCCTTCATCTGCAGACCGCCGGCCTTCGGAACACCCGTCGTCTTGGGAGCTTCAGGGGTGGCCGCAGCCTCCTCGATCTCCTCGACGCGTTCTTCCTCGATGGCCTCGGCGACAGCTTCTGCCTCGACCGGAGTCTTCGGCTCCTGGATCACCTTGAGGTTCTCCGTGAGCTTCTCTGCCTCGACCCGTGCGATGGACTCGAGCATGAGCTGCGCGACGTCGACGACCTCGACACCTTCGCCCTTGCCCTCTTCCTGACGTGCCGTGACACCGTCGGTGAGCATGACGCGGCAGAACGGGCAGCCCGTCGCGATCTTCTTGGGGTCGGTGCTCAACGCCTCGTCGACGCGGTCGACGTTGATGCGCTTACCGATGCGCTCTTCCATCCACATGCGTGCGCCACCGGCACCACAGCACATGGACCGCTCGCCGTGGCGAGGCATCTCCACGAGCTTCGCGCCCGACGCGGCCATCAGTTCACGCGGCGCGTTGTACACCTTGTTGTGGCGGCCGAGGAAGCATGGGTCGTGGTAGGTGACGTCTTCACCGACCGACGTGACCTGGACCAGCTTCTTCGCCCGCACCAGGCGATTGAGCAGCTGGGTGTGGTGGACGACTTCGTAGTTGCCACCGACCTCCGGGTACTCGTTGTTCAGCGCGTTGAAGCAGTGTGCACAGGTAACGACGATCTTGCGCTTGCTCTGCTCGACACCCTCGAACACACCGTCGAGGACCTCGATGTTCTGCTGCGCGAGCTGCTGGAACAGGAACTCGTTGCCCGCGCGGCGAGCGGAGTCGCCAGTGCAGGTCTCGTCGGCGCCGAGCACCATGAACTTGGTGCCAGCGGTGGCGAGCAGTTCGGCGACGGCCTTCGTGGTCTTCTTGGCGCGGTCCTCGTAGGCGCCGGCGCAGCCGACCCAGAAGAGGTACTCGTAGCCGTCGAAGCTGTCGGCGTCCTGGCCGAAGACCGGGATGTCGAAGTCCATCTCGTTGATCCAGTTGAGACGGTCCTTGGAGTTCTGGCCCCAGGGGTTGCCCTTGTTCTCGAGGTTCTTGAACAGACCCGCGAGTTCGGACGGGAAGTCCGATTCGATGAGCACCTGGTAGCGACGCATGTCGATGATGTGGTCGACGTGCTCGATGTCCACCGGGCACTGCTCGACACACGCACCACAGCTGGTGCAGCTCCACAGCGTCTCGGTGTCGATGACGGGGGTGAGTTCGCCGGCTTCGACGAGTTCGGCCGATTCGCCGACGAGCTTGCGGCCCGCTTCGGCACGTGCCGCCTCGGGGATCTTGGCGAGTGCGGCTTCATCGACGTTGCCTTCGCTGTCGACCAGTCCGACCTCGTCGCCGCCCATGTCTGTGCGGCCACCGGCCAGCAGGTAGGGGGCCTTGGCGTTGCCGTGGTCGCGCAGCGACATGATGAGCAGCTTCGGCGACAGCGGCTTACCGGTGTTCCATGCGGGGCACTGAGACTGGCAGCGGCCGCACTCGGTGCAGGTGCTGAAGTCCAGCCAGCCCTTCCACGAGAAGTCCTCGATGCGTCCGGCGCCGAAGGTGTCGTTGTCGGGATCGGCTTCTTCCATGTCGACGGGCTTGCCCTTCGACATCATGGGCTTCGCGGCACCGAGGGCGACGCCGCCGTCGTCCTCACGCTTGAAGTAGATGTTGGCGAACGCGGCGAAACGGTGCCATGCGACACCCCACGTGATGTTGCGGCCGACGATGTACAGCCAGATCATGCCGGACATCAACTTGATGAACGCGAAGACGGACACCATCTCGGGGCTCGCGGGGAGGAGCTTGGCGAGGTTCATCGTGAAGAAGTCGGTACTCATGTGGCCGCCGCCGTAGGTGGCGATCTTGCCGGCCTTCACGAAGATCATGCCGAGGCCCTCGATGAGGACGACTGCCTCGACGAAGTACGCGGCCTTGAAATCGGAGCCGGTGAAGCGCGACATCCGGCCGGGCTGACGCGGGTGGTTCAGCTGGCGGATGATGATGAGCACGAGAATGCCGATCACCGTGCCGAGGCCGAGAATCTCGTCGAGGAAATGGTAGACCGCGGTGTTGCCGATGAGGGGCCAGTGGAACTCGGGGCTGAACGTCTGGCCGTATGCCTCGAACCAGACGATCGCGCCGAGCATGAAGCCGACCATGACGAGCCAGTGAGCCCAGCCGACGGTCCGGAACTTGGTCATTCTCGTGTGCGCGAGGAACTCGACGATCATCTGCTTGAAGCGCGGGAAGAACGGACGCCACCGGTCCGGGGCCGGTTGGCCGATCCGGATGGTGTTGACCATCTTCCACGCGCCGCCGATGAAGGAGTACCAACACACGAGGCTGAGCAGCACGCCGATCGTGCCCAACGTGATCGTCAGGGCATTCATACGTGGCCTTTCGTGTCGGGGGCGGACAGCCCGCCTGGTATAAGCCTCAGCATCGTAACGCACGCTAAGTTACCCGCTGGTAACTATGTTGGAGTTACTACCTGGTAACTAGCTGTCGTGCTGCTGAGTCAGTGCGGAGGCCACCGTATATTCGGGTATTCCGCCAATTCGAGCCAGGATGTCCTAACTGCGCTACGTGGAATGTGTGGCATGTAAGCGCTTTTGGCTACGATTCGGCATCTATCAGGCCTTACCCGGATAACAAATCGCTGTGACGTCAGTTATGATTCTGGACCGGACGTGACTTTCGGACAAAAAGAACGTCGTCGGGGGTTCGGAAGTCTCACGCGTACAGAGAAATATGGGGGCGTCTTCAGGCGTGCGCCATGTCACAGAACGGAAATACATGAAGCTCAGGAAGCTTGCCGCTGTAGCGACGATGACCATCGCCGCAATGGGGATCACGGCTGGAACCTCCTACGCGGCCCCGGCAGCCCCGGACGAGATCAACTACGAGTCGAAGGTGGACGGCCAGTCGGTCGTCACCGTCATCGACGCAGGCGCGTTCCAGGTCTCGGGCGACGGCCAGAGCGTCGAACTGCAGGACGACGCCGGCAACACTGTCGTCAGCCTGCCGCTGGCAATCCAGCTCGGCGACATTCAGCTGCCGTTCGAGCGTGAGATCAGCGAGGACGGCAAAACCCTCACGCTGACCCCGTCGACCGACTTGTCGCAGGCGACTCCCGTCGCCCCCGAGGACAAGGTCGCTCCGGGCCTGACCCCGGTCGCGTTGAAGGTGACGGACGTGGCTTCGCCTGACGAGAACCTCAAGGCTCAGCAGAACTTCGCGTCGCAGCTCGGTATTGCGACTGCTGTCGGCGGCCTGACCGGTACCATTATCGGTTGCATTGTCGGATCGGTGGCGACACTTCCGATCCTGGCAGTCGGGTGTGTTCCGGGAGCTGCCGTCGGTGGTGTGCTCGGCACCATCGTCGCGGGTGGCCCGACGCTTGTCATCGCGGGTGTCGGCCTCATCCAGACGCTGACGGCTCCTCCCGGAACCACGCAGTACGCGAACTGACTTTTACGTCGACGATCGGCCCCGCCATCCCCCGGATGGTGGGGCCGATTGCTGTTCGACGTCAGCTCACCAGAGCAGTTGAATCAAGAGGTTGATCGCACTCGCCAACACGTCAGCGCTTCCCGTTACCGATCCGAACATCTAGCGTCCTCCCTGTAATTCGCCGCCGATGAGCAGGGGTGCCCCGTCATCGTTCGTTGTGCGGCCGAACGAGATTTCCGGAGCTTATCCCGCTTCGATCTTGATGCCGAGTCGACACTCCGCACCCACGCCCGGCCCGGGCCTCCCACCACGACTGAGCGAATGTGCCACCGGTCTCAATGAAGGAGACGAAGGATACATTCGCTCGGAAGTGGGTGGGCGGGTGGGCGGGCAGCAGCAGGAAGCCGCGGCCGTAAGCAACGGCCGTAAGCAACAGTGCCCGCCTTCCGAGTGGAAGGCGGGCACTGTTGCTTACGTGAGAGCTAGCCGGTGCGGATCGTCAGCCCCGGGTTCTCGGCGAGGATCGAGTTGATCGGCGTCGCGAAGAGCTCGGGGGATTCACCCAGCAGGCCGCTGACGATGCTGGCGATCTCGCACATGCCGTATTGGCCGACGTTCGAGGCGCTCGAGATGCCCATGGCGAGGGTGCCGGTGACGAGCGTGCCGCCACTGTCGCCCTGGAGTGCGCACAGGTTGGTCGAGAAGCCGTTCTGCAGGACGCGGTGACCGATCTCGACGTTCTGGCTCGCCGCGGTCACGACACCGCAGCTGTAACCGGTGCGCAGGCCCGACTTGCAGACGGGCGTTCCGACGATGGGATCGGCGGTGCCGGTGATCGGCAGAGGCGCGGCACCCGGCACGCGGACGCCATTGTTCTCGAACCGGCTCTCGGCCTGGTCGGTGGGGCGGATGATGGCGTAGTCGCTGTCGTCCAGGCTGGTCTTCTCGAACGTGCCGAGGTGCTGACCGAGCGTCTCACCGTTCAGCTGGTACACATCGGACGCCCAGTCGGTGCCGGCCTGAGCGCGGTTCGGGTCGCAGTGACCGGCGGTGATATTGACGGGTCCGCGGTTGTCCTCGGCGTTGAAGCCGAGGGAGCAGCGCAGGCCAGTTCCCTGTCCGAGCGATGCGTAGGCGTCGCCACCGAGCAGCGCGTCGGGAGCGGCGTTCCCTGCAACGGGATGCAGGTCGGCGGCGGGCTGCGGCGTGAGCTCGACGGGAGCGAACAACACCCGCACGCCCGAGAGGAATTCGGGCAGTTCGATTCCGGCGACATTCTCGGCGCGCACGATGATGTCGTTGTTGATGACGTCGATAGCGACACCGCGAACCACATCGGCGATGGCGGGCGGCTGCGTCTCGAGCCAGTCGTTGAGAGCCTTCAGTTCGTCGTTGAGGGCGTTCTCGCTGTCCTCGGTCCGCTGCACGGCGAACCCGGCATCCTCGGCGGAGGTGCGGGCCTCGTCGAACTGCTCACCTTCCGCGAGTCCGACGGTGGCTGTGCCCTGGTCGTCGAGCCACACACCGGCGAACACGGCGGCGAACTGTTCGCGTGCCGTCTCTGCGAAACGTGCCAGATCCTGGCTTCGTGCGGCGTCCTGGAGGAACCGCTCGGGGCTGATCTGAAGGTCTCGATCCAACGCTTCGACGAGTTCGGCGGGCAGGTCCGTGGTCTGGACGGGGGCCGGGTCGGCCTGTGCCACGAGCGCGGCAGGTCCGATGAGGAGCGCGGCGGCTGAGCCGATGACGGCTGCCCGACGTGCGAAGGAGCGTCGCATGGATACCTTTCTCATTGACCTCCACGCATCGCGTGGAGAGGCCGATCGGAGCGGATCGGCGACACGATCATATTGGCTGACACCGGTGACGGGAGCGAATGTTCCCGTCACCAGAGTGTCGCGTGTGACTTTTGTGATTACTGGGATGCGGATTCCGTGCGCACGCGGGTTCCGGTGGCATCTGCGATGTCGCCGACGGAGATCCCGAGGCTCGACGTTCCGCCACTGGTGGAAAGCACCAGATTGGCTTCGACGCAGTCGGGGGCGCCCGCACTGTTCGAACCCGAGATGACGCCGAGCGCGAGAGTGCCCGTGACGATGGCGCCGCCACTGTCGCCCGACAGGGTGCATGCGGTGGTCGCGAATCCGCGAATGGTGCTCGCGCTGCCATTGGCGTAGAGGAGCTGGGTCTCGACGTGGTCGGCTGCAACCACACCACACGTGAACGACGAGGACTGTCCCGACTTGCACACGGGGGCGCCCACCACAGGACGTGCAATCCCGGTGACCGTCAGTGTCGAACCGTTGCCGCCGCGCACCGTCGGACGGTCGAGGCCTGCGTCGACGCCCGCATCGTTGAGCGAGATGATGCCGTAGTCGAGGTTGCTGTCGGTGCCTGCCGTCGAACTCGTGAACGAGCCGATCTGCACGCTCTCGTCGATGTTCCCGCGGTTGGGCAGGTACACGGTGGATCCGCCCTCGTCGCGGGCTACCGCGTCGCAGTGGCCGGCGGTGATGTTGACGGGATCGCCGTTCGCGTCGACACCGTTGAACCCGAACGAGCAGATGCCGATGCGTTCGAGCGGTGTGTCGCGCACGTCGCCGTCTGCGGTGATGTAGGTGTCGCCGCCGAGCGGGGCCGGATCGTTGGCCGGCATGCCGGGCGTCAGCTGCACCTGGATGTTCGCGATGAGCGACGGCAGGTTCAGCGCGCGGCCGAGGGGCGAATTGACGATGTCGACGACGATCTGGTTGTTCAGCACATCGATCGACGTGTTGTTGACCTGTGACGACACTTCACGGGGCAGTGCGGCGACCCACCGGTTGAGCTCTGCGAGGGCTCGCTCGAGGCCGTCGGCCGAGATGGGCGCGACGGTGGCCTGGTAGCCATCCTTCTCGGCCTGGCGTGCTGCCTCACTGTTGGTGACGGCGACGACAGGGCTTCCGTCGGCGCTCATCCATGCTCCGGCGAAGTCCGAGGGGCGCTCGGCGCGGAAGTCGCGTGCGTAGCTGTTCAGTTCCTGGGCGCGGGCTGCGCGCTCGAGGTACTGCTCAGGGGTGAGCCCGAGATCCCGCTGGACGGCCTCGACGAGTTCCGCCGGCAGTTCGGGCGTCCGGTCCGCGGGAGCGGCGTTCGCGGTGGCGGTCAGCGGTCCGATCAGCAGCACCGTTGATGCCGCGACGACAGCGGCACGACGGATGGTGGTTCGGACTGCGGCGCGCGACGCCGGCGAGTGACGCATGAAGGCCCTTCGTGATTGGTCGATCTTGTGTGTGAACTGGTGTTTTGTGGTCTTCGCCCGGTGGGGTCGAGTGCTCCCGGGATAGCGTACGGTACCGGACGATGATCTTGAAGGGGTCGGAGGGCCCGATTCGACTAGATCTCTGCGGACGTCGTGGTGGCGGTCGTGGAAGGGGCAGCGGTTGGCGTAACCGAGTCCTCGGGTTCTGGTTCCGGTCCGGGATCGGGTTCCTCGGATGGTTTCGGCGTCGACGGCGGAGATGGCGACGGCTGGCTTGCGCCACCACCCGAACCGATGCTCGGCTCGTTCGGCGGATTTCGCCGCGACCAACCCGTGCTGCTGCTCGTCGGCGCAGTGGTGGTCGAGGTGTTCTTCTCGGTGGTCGTCGACGACTCGGTGTTCGAGGTTTCCGCCTCGTATTGCGTCTGCGGGACGTTCGTGGCCACGTATCCGGGCGCCGTGTACTCGGGCGCCGTGTCGTCGGGTTCTGCGGTGTCCGTGGTCGCCGATGTCTCGGAGGTCGTGGGCGCCGTCGAGGTCGGCTTCGGCTGGGACTGCGTGGTCGTCGAGAAGATCGAGGCCGGCGTGGGCGACGGCGGGGTCGCGCTCGCGGTGGAGGTGTCGCGCAGCGAGAAGACGAGGATCCCCGCGCCGACGATCACCGCAACCGCTGCGGCTGCCGCCCAGACGCCGACCTTCGACTTCTTGCCGGGTTCGTCGGCGCCGGAAGCTGGGCCTGTCGGCTCTGCGGCCGAATTCACCGTGCCGGGTGAGGCAGCCTTGGCGGATGCTGTGCTCTTCGCGAAGCCAACGCCTCCGGCAGCGCCTGCGGAGGTGGTGGCGGCCGCAGCCGTAGGCGTTATTTTGGCGATCACCGTGGTGGTCTCGGGATCCAGGCCGCCGCGCTTCGGGCCCGTCGGGCGGGCAACGGGAAGCACCTGCGTGGACCCGAGGAGATCCACCGACCCCGCGGCGGCAGCGAGCGCCGCACCACGAACCATCGTCTGGTGGGGGTCGGGTGCGAGTGCGCATCGCACACCGAGACCGGCCTTGATGGACTGGGTGACGATCTGCGCGGCGCTGGTGTCGACAGTCTCGTCGAGCGTCACGACGATTGCGTCGAGATTGGTCACGAGCCAGCCGAATGCTCCGAGCGCGGCCGACAACTGCGCGGAAACCGACGTGGCGTCGCCCTCAGCGAAGCGGAACGCCTTACCCGCGACGACGCCGGATCGAACCAGTGTCACGGTCGTTCCGTGCGGGTCGATGTGGTAAACGGCGACGAGTCGGCCGGTCTGGTGTGCCACCTGCGATTCGAACCACGCGGCGGAAGCTTCGGCGTCGGAAATGAGCGACACGTGTCGCAGACCCACGTAGTCGAGGGCGTTGCGGAGCAACGCGACGGTCGACGGCGGCCAGTCGGTGGGGTGCGACGCGACGACGGTGTGGTGTGCGTTGCCGATCATGGTCCCGGCGTCGGCGATGAGGCATTCCATCGCGGTCGCGACGAGGTCTTCTGCGCGGGAGAGGGCGCCGTCGTTGGCGCGGACGCCGTTGGATCGTCCCAGCCGGTCGACGAAGTCGGTGAACGAACTTGTGTTGCCGTCGACGACGTGGTGTTCACCCAGCGTGGCGGTGCCGTCGGAGTGCAGGTGCACTGCGGTCCGGCGTTCGATGGGTTCCGGGTCGGGCCGTCCGGGGGAGGAGGATGTGACGGCGACCGACGATACGGAAGTGCCTACCCTCAGGCCTACGCCTACGGACATGCCGAAGTTCCCCCATTCAGGTAGGTCGTTTTCACGTCGCCGAACATCGACGCCGTACCCCATCGCTCTGAGCACGGAGATCAGCTCGGAACGAGTTCCGGCGCCGAGGCGACGACGGATCCGGCGACATGATGTTCCACGGTCTTCGCGGAAATGTACAGGCGTTTCCTTACTTCACGGTAGGTGAGTCCACAAACGGCGAGGTCGGCAACCTCTGCCTCGCGTTCGGACAGCGTCTCGTCATGGTTGTCGCGTCGACTTGATCCTTACGTAACGTGAGGTCCTAGCGTCGATTGTGCCGGTGCAGAGAGCGTCGGTGGAAGTGGGTGAACGATGCGGACGACACGTTCCGGCCGGCAGTGGAAGGTCGGTCGACTGGCAACGGAGACCGGCCTGACGGTGCGGACACTGCATCACTACGACGAGATCGGCCTGGTGCGTCCGTCGGGGCGGACTTCCGCGGGGCACCGGCTGTACGAGGAACAGGACGTGCACCGGCTGTATCAGGTGCTTGCGCTGCGTCAGCTGGGGTTGTCGCTCCATGCCATCGCGGCGGTCACCGACGGGGATACGTCACTGTCGGAGATCCTCGACGCGCACCGCGCCTATCTGGACGAGCAACTTGCCGCGACACGAATGCTGCGCGCGCACGTCGAGATGCTCGGCCGAAAGGTACGCACCTCGCCGGACGCCTCGGTCGCCGACTTCCTCGAAGTGATCAGAGGAGTGATCGACGTGGACGACACAGTGAAGCGATATTTCGACGAATCCCAGCTCGCGGATCTCGCCGAGCGGCGCGCAGTGCTGGGTGAGGAGACGATCGCGGCGGCGGAAATGTCGTGGAAAGTTCTCATCCCGCGCGTGGATGCGGCGCTGAGCGCGGGGATGGACCCGACGTGCGCCGAAGCGCAGGAGATGGCGGCGCAGTGGATGGGGCTGCTCGAACAGTTCCACGGTGGTGACGAAGGCCTGCGCGACAGCTTGTTCCGCATGCACACCGACAACGCGCAGCGGATCGAGCAGGAGTTCTGCGGACCGAGTCCCGAGCAGATCGAGTTCATCACGAGAGCCGACGAGTCCCGGTCGTCGTAGAAGCGGAGCAACGGACAGATACAATCTCTGCGGAGCGTTGTATCTGTCCGTTGTCGCTGTTACCACCGTCGACGTGCTCTGCCTGCTGCGTCGACGAGGCGTGCGCGTACCGGGCCGAACTCGAAGACCTCCCGCCACGTCCAGCGCACCACCTCGAAGCCGAGCGACCGGATCGCGTCCTCCCTGAGCTTCTCTCGGTGCACGATCTCGGCGGTCGAACCGGGTTCGTCGGAACCGTACTTGCCTCGCCCGTCGAACTCTCCGATCACGCCTCGGTCCTTCCAGAAGAAGTCGGGCCGGGCGACGAACACTCCGGAGTCGGTTCGGAGTTCGTGCTGGAGTGCGGGTGCGGGGAGGCCGGCGGTGTGGATTCGGAGCCGGCTGAGTGATTCGCCGGGGCTCTCGCTGCGTCCGTCGAGAAACTCCACTGTCCGGCGAGCCTTCGCTATTCCCTGCCGCGCTCGTCCCGCTGCCAGCGCATCGGGCAGTGACAACGCGGTGTCCGGGTACATCCGCAGCGCGGAGTCTCCGGCGATCACCGTCTGGTCGACCGGCAAGGTACGCGCCAGATCGACGACCGTCCGTGCGATGGAAGTGACAGGTGCGCCGTCGACGCGGCAGATCTCGTCGGGTCGAAGTGGCGTCGTATGGGTGTGTCGTGTGTCGCGGCGGCTCCCGCCGGAAGCACGGTCGCGGGTGACGTGGATTCGCGTGAGATCGACGTCCCACAGATCGAATCCGTGCAGGATGGCAGCCGAAATATGGCTGATGGTTTCGCCGTCGGAGAGCGTGCCGCGGAGCGTCGACAGGCGGGCGCGGTGTTGCGCGAGTGGGTCGAGGTCGGTGGTGCCGTCGACGTAGACGCCGCGCGCGATGCGCTTCAGTGATCCGCTGCGCAGGGCGTGTCGGATCTCGTCGGCGGTTGTGCCGGAGGCAAGTAGATCGGATCGGAGCCGGAGTGGTGGTTCGGTCATGTCCGCCAGCGTCGTGGCTCGCTGCGACGAGATCGGGCGGATTCACGGCCGGAGCACCGAATCTGTGGACAACGGGGACGTCTGTGGACAACTCGCGGTGACAACGCCTGCGGACAGGTGCGCTGCTTCGGAAGTGGTGTAAAGGTCGATTTCTGTAGCAAGGATGTGATCTACGTCGCATCCGGAACATTTCTCCGATACTTGCCGTTGGACCCATCAGACAACTTGAGCGTAGATGACTCAACTTGCTTGACTTGCAGGGTCCTGTGGGTGCAAAGTCGAGTCGAGCACGCTCAGTGTGAGTCGGACAGGCTCAGGTTGAGCAACGAACATTCTCGAAGCATTTGGAGGAAATCATGGCTCGTGCGGTCGGTATCGACCTCGGGACCACCAACTCGGTCGTCTCCGTTCTGGAGGGCGGCGAACCCGTTGTGGTCGCCAACGCTGAAGGTTCACGCACCACCCCGTCGGTTGTTGCGTTCGCGAAGAACGGTGAAGTTCTGGTGGGCCAGCCCGCCAAGAACCAGGCGGTCACCAACGTCGACCGCACGATCCGCTCGGTCAAGCGCCACGTCGGCACCGACTGGACCGTTGCGATCGACGACAAGAAGTACACCTCGCAGGAGATCAGCGCTCGCACGCTGATGAAGCTCAAGCGCGACGCCGAGGCGTACCTGGGTGAGGACATCACCGACGCGGTCATCACGGTGCCCGCGTACTTCAACGACTCGCAGCGTCAGGCAACGAAGGAAGCCGGCACCATCGCCGGCCTCAACGTCCTGCGCATCGTCAACGAGCCCACCGCGGCGGCGCTCGCATACGGCCTCGACAAGGGCGAGAAGGAACAGACCATCCTCGTCTTCGACCTCGGTGGCGGCACGTTCGACGTGTCCCTCCTCGAGATCGGCGACGGCGTCGTCGAGGTGCGTGCCACCTCCGGCGACAACCACCTCGGTGGCGACGACTGGGACGAGCGCGTCGTGACCTGGCTCGTCGACAAGTTCAAGTCGCAGCACGGCGTCGACCTGACCAAGGACAAGATGGCCCTGCAGCGTCTCCGCGAGGCTGCGGAAAAGGCGAAGATCGAGCTGTCGAGCTCGCAGTCGACGTCCATCAACCTGCCGTACATCACGGTCGACGCGGACAAGAACCCGCTGTTCCTCGACGAGCAGCTGTCCCGGTCGGAGTTCCAGAAGATCACCAACGATCTCCTCGAACGCACCCGTGCACCGTTCCAGCAGGTCGTCAAGGATGCCGGCGTCGCCGTCGGCGACATCGACCACGTCGTGCTCGTCGGTGGTTCCACCCGTATGCCCGCTGTCACCGACCTGGTGCGCGAGCTCACCGGTGGCCGCGAGCCCAACAAGGGCGTCAACCCCGACGAGGTCGTCGCTGTGGGCGCTGCCCTGCAGGCCGGCGTGCTCAAGGGTGAGGTCAAGGACGTCCTGCTGCTCGACGTCACCCCGCTGTCGCTGGGTATCGAGACCAAGGGCGGCGTGATGACCAAGCTCATCGAGCGCAACACCACGATCCCGACCAAGCGGTCCGAGACCTTCACCACGGCCGACGACAACCAGCCGTCCGTGCAGATCCAGGTCTTCCAGGGCGAGCGTGAGATCGCAGCGCACAACAAGCTGCTCGGCTCCTTCGAGCTCGGCGGTATCGCACCGGCTCCGCGCGGCCTTCCGCAGATCGAGGTGACCTTCGACATCGACGCCAACGGCATCGTGCACGTCACCGCCCGCGACAAGGGCACCGGCAAGGAGAACACGATCAAGATCCAGGACGGCTCCGGCCTGTCCCAGGAAGAGATCGACCGGATGGTCAAGGACGCCGAGGCACACGCCGAGGAAGACAAGACCCGTCGCGAGGAGGCCGAGGTTCGCAACCAGGCCGAGTCGCTCGTGCACCAGACCGAGAAGTTCATCAAGGACAACGAGGAGAAGGTGCCTGCCGACGTCAAGGAGAAGGTCGAGGCTGCCATCAAGGAAGCCAACGACGCTCTCGCCGGATCCGACATCGCCGCGGTGAAGGCTGCCGTCGAGAAGCTCGCGACCGAGTCGCAGGCTCTCGGCCAGGCCATCTACGAGGCGCAGGGTGCCGAGGATGCAGCAGCCGGTGACGGTGCAGCAGCCGGTGCCGATGACGTCGTCGACGCCGAGGTTGTCGACGAACCGAACGACACGGAGAAGAAGTGACTGCGGGTACCCCCGAGCAGGAGCCGGTGACCATCACCGACAAGCGACGGATCGACCCGGAGACCTTCGAGGTTCGCGACTCCGAGCCTCTCGAAGGCGACGTGGTCGAGCCTGCTCTCGACTCGGAGGGTGACGAAGAAGCGGCCGCCGAGACGCCGGAAGCGGCGCCGGAATCGGACGAACTCGCCGAGCGCACTGCAGACCTGCAGCGCGTCACGGCCGAGTACGCCAACTACCGGCGCCGGTCCGACGCCCAGCGCGCCGCAGTAGTGGAGGAAGCCAAGGCCTCGGTCGCGGCGAAGTTCCTCGACGTGCTCGACGATCTCGACCGTGCGCGAGCACACGGGGACCTCGAGTCGGGTCCGCTCAAGGCGATGTCCGACAAGTTGACCACGGTCTTCGACTCGCTCGGTCTGGTCGGATTCGGAGTCGAGGGCGACCCCTTCGACCCCGAACTCCACGAAGCGGTCCAGATGGAAGGCGACGGTAACCATCCCGTTCTCGGGGCAGTCCTGCGCAAGGGCTACCGCTACAACGAGCGGGTCCTGCGACACGCGATGGTCACCGTGACCGACGGAGATTCGTCGGACACGCCGCAAGACAAGTCGTCGGACGAGTCCGGCGCAGAGTAAGAACAACAAGAGTGGAAGGAGGAGGCGCCCAGTGAGCCAACGGGAGTGGATCGAGAAGGACTTCTACAAGGACCTGGGCGTTTCCTCGTCCGCATCGGCCGACGAGATCAAGAAGGCCTATCGCAAACTGGCGCGGGATCTGCATCCCGACGCCAACCCCGGCGACGCTGCCGCCGAGGAACGTTTCAAGGCGGTCAGCGAAGCCAACGCCGTGCTGTCCGACGCTGCCAAGCGCAAGGAATACGACGAGACCCGCCGCCTGTTCGCCTCCGGTGGCGTCCCCGGTGGCGGTGGCTTCCAGCCCGGCAGCGGCGGATTCTCCGGGGGCAGCACCTTCGACCTCGGCGATCTGTTCGGTGGCGGCGCAGCCGGCGACGGTGGCCTCGGCGACCTCTTCGGCGGCATGTTCAACCGTGGCGGGGGCGCCGGTGGTGCCACCCGGTCGCGTCCGCGTCGCGGCGCCGACGTCGAAACCGAAACCACACTCGACTTCCGTGACGCCGTTCTGGGCGTCACCGTTCCGCTGCGCATGACCAGCCCCGCACCGTGCACCACGTGTCACGGCAGCGGCGCCGAGCCGGGCACCAGCCCGCGGGTGTGCCCGCGCTGCAACGGAAGCGGCATCATTTCGCGCAACCAGGGCGCGTTCGGCTTCTCGGAGCCGTGCGACGACTGCCGTGGCAGCGGCTCGATCATCGACAACCCGTGCCGCGACTGCCACGGGTCGGGAGTCCAGAATCGGACCCGCACCATCACCGTCCGCGTCCCCGCCGGCGTCAAGGACGGATCCAAGATCCGTCTCGCCGGGCAGGGTGAGGCCGGACTGCGCGGCGCACCGTCGGGCGACCTGTTCGTCACGGTGCATGTGCGCTCCGACAAGGTGTTCGGTCGCGAAGGAGACGACCTGACCCTCATGCTCCCCGTCAGCTACGGCGAACTCGTGTTGGGCGGCACCGTATCCGTGCCCACGCTGGAAGGCCGTGTCGGGCTGAAGGTTCCGCCGGGCACCGCCGACGGCCGGGTCATGCGCGTCCGCGGCCGTGGCGTCGCGAAGCGCGGTGGTGGATCGGGCGATCTGCTGGTGACCCTCAAGGTGGCGATCCCGCAGAACCTCGACGACAAGGCGACCGAGGCGCTGCGCGCATATCTTCAGGCCGAAGAGGCCAGTGGATTCGATCCGCGTGAAGGATGGGCAGGTGCACGATGAGCGAGACGCCAGGTTTCCGCAACTCACCCGACCCGGATGCACGTGTCTACGTCATCTCGGTCGCGGCCGAACTTGCAGGGATGCACGCGCAGACGCTGCGTAACTACGACCGGCTCGGACTGGTGACCCCGCACCGCACCAGCGGTGGCGGTCGCCGGTACTCGCCGCGCGACGTCGAACTGCTTCGTGAGGTTCAGCGGTTGTCCCAGGACGAGGGCGTCAGCCTCGCCGGTATCAAGCGGATCATCGAATTGACCAACCAGGTCGAGGCGTTGCAGCAGCGGGTCGCGGAGATGTCGGTGGAGATCGCTCAGCTCCGCTCAGTGCGACGAGAACTGGTTCCGATTCCGCGCAGCAATGCGCTGGTGGTGTGGAAGCCGCGCGGCCAACGCGAACGCTGACCGATGTTGCCCTGTCTCGTACCGCTGCGCCGATAGCCTCCCGATCAGCGGAATCATCCGACCGGCGAGCGTCCCGCACGGGCACACTGTGGCGTGTTCCACAGAACCGAGCAGCGGAAGGCATCAAGCATGGTGGATTGGGCCGAAGAATGCGACGTACTCGTCGTCGGATCGGGAGCCGGAGGGTGCTGCGGCGCCTACACGGCAGCACGTGAGGGACTCTCCGTCACCCTCGTCGAAGCCTCCGAGTACTACGGCGGCACCACCTCGTACTCCGGTGGCGGCGGAGTCTGGTTCCCGACCAACGCTGTACTGAAGCGCGCCGGTGACGACGACACCATCGAGGACGCACTCGAGTACTACCACGCCGTCGTCGGCGACCGGACTCCCCGCGAATTGCAGGACGCATACGTCCGCGGCGGCGCACCCCTGATCGACTACCTCGAGATCGACGCAGATCTCGAGTTCGTGCCGTACCCGTGGCCGGACTACTTCGGCAAGGCACCGAAGGCGCGCGCGGAGGGTCGTCACATCGTGCCGAAGCCGCTGGCGATCGCCGACGACCCGGAACTCAACGAGTCGATCCGTGGCCCGCTCGGACGCGAACGCAACGGTGACGCGCTGCCCGACATGCTCATCGGTGGCCGTGCCCTCGTCGGCCGGTTCCTCATCGCGCTGCGCAAGTTCCCGAACGTGCAGTTGCACCGCAACACACCGCTCGAAGAGCTCGTCGTCGAAGACGGTGTCGTGGTCGGTGCGATCGTGTCGAACGGCGGGGAGCGTCGCGCGATCCGTGCCCGCAAGGGTGTCGTGCTCGCGGCAGGAGGCTTCGACCAGAACGACGAGATGCGCGGCAAATACGGCGTTCCCGGCGCCGCCCGCGACTCCATGGGGCCGTGGTCCAACCTCGGCAAGGCACATCAGGCCGGTATCGCCGTCGGTGCCGACGTCGACCTGATGGGTGAGGCATGGTGGTCGCCCGGACTGACCCACCCGGATGGCCGCTCCGCCTTCGCGTTGTGCTTCACCGCAGGCATCTTCGTCGACCAGGACGGCAACCGCTTCACCAACGAGTACGCACCCTACGACCGTCTCGGCCGCGAGATCATCGACCGCATGAACGCAGGCACGATGACGCTGCCGTTCTGGATGATCTACGACGACAGCAACGGTGAGGTGCCCCCGGTCGGGGCGACGAACGTTCCGTTCTCGAAGACCGAGGAGTACGTCGAGAAGGGTCTGTGGAAGTCTGCCGACACCCTCGCCGGACTTGCCGAGCAGATCGGCGTTCCGGCGGCTGCCCTCGAGGCGACGGTGGCGCGGTTCAACGAGTTCGCCGCCAAGGGAGTCGACGACGATTTCGGTCGCGGCGACGAGCCCTACGACCTTGCTTTCACCGGCGGGGGTTCGGCGCTGGTGCCGGTCGAGAAGGGACCGTTCCATGCTGCGCAGTTCGGGATCTCCGATCTGGGCACCAAGGGCGGTCTCAAGACCGACACGGTCGGTCGTGTTCTCGATACCGCGGGTAAGCCGATCGTCGGCCTGTACGCGGCGGGGAACACGATGGCAGCACCGAGCGGCACCGTCTACCCGGGCGGCGGCAATCCGATCGGTGCGAGCGCACTGTTCGCACATCTGGCAGTGAAGGATGCTGCGACCCGCTGACGGGCTTTCATCGAGTGTCAAGCGGCCGAACGTCACTCACCTCGCGAGGGGAGTGACGTTCGGCCGCTGTCGTTTCAGGGTCGGCTGTCGTTTCAGGGCCGGGCGACCGTGTAGGCCACCTTCATGAAGGGGAAGCCCGTGTCGACGTGCGACGAGATGGAATAGCGGTGCTCGTTTCCGCCGTCGATCCGCGTTCCGTCGGCGTTCGCAGGGCCGGTGCCGTAGTTGCTCGACATCAACGTCACGTGCCCGTCGCCCGGCATCGTGTAGGTCACCTGGATTCCGAACCCGCGCCGGTCCGCCGCGACAGCGCTGACCGTCGTGGTCGCGTGAGCCGCGATCACCGTTGCGGGCTTGTCGACCCATCGCCCGTATTCGTTGCGTTCCCCGGCATAGATCATGGGCGCATCGGTGGTGTTGGCGATGGTCATCGTGATGGTGGGGCCATCGTCTGGGAGCTCCTCGGCACCTGCCGTTGCGGGGGCCGTGAGTGTTGCGGCGGCGATGACGGCGGCGGCGATGACGCGGGTGCGAAGTTTCATGGTGCTCCTGCGGGTGTCTCGGTGCCCACTGCGTGTGGCCGGCTGGCGGCCAAAGTGTACCCGCGAGTACGTTGCGCCGAAATTACCTTCCCATTCGCGTTCGGCCATGCGCGAGAGCGTCAGGCCGGGACGAGCCCACTGACCTCCGCGACCAGCTCGAGCGACCGCAGCCACGCCTCGCGACCCGGCGCCGACGACACGACGATCAGCTCGTCTGCCTGGGCGCGCTCGGTGAACGCGTCCAGATAGGTGCGCACCTCGTCGGGGGTGCCGACGGCGGTGTAGCGCAGCATCGTGAGCACCTGCATCCCGGCGGGGGAGTCGAGGAGCATGTCGATCTCTTCGTCGGTGAAGGTGCGGCCCCGCCCGACCATCTGCACCACGCGCTGACGCTTCGTCTGCTCGAACAGCTCTGCGGCCTCGTCGGCGGTGTCTGCGGCGATGATGCCGACACCGGCGATGACGTGCGGTTCGGGGTGCTGCTCCGACGGCTGGTACTCGTTTCGGTACAGCTGCACCGCCTCTTCGAGGGACTGCGGCGCGAAGTGCGACGCGAACGCGTACGGCAACCCGAGGAGCGCGGCGAGCTTGGCGCCGAACAGGGACGATCCGAGAATGTAGAGCGGTACGTCGGTGCCCTTGCCGGGGACCGCGTCGACACCGGGGATACGGGAATCACCACGTAGATACGCCTGCAGCTCGAGCACGTCCTGCGGGAAGCTGTCGGCCGACGACGGGTCGCGGCGCAGCGCCCGCATGGTCTTCTGATCGCTGCCGGGCGCGCGGCCCACACCCAGATCGATACGACCGGGGTGCAGCGTTTCGAGGGTGCCGAACTGTTCCGCGATGGTGAGCGGCGAATGGTTGGGCAGCATGATGCCACCCGCACCGAGACGGATCGTCGACGTATGCGCGGCGACGTGCGCGATCAACACACTCGTCGCAGACGAGGCGATCGACGGCATGTTGTGGTGTTCGGCGTACCAGATCCGGCGGTAGCCCCACTTCTCGGCGAGCTGGGCCATCCTCACGCTCGCGTCGAAACTGTCGCGTGCAGTTTCGCCCTTGCCGATGTGTGCCAGATCGAGGATGGAGAGGGGAACGGTCACCGAGAGATCCTTCGCGTCGGGGGCCCGGCACCGGCCGCCGGGCACACCTTCGGTACAACCCTTTCCCGGCGACCGCTATTCCTGTGACTCACATGTTTTCGAAGGTGCCGTACGTTCCGCGGTAGAACAGCAGCGGGCTGTTCGGATGCAGGGTGGTCAACCCGGTGACACGGGCCACCACGATGGTGTGGTCGCCGGCGTCGTGTTCGGTTTCGATGGTCGCTTCCACTCGTGCAAGCGCACCGTCGATCGCGGGAGCGCCATTGTCGCCCGGCGACCAGCGCACACCGTGGAACTTGTTTCCGCCGCTCGTCGCGAAGGCCCCGCACAGTGTGCGCTGGCTGTCGGAGAGCACATTGATCGCGAAAGTGCCGATCTCTCGGATCTTGGGCCAGGTCGTCGACGTGCGAGCCGGGCAGAACGACACCAGCGGCGGTTCCAGCGACACCGACGTGAAGGACTGGCATGCGAATCCGAGCGGCTGCTCACCGTCGAGGGCGGTGATCACCGTGACTCCCGTGCAGAAGTTGCCCATCACGTCGCGCATCGTGCGTGGATCCAGCACTGCATGTTCCGCGGTCATACTCAGCTCCGTTCCGAAGTCGTCGTCCTGCTACCGGGCCATGACCTACCAGGCCGTGACACTGTCCTTCCAGTGTCCGGTACGCGATCGGGAGGTACCGATCCGGCTCCCGATCAGCGGTCGAACAGGGCACGAGGATCCGGTCTCTCGCTCAACGGGAAACTGTATCCCTGTGGACATCGGACCGTCGTAGCGTCGCCCGCATGTCCACAACCGAGAGCATCCCTTCGGCCGACACCATCCGCGCCACGGTCACCGGGTACATGGCCGCACTGGAGTCGGGCTCGTCGACGACCATCGCCGCCCTGTACGCAGACGACGCAACCCTCGAGGATCCGGTCGGCAGCGAGCCGAAGGTCGGCCGCGACTCCATCACGAAGTTCTACGGCGCGCTCGACGGCAGCAAGCAGAAGACCGAACTGCTGAGCCTCAAGATCAGTGGAGCGAACGCAGCGTTCCACTTCCGCGTCACCACCCCGATGGGCGGCGCCACCTACGAGGTCGAGCCGATCGATGTGATGACCTTCGACGACAAGGGCCGCATCACGTCGATGCGGGCGTTCTGGTCGCCTTCCGACATGCGGACGCTCTGATGTCCGGTACCGCCCTCACCCTCACTCCTGCAGAACAGGCGTTGGCGATCGAGGAGATCAAACGGCTCTTCGCGGCTCGGCTCCGGGTGATGGACACCAAGCAATGGGAGCGCTATCCAGAGCTGCACACCGAGGATGTGGTCAGCGAGACGTTCCGTCTCGAGGGCGGCGACCACAGCCACCTGCCGCCCGCGCAGCGACCCGGTGCCGTCGTGGGCCGGGAACCGCTCAAGAACATGATCCAGCAGTTCCTCGACGGACCCGTCCCGGTCACGTCGGCCCATCACGGGCACAACCCGGAGATCGTCCTCACCTCCGATACCACCGCGACGGGGATCTGGGCGATGGAGGACGTGCTGTGGTGGGCCAACGGTGATGTGGAGGAACACTTGCACGGTTGGGGCCACTACCACGAGGAATACCGCAGGGTCGACGGGACGTGGTTGATCAGCTACCGAAACCTCACGCGGCTCCGGGTCGATCACACGCCCGATTTCTACAGTTACCGCAGATGACGCGGCAGCAGCATGAATCCCGTTGGGCGGGATGAGCCGCATCTGAGCTTCCCGAAGCGACCTACCGTCCGGTGGACACCGAAATTGAAGGAGAATCCTCGATGGCGAAACGCGCAGTACCGCCCCTTACCCCCGCCCGCGACACAACCGTGGACCTGCTCGTGATCGGCTCGGGTACGGGCATGGCTGCGGCGTTGAGCGCGAAGGAACTCGGTCTGTCCTCGCTCGTCGTCGAGAAGACCAAGTATGTGGGTGGCTCCACCGCTCGCTCGGGCGGTGCGTTCTGGATGCCCGCGAACCCCGTGCTGAAGGAAGCGAAGACCGGCGACACGGTCGAGCGTGGCCGCACCTACGTGCGCTCGGTGGTCGACGGCACCGCTCCTGTGGAGCGCGGCGACGCGTTCGTCGACAACGGCGCCGAGACGGTGGCGATGCTGCAGCGCACCACGCCGATGAAGTTCTTCTGGGCCGAGGGCTACTCCGACTACCACCCCGAGCGTCCCGGTGGTGCCGCCGTCGGCCGCACCTGTGAGTGCCGCCCCTTCAACCTTTCGCAACTCGGTGCGGAACGTGGCCGGCTGCGCCCGGGTCTGATGGACGCCGGGCTCCCGATGCCCACGACCGGCGCCGACTACAAGTGGATGAACCTGATGGTGCGGACTCCCGTCAAGGGCTTCTCGCGGATCTTCCGTCGTCTCGCTCAGGGCGTGGCCGGACTTGCCGTCAAGCGTGAGTACGCCGCAGGTGGGCAGGCCATCGCAGCGGGCCTGTTCGCGGGCGTGCTGAACGCGAACATCCCGGTGTGGACGGAGACGTCGCTCGTCCGGCTCGTCAAGGACGGCGACCGGGTAACCGGTGCGGTTCTCGAGCAGAACGGCCGCGAGGTGACGGTGACCGCGCGCCGCGGTGTCGTGCTCGCCGCGGGCGGGTTCGATCACGACATGGAATGGCGTCGCAAGTTCCAGTCGGAGTCGCTGGCCGACGGCGAGAGCCTGGGCGCCGAGGGCAACACCGGCGACGCCATCAAGATCGCGCAGGAGATCGGCGCAGACGTCGACCTGATGGATCAGGCATGGTGGTTCCCCGCCGTCGCACCGACCAAGCCGGGCAAGCCGCCGCTGGTCATGCTCGCCGAGCGGTCGCTGCCGGGTTCGTTCATCGTCGACCAGACCGGACGTCGCTTCACCAACGAGTCGTCGGACTACATGTCTTTCGGGCAGCTCGTCCTCGAGCGGGAGCGCTCGGGTGATCCGATCGAGTCGATGTGGATCGTGTTCGACCAGAAGTACCGCAACAGTTACATGTTCGCGGCCGGGCTCTTCCCGCGCGCACCGATCCCGGGGTCCTGGTACAAGGCCGGAATCGCCCATCAGGGCACGAATGCAGCGGAACTCGCGGAATCGATGGGCGTGCCCGTCGAGTCGTTCAGCGACCAGTTCCGACGGTTCAACGAGGACGCCGCCGCAGGTGTCGACTCGGAGTTCCACCGTGGTGCGAGCGCGTACGACCGCTACTACGGCGATCCGACGGTCGAGCCCAACCCGAACATGCGTCCCCTCGACCACGGCCCGTACTTCGCCGTGAAGATGACGCTGAGCGACCTCGGCACGTGCGGTGGCCTGCGCGCCGACGAGCGTGGCCGGGTTCTGCGTGAGGACGGTGACGTCATCGACGGTCTGTACGCGATCGGCAACACCGCTGCCAATGCGTTCGGCAACCGGTACCCGGGTGCGGGCGCCACGATCGGTCAGGGTCTGGTGTACGGGCACATCGCCGCCCACGACGCTGCGAACTCGAAGGTGACTTCCTGACAGTGATGAGCATGGACCGGGTCGCCATCGCGGACAGTCTGTTCGCGATGGCGATCTGTCTCGACGACAAGGATTGGGCGACGCTCGCCGCGTCGCTCACCGACGACACCCGTTCGTACGGAAGCGTCGGCGTCGCGGAAACCGTTGCACGCGTGCGGTACTGCCTCGACGTGTGCGGTGCTACCCAGCACCTGATCGGCAACGTCCGGATCGAGCAGGACGAAAGCGACGCCGCGGTGCGAAGCAGCTTTCGGGCTTTCCATACGGGGGTCGGCGACCTCGCCGGCCTCACCTACGAATGCATGGGCGACTACGACGACCGCTGGCGTCGTACCTCCGACGGATGGCGGCTCGCGGCGCGGACCGTGCGGATCCGCGCCGAACTCGGCGATCGCCGAGTCATCGGCATGTAGACCGCCCCTTCGGGGGAGGAGCGGTCAGTACGGGTCGTAGCGGATGTTCGCGATCGGAGTACCCGATTCGGTCAGCCGCTGCACCGTCGTCTGTACCATCGCGCCCGGCCCGCACACGAGGACCTGGTGATCGCCGAACGCCCCGTAAGATGTGACGATCTCGTCGAGGCTGCCCTCGAGCAGGTCGTCGGGTTCGGCGCCGATATCGCCCACGCGCGAGAGGATCCGCTGGTACCAGGGATCGGGGACCGAGGGGTCTTCCACCGACTCCACGACGGGGACCACCGTCAGCCACGGTAGTGCCTCACCCAGCAGCGAAAGCATGTCGGCCGCATACAGATCTCGGGGCGACCGCGAGCCGATGAACAAGAAGGTGCGCGGCGGATTCTCGCGGCGGGCGGCGTCGAGGATCAACGCGCGCATCGGCGCGAGCCCGGTGCCTGCGGCGACCATGATGGCGATGCGGCCGGTGTCGTCGAGGTGGAGATCGCCACCGCGTGGTGCGGTGATGGCCCACACGTCGCCCGGCTGGGTGTCGCTCACGATCGCGCCGCTGACCCAGCCTCCGGGGACGGTGCGCACGTGGAACTCGAGTTTGCCGTCCATCGACGGTGGTAGCGCAGGCGACAGGCGTCGCGGCAGGTTCGGGCGCTGGGGCACCGTCACGTCGACGTACTGACCCGCGCGGAACGGGACCATGCCCTCGGTGCATTCGAGCCGAATCACCGCGAGATCGTGACGGAGCCGGTGGTGTTCGACAACGGTCGCCGACACGGCGACTTCGGTTTCGGGCGATGAGGACGTAGCCGACTGCATGTATGGATCCCCTGATGATGTGCGCACGGTGTTCCCACACTCTAGGCGAGAATTCGGACATGTCACAGAATGGAACATGTTTCAGTTTTGGCCGCTGAGCGGTTATCGTGACGGGCAGCATGTGATGGTCGCCATATACCGACCTGCCGGCCATCGCACCGACGCCGCCATCACGATCGGAAGGATGCCGATGCCTGAGAACGTAGAGTCCGGGAAGTCCGCAGTGGCCGGGGGGTACGCAGAGCTGCATCGTCCCGTCTACAACCCGGATCTGCTCATCACCGCACTCGACCGCAGTGCCGACCGCCCCGCGCTGCACCTGGGTGACGTCATCCTCACGGGCGCCGAGATGCGCGCGGCCATCAGCCGCTACCAGCAGGCACTCGCGTCGGTCGGGGTCGGGCAGGGCTCGTCGGTCGCGGTGCTCTCGAAGAACCGCCCTGAGGTTCTCATCAACATGGGCGCGACGATGATCGCCGGGTGCCGCAACAGCGCGCTCAACCCCATGGGGTCGCTCGACGACCACCTGTACATCACCGCCGACGCGGAGATCGAGACCCTCGTGTTCGACCCCGTGCACTTCGAGGAGCGCGCCGCCGAACTCGAGGCGCAGGTGCCGACCCTGAAGAACCTGTTCTCGCTCGGCCCCTCCCAGATCGCCACCGACATCCTCGCCCTGGCCGACACCTTCACCGAGCAGCGACTCGTCGCGGCGCATGTCGACGCGGAGGACACCTCGTCGATGGTCTACACCGGTGGCACCACCGGCAAGCCCAAGGGTGTGATGGGCTCGTTCCGATCCGGTGTCGCGCTGCCGCAGATCCAGATGTCCGAGTGGCAGTGGCCGGAGCAGCCTCGATTCCTGATCTGCACGCCGCTGTCGCACGCCGGCGCCGCGTTCTTCATCCCCACACTGCTGCGCGGCGGCTGCCTCTACGTGCTGCCCTACTTCGAGCCCGGCCTCGTTCTCGAAGCGATCGAGAAGCACCGCATCGATGCCACGATGCTCGTCCCGACGATGATCTACATGCTGCTCGACCACCCCGACTTCGACACACGTGACCTGTCGAGCCTGCAGACCCTCTTCTACGGGGCGTCGGCCATGTCGCCCGCCCGGCTGCGTGAAGGCATCGAGCGCCTCGGACAGGTGTTCTTCCAGTTCTACGGCCAGTCGGAATGCGGTATGAGCATCGCGGTGCTGCGCAAGGAAGAGCACCTCGCCGACGACCCCGAACGCCTCGCCTCGTGCGGCCGCCCGGTGCCGTGGCTCGACGTCCGACTGCTCGACGACGACCTGCAGGAGGTGCCGCAGGGTGAACTCGGCGAGATCTGTGTGCGCGGCCCCCTCGTGATGAAGGGCTACTGGAACAAGCCCGACGAGACGGCCGAGGCGCTGCGCGGAGGATGGCTGCACACCGGTGACGTCGCCCGCGCCGACAAGCACGGCTTCCTCACGATCGTCGACCGCAAGAAGGACATGATCGTCACGGGCGGATTCAACGTCTTCCCTCGCGAGATCGAGGACGTCATCTCGGCGCATCCGGCGGTCGCGTCGGTCGCGGTCGTCGGTGTTCCCGACCAGAAGTGGGGCGAAGCAGTGAAGGCGTGCGTCGTTCTGCGCGACGGGCAGGCTGTTCCGACCGAGGAACTCATCGAGAAGGTGCGCGCGGCGAAGGGATCCGTACACGCACCGAAGTCGGTGGACTTCCTCGACGCACTGCCGCTCACGCCGCTGGGCAAGCTCGACAAGAAGACGCTGCGCGCGTCGTACCGATAGGGGTACGTCCGAAAGTTGGAGGCCGAAAAGTTGTGCAGGGGCACAACTTTGCCCGACTCATGGGGTGATGTCCGTCACGTGGCAAGCGGAAACTGCCGACTCGGGTGACGATAACTTCCGGTGGTGGGGGATTCGAATCCCGCATCACCGCTGTGCATCGAGCGCGGTGTACGGCATTCATCGGGAGGGGAATGAAATGGGTTCTGTTGCACCGCTACTCATCGACGTGATCGTCGGCGTCATTCTGGAGCTGCTGAAGACGGGGTCCGCGCAATAGTGTCACCAGGATGGTTCTCGGCGGTCGCCGAGAACCATCCTGCATGCTCGTTTCCACAGGTGAAAAGCCCGAAGACGGGTCCTGGCGGGCGTGGTAGGCCTACCGTTGGATCATGTTGTCTGCACAGAACGCCGAGGTTGTGCGCGCGACTCTTCCCGTCGTCGGTGCCGCCATCGGCGATATCACTCCTATTTTCTACCGTCGGATGTTCGCCGCGCATCCCGAACTCGAAAGGGATCTGTTCAACCGGGGGAATCAAGCGCAGGGCGATCAGCAGCGAGCTCTCGCCGGAGCGATCGCCGCATACGCCACCCTGCTGGTCTCCGAGAACGTCGCAGAACCCGACGACTTGCTCTCGCGGATCGCGAACAAACACGCGTCGCTCGGCATCATCGCCGACCAGTACGACATCGTTCACAAGCACCTGTTCGACGCGATCGTCGAGGTGCTCGGAGATGCTGTGACCCCAGAGGTCGGGGCCGCGTGGGACGAGGTCTATTGGGAGATGGCGAAGGCTCTCATCTCGATGGAGAACGAGTTGTACCGGGAATCGGGGGTCGAACCCGGGAAGGTGTGGCAGCAACTCGTCGTCCGGCAACGAACCCAGGAATCACCCGACACGGTCTCGTTCGCGTTGGCGCTCCCCGACGAGTCGACATTGCCGTTCGCGCGACCAGGGCAGTACGTCTCGGTGGCCGTCCGACTCCCGGACGGCGCTCAACAGATCCGGCAATACAGCCTCACTCGCGCTCCGCAGCGCGAGTACTGGGGAATCACGGTCAAGGCGATCCCCGAGACCACATCGGAGGATGGTCACGTCATTCCAGAAGGGGAGGTGTCGAACTATCTGCACCGCAACCTGTTCGACGGCGACGAACTGAAGGTGTCGCGGGCGTACGGTGATCTCCTCCTCGACGACACCGATGCTCCGTTGCTGTTCATCTCCGCGGGAATCGGTTGCACCCCGATCATCGGCTTCCTGCACTATCTCACTCGCACGGAGTCCGACCGGTATGTCAGCGTGCTCCACGCAGATCGCGCGCCGTCACGGCACGCGCACCGACGAGAGCTCTCCGAACTCGTCGATCGACTACCGGGCGCTCACCTCCATCACTGGTACGAGGATTTGGGAGTCCGGCCCGCGAACGACACGACCCGCGCCGGCCGGATCGATCTGAGCGAGGTCGAGGTCAAGCCCGACACCCAGGTCTACCTGTGCGGGCCGCTGCCGTTCATGGAGGCCGTGCGCGGTGCGCTGGTCGAGCGCAGTGTTCCGGAGCGCAACATCCACTACGAGGTGTTCGGACCCGACAAGTGGTTGCCGAGCTGAGAGTGGAAGTTTCCGCACCTCGTCCGGGTTTCCGCGGGTCGTGAGTCAACGGAAAGCCGGACGACGGGAGGAAGCTTTGCGACCGGTCTGAAAGTGCCCGTTATGCCCGATCTACCGATGTGGGGTGTCGCCTGACATACTGCCTCGCATGGCGAACGGGGACCCGCAGCGGGTGGAAGTACGAGTGCCGGTCGAGAGCTCGGACGGGGCTCTCTTCGGATCGGCATTCAGTGGAGAAGGCGCACTACGGCCGGTGGAGCCGGTGCCGCCTATCTGCTCGCGACACGGAGACCCCGAGACCGACCGGGTGCGGGTGACGATCAAGTCGGACAGGTCGCAGGCACAGCACAGCGAGAGCCGGCTGGGTTCGGCGCTCGCCGCGGCCTACACCGTGCAGGTGGCAGCGGTGGAGTGGCCGGTGTGTGCGCGGTGTGTCACGGCGCGTCTGCGTTGGCAGATCGCCGCGGCAGCGCTGTTCACGTCGCTCGCGGTCCTGTTTCTGGCGTTGGTGTTCGCACTGCTGCAGGGTGCGCCTCGCCCCTACGGGATCGCGCTGCTCGTGGTGTTCGCGGTGTCCTTCGTGCCGCTCTACGTCGCACTGCGGATGATCGAGCATCGACGGGCCGGCGTGGGAGTGGCACTTGCGGACGACGGTTCGGCGCTCGTGGTGCAGGAGGCACACCCCGACTTCGCGCGCGCCGTCACCTCACGGGCGTGATCTACAGCGGGTCGAAGCTGATGTTCTGCCGGGGCGTTCCCCCGGCAGACAAGGCATACAGCGTCGTGCGGATCATCGACGGCGACCCGGAGATCTGGATCTGGTGATCGGACCATGATCCGTAACTCGCGACGACCTTACCCAGCTTTCCCTGAATCGGCTCAGGGAGACCCGGGGGCGTTTCGCGCACGGGAACAGGATGCCAATACGGGTTCTCCAGCTCCTCCATGACGGGGGTGATGGTGAGCCACGGATTCGTCATCGCGATGTGCCACAACGTTTCCAGATCGTAGAGATCGCACGGGTAGGTTCCGCCGTAGAACAGGTGGGTGCGCGGATTCGTGCCGCGCATCGCCATCTCCATGATCTGGGCGCGTAGTGGCGCCAGGCCCGTACCCGACGCGATCATGAGTACGTCCTGACTGCTGTCCGGGTCGACCTGCAGGCCTCCGAGTGGTGGACCGATCGTCCACCGATCGCCGACCACGACCTCACCGACGAGACCCCCGCTGACCCACCCGGTCGAGACACGTCGGACGTGGAACTCGATCTGTCCCTGAGGATTCGGGGGGATTGCTGCAGAAAGATACCGCCACATCTGGGGACGCTGGGGGATCTGGACGCTCATGTACTGGCCGGCGTGGAACGGGATGGGGCTGTCGGTTTCGAGGCGGATGATCGCGAGATCGGCGAGCACGCGTTCGTGTCCGACGACGGTGGCGCCCCACGCTGCGGGCAGATCGTCCTCCGCCGCGGCGACGGCCATCGTCTCGGTGAAGTGGGCGATCACCTCGGCCCACGTGCGCTCGAGCATGGCCGTCCACAGGATGATCGGTGTGCATTCCCGCACTGCGACGAGCAGTGCGTGCCCGGCGGCGCGGAAGTGCTCGGGCCGGACTCCGTATTTGCGGTGGTCGCGGGCCAGTTGACCGAGGAAGGCGTCGAGGCCGTCGAAGTCGGTGAGCTTGTTGACCGCCCAGCCGACCGCGGTCGTGAACCGCTGCCGCATGTTCTCCATGCCTGCGGGGAACAACTCGCGGGTGCCGGTCGTCTCGCTCCACAGCGCGGTGTAGAACGACGTGGCGAACCGCTCGGGCCCGGTCGGGGTTGCGGTGATCGAAGCAAAGCTGAGTTGCACTCGGGCGATGGCGAACGCCTCCACGCCATCCTCCCACGTAGTGCGCTGATTCGGACGCCGCCACTGTAGTCGTTTCCTCGCGGGTCGGCCACATGTTCGACGCGGTCGCGTGATCGACAGTTCGGAATAGTGAGGGGAATCACTATTCAGCGCAAAGTTGAGTGGAACAAACTCAACTTTGCGCTCGTTGAAACCATCGAGTGCCCGCAGACCCGAGTCTATGGGTACAGAATTGATACAGACTCACTCGAGAACGGAAGGAGCCCGTAGTGGACTCGTTCAACCCCACGACGAAGACCCAGGCGGCGTTGACGGCAGCACTGCAGTCGGCATCCGCTGCGGGCAACCCGGACATCCGTCCGGCGCACCTGCTCGTCGCGCTGCTCGACCAGACCGATGGCATCGCAGGCCCGCTGCTCAAGGCGGTCGGCGTCGACGCCGCCCAGATCAGGGCAGAGGCACACGACCTCGTCGATAAACTGCCCACCGCGACCGGCGCGACCACCACACCGCAACTCGGCCGTGAAGCGATCGCCGCGCTGTCCGCGGCGCAGAAACTCGCGACCGAACTCACCGACGAATTCGTCTCGACCGAACATGTGCTCGTGGGCCTTGCGAGTGGAGACTCGGACACCTCCAGGCTGCTCACCGGTAAGGGTGCAACCCCGGAAGCATTGCGCGAAGCATTCACGACGGTGCGGGGCACCGGCCGTGTCACCACCGCCGACCCGGAAGGCACCTTCCAGGCCCTGGAGAAGTACTCCACCGACCTCACCGCACGTGCCCGCGAAGGCAAGCTCGACCCCGTCATCGGCCGCGACAACGAGATCCGTCGCGTCGTGCAGGTCCTGTCGCGCCGCACCAAGAACAACCCGGTTCTCATCGGCGAACCCGGCGTCGGCAAGACCGCCATCGTCGAGGGCCTCGCGCAGCGCGTCATCGCAGGGGACGTCCCCGAATCCCTTCGCGGCAAGACCGTCATCTCCCTCGACCTCGGTTCGATGGTCGCGGGTGCGAAGTACCGCGGCGAATTCGAGGAACGACTCAAAGCCGTCCTCGACGAGATCAAGGGATCAGCCGGCCAGATCATCACCTTCATCGACGAACTGCACACCATCGTCGGCGCAGGCGCGACCGGCGAATCCGCGATGGACGCGGGCAACATGATCAAGCCGATGCTCGCGCGCGGTGAACTTCGACTGGTCGGTGCCACCACTCTCGACGAATACCGCAAATACATCGAGAAGGACGCCGCCCTCGAACGCCGCTTCCAGCAGGTACTCGTCGGTGAGCCGAGCGTCGAGGACACCGTCGGCATCCTGCGCGGACTCAAGGAACGCTACGAGGTGCACCACGGCGTGCGCATCACCGACTCCGCGCTGGTCTCCGCCGCGACCCTGTCCGACCGCTACATCACGTCGCGCTTCCTCCCCGACAAGGCCATCGACCTCGTCGACGAGGCCGCGTCGCGACTGCGGATGGAGATCGACTCGCGACCCGAGGAAATCGACACCGTCGAACGCATCGTCCGTCGCCTCGAGATCGAGGAGATGGCGCTGCAGAAGGAAACCGACGCCGCGTCGAAGGATCGGCTCGACAAGCTGCGGGGCGAACTCGCCGACGAACGCGAGAAGCTCAACCAGCTCACCGCACGCTGGCAGAACGAGAAGACCGCGATCGACTCCGTCCGAGAGGTCAAGGAACAACTCGAAGCGCTGCGCGGTGAAGAAGAACGCGCCGAACGCGACGGCGACCTCGGCAAGGCCGCGGAGCTGCGCTACGGGCGGATCCCCGAACTGGAGAAGAAGCTCGACGCTGCATCGAAGGCGTCGGGTGCCGCGTCCGACGGCGATGTGATGCTCAAGGAGGAGGTCGGCCCGGACGACGTCGCCGAGGTCGTCGCCGCATGGACGGGCATCCCCGCCGGCCGCATGCTCGAAGGCGAAACCGAGAAGCTCCTGCGCATGGAAGACGAGATCGGCCACCGTGTCGTCGGCCAGAGCGAAGCCGTACAGGCCGTCTCGGATGCGGTCCGCCGCGCCCGTGCCGGTGTCGCCGACCCGAACCGCCCCACCGGATCGTTCCTGTTCCTCGGGCCCACCGGCGTCGGCAAGACCGAGCTCGCCAAGGCGCTCGCCGACTTCCTGTTCGACGACGAACGCGCCATGGTGCGGATCGACATGTCCGAGTACAGCGAGAAGCACAGCGTCGCCCGGCTCGTCGGTGCGCCTCCCGGCTACGTCGGCTACGACGCCGGTGGTCAGCTCACCGAGGCGGTGCGTCGTCGCCCGTACACGGTGGTGTTGTTCGACGAGGTCGAGAAGGCACACCCCGACGTGTTCGACACGCTGCTGCAGGTGCTCGACGACGGACGACTCACCGACGGTCAGGGCCGCACGGTCGACTTCCGCAACACCATCCTGATCCTCACCTCGAACCTCGGTGCGGGTGGGGACAAGGACCACGTGATGGCGGCGGTGCGCATGGCGTTCAAGCCGGAGTTCATCAACCGGCTCGACGACGTCGTGATCTTCGACCCGCTGTCCGAGAAGCAGCTCGAACGGATCGTCGACATCCAGATCGACCAGCTGGCGAAGCGTCTCGAAGCGCGACGTCTCACCCTCGAAGTCGGCGGAGCGGCACGGATGTGGCTCGCGGTGCGTGGCTACGACCCGCAGTACGGCGCGCGTCCGCTGCGCAGGCTCATTCAGCAGGCGATCGGCGACCAGCTCGCCAAGAAGCTGCTGGCGGGGGAGATCCGCGACGGCGACACCGTGAAGGTCGGTGTGAGCGACGACGCCGACAGCCTGGTCCTCGGCGTCTGACACCGGTGCGGGGCCGGTCCCGGTGGCAACAGTCACCGGGACCGGCCCCGTATCGGTACCTTGGGAGGGGCCATGACGAATCCGAACGATCCGCGCACACCGCAGGAACGTGCCTACCCGCACGACGAGCCGGATGACGACGAGACGCGCGTGCTGCACACCGACGACCCGACGGAGGCGTACGGGCAGCCGGTGACGAACCCGACCCTGGTGTATCCGCAGTACGATCCGCGCTTCGATTCGGCAGCGCCGCCCCCGAACCCCACTCAGCAACTCGGCGAACCCCTGGGGCAATACTCGCAGGGCCAGCAACCGGCTGCGCAACATCCGACGGCCCAGTACCCGCAAGCCCAGTACTCGCAAGCCCAGTACCAGCAGGGACAGTACCCACCGGCCGGTTATCCCGGAGGCGGATACCAGCCGCCCGCCGCACCCCCGCCCGGCTACGGGCAGCCGGCGGAACCCGAGAAGACGCCGCGCGGTCCACGCTGGGGTCTGTTGGCCCTCGCCGCCCTCGTCCTCATCGTGCTCGGCGGGATCGTCGGATTCCTCCTGAGCGGAAGCAGCGACGACCCCGACCCCACCGCGACCGGCCCGGCCACCAGCCGCACCATGCCGCCCGCACCCACCACGACACCGCCGCCGGCCACCGCGCCGGAAGGAACGCTCGGGCTGCCGCTCGACGAACTTCCCGGCGGTCTCGGTGACGTCATCGGCCAGACCGGTGCCGTCGTGGGATCGATCACGGCAAACGACGGCAGCAGCATCACGCTCAGCGGCATCGGCGGATCGCTCACCACGGTGTTGTTCACGCCGGAAACCCAGATCATCACGTTGAAGGGGTCATCGCCCGAGGCCCTCGAGATCGGCGCGACCGTCGTCGCGACCGGCAGCCCCGTCGAGAACGGACAGATGACGGCCGAAACCGTCATCAGCGCGTCGCTCCCCTCGTTCGGCAACCCGGGCAACTGAAGACGCTAGGCTGATCGCGATGACATTCATGTGGTTCGGTCTGGCGGCGATCGCGCTCCTCGGCGCGCTCGCTCTGCTGTACATCGACCGCACGCGGAGGGAACAGTCAGGGCGCGTGCGGGAAATCTGGGCCCGCGCCCAGGGGTACAAGTACACCGACTCCGACGAGCGGCTGCCCTCCAACTGGCATCGCGCGGCGTTGGCCAAGCAGGAGTACCTCGGCGCGATCGACGTTGTGCGCGGAGTACGTCGGGGTGAGGAATTCATCCTGTTCGACATCGAGGAAACCGCCACGATCGTCGCGGTACGCCGCAAGGTCGGGTCCGACGTCGACATCGACCTGCGCCTCAAGTCGACGCCCCCGCCGAAGGACTCCGACATGAATCTGCTCGGGTCGATCGGCCCTCGCATCGTGTTCTCCACCGACCTCGAGATCGCCCGACGCGTGTGCGACCAGCGGATGGTGTCGTTCACCCAGTCGATCCCGGAGCACGTCCAGATGCTGTGGAGCGAAGGTCCATGGACGCTCGGTTCGATCCCGGTGGGAAGCAACGGACGCGAATGGGACGCGGCGATCGAAGCGGTCGCGCGCCTCTCGGGCATCCTGCACGTCCTCCCGCCCGTCGTCGACCCCGACAACGTCGACCGCAGCTTCCACGATCCGGGACGCCCGTCCGCACATCGCTGACCTGCCCGGCATACCTCACGCGCGGTCGTCGCAGCACATCCCGGTGACCCGATCTGCCGGCTCGACAGATCACGGTACGGACACGCCCGGGAGGACACGCCGGATCCTTCGTCGTGCGAACCGATTGAGGTCTGTACATTTCTCGCCGTGACACCTGTGGCTGTGGTGATGGTTGTGGCAGTGGTGGCAGTGACGCTGCTGTGGATTCGGCTGGGAATCCGACGATTACGGACCCTTCTCACCAGACGCAGGGACAGCTTGCGCCTGCTCCTGAACGAACTCGATGATCGCTACGATCTGATCCCCGCGCTCATCGCGGCGTCGGCGGGTGCCGGTGTCGAGCGCAGCCGCATCAGTCCGGTCGTGGGAGCCCGTTCCCTCGCCATCGCGATGCGCGACCAGCGTCTCGATCTCCCCGAGCGTGCGGCCACCGAGAACGCGCTGTCAGCTGCTTTGCACGAGCTCATCGAAGTCTGCGACGGAGCCAACCACTGGCCGTTCATCCGTGTCGCCCGTGAACTGGATACCCGAGAGCAGCGCATCGCCGGTGCGGTCCGCGTCCACAACGACCTGGCAGGCAAACTCAACACCCAGGTGTCGAGAGTTCCGACGTCGCTGTTCGCAATGCTGGCCGGAGTGCGGGCCGTCCCGATGTTCGAGGTTCCGGCAGCGCTGGCAGCGGACACCGCAACCGAGCCATCCGCAGTCGAGAATCGGACCGACGAACAGACCGCCCCCGAGCCGAGCGACAAGAAGAGCTCGGGGACCGTCGCCGCCTGAACCCCCGCCGGCAGCGACTAGGCTCGTTTCGCGCCGGTTCCGCCACCGGCGGTGAACGAGACGACGGTGAGGATGTGCGATGAGCGACCGCGACGAACTGGCTGCACTGGTACGTGAGCTGGCAGTAGTACACGGCAAGGTGACCCTGTCGTCAGGTAAGGAAGCCGACTACTACGTCGACCTGCGTCGCGCGACCCTGCACCATCGCGCTGCACCGCTCATCGGCTCCCTCCTGCGCGAACTCGTCTCCGACTGGGACTTCGACGCGGTCGGCGGACTCACCATGGGCGCCGACCCGGTCGCGATGGCCATCATGCACGCACCCGGTCGCCCCATCGATGCATTCGTCGTCCGCAAGGCGGCCAAGGCCCACGGCATGCAGCGGCAGGTCGAAGGCCCCGACGTCGTCGGCAAGCGAGTGCTCGTCGTCGAAGACACCACCACCACCGGGAACTCGCCGCTCACCGCAGTCAAGGCACTGCGCGATGCGGGAGCGATCGTCGTGGGAGTTGCCACCGTCGTCGACCGCGCGACCGGAGCCGACGAGGTCATCGCCGCGGAAGACGTCGAGTACCGGTCGCTGCTCGGCCTCGCCGACCTGGGCCTCGACAACTCCTGACACCGTGAACCCACGGGTGAGGCAGACCGTCACACAACTTGCGGACGGTCGCCAACTGATCTTCTTCGATGACACCGAACCGTACGTCGGGGGAGGTGCCACCCGTGTCGCACACGACCGTCGTGCACTTCCGGCGGTCACGGCGACATCGGAAATCCGTATCGACCCGCTCACCGGGGAACCGGTGACGTTCGCCGCGCACCGTATGGATCGCACGTTCCTGCCCTCGGCCGCGGACTGCCCCCTGTGCCCGACCAGACCCGGCACCGAGTCCACAGGTGGCACCGCCACCGAGATCCCGGCGGCCGACTACGACGTCGTCGTGTTCGAGAACCGTTTTCCTGCCCTCGGCTCGGGAGAAGCAGGTCGGTGCGAAGTGGTGGCCTTCACCGCCGACCACGACGCGCGCTTCGCCGACCTCCCCGCGACACGGGCCCGCACCGTCATCGACGTCCTCGCCTCCCGTACCGCCGCGTTGTCGTCGCTACCGGGGGTTCGGCAGGTCTTCTGCTTCGAGAATCGCGGCGTCGAAATCGGTGTGACACTGGAACATCCGCACGGACAGATCTACGCATACCCGTTCCTTCCGCCGCGGACGCAGACGCTGATCGACCGTGCCCGCGACCATCACGAACGCACGGGCGGGTCGCTGCAACGCGACATCCTCGACGCCGAACGTCGTACCGGAACCCGCGTGGTGTGGTCGGGCGAATGGTGGACCGCGTACGTTCCTGCCGCGGCACGGTGGCCGATCGAAGTGCATCTCGCACCGCACCGCGACGTCCCCGATCTCACTGCGCTCGTGGACGCCGAACGCGACGAACTCGCGCTCGCCTATCGTGATCTGCTCGGACGCGTCGACCGGTTCTTCGACGGACTCGACCGCGTCCCGTACATCGCGGCATGGCATCAGGCACCCGTCGGGGACGGACGTGAGCACGGCCGGTTGTTCTGCCAGATCTTCTCGATGCGCCGTGCCCCCGACAAGCTCAAATATCTGGCGGGATCCGAATCGGCGATGGGCGCGTGGATCAGCGACACGACACCCGAGCACATCGCCGAGCGACTACGCGAGCTCGCACCGTGACGATTTCCGGCGACGCGTGGCGCGCGTTCACCACTGCGTTCGGCGGCGACCCCGATGGCATCTGGTGCGCACCCGGTCGTGTCAACCTGATCGGTGAGCACGTCGACTACGCGGGCGGACTGTGCCTGCCGATGGCGATTCCCCAGGTGACTGCGGCTGCGGTGCGTCGTCGCATCGATGGCCGGCTCCGCCTGCACAGCACCGGATTCGACCCCGTGGAGGTCGAGACGGACGCACGCGTCGGAGGATGGGGTGCGTATGTCGCCGGTGTGGTGTGGGCGCTCGACCCGCCCGGCTTCCGCGGAGCCGACATCGCGATCGTGTCGGAGGTCCCGGTCGGTGCGGGTCTGTCGTCGTCCGCCGCGCTCGAGGCGTCCGTGGCACTGGCGCTGGCCGATTTGTGCGGGCTCCCTGTCGACGACGAAGGACGTGACGCCCTCGCCCGCACCTGTGCGCGTGCGGAGAACGACTACGCGGGTGCGCCCACCGGCGGCATGGATCAACAGATCGCCCTGCGCGGCCGCGCCGGCCATGCGCTGCTCCTCGACTGCGCCGACGGGCACGTCGAGCACATCCCCGTCGATACCGCCGCGGCAGGCCTCACGGTGCTGGTCATCGACACCGGGACGGGGCATCGGCTCGTCGACGGCCGGTACGGTTCGCGACGGACCGAGGTGGAAGAGGCGACCCGGCTACTGGGCCGCCCCCTCCGCGAAGTGGAATCCGTGTCCGCACTGCACGACCCGACACTGGAGCGCCGCGCGCGACACGTGGTCACCGAGATCGCCCGCGTCCGCACGGCAGCCGACGCGCTGCGGGCCGGTCGCGTGCGCGACCTCGGCCCGTTGCTCGACGCGTCGCATCGGTCTCTGCGCGACGATTTCGAGGTCAGTTGCGCAGAACTCGACAGCGCCGTGGACACGGCGACCGCGGCGGGAGCGCACGGGGCGCGCATGGTCGGCGGTGGATTCGGAGGCTCGGCGATCGCGTTGTGCGAGAGCAACGACGTGCCGGGAATCGAGGCGGCTGTGACTGCGACAGCTGAAGCCCAAGGTTTTCCGCCGCCGGTGTTCCTGCACGCCACGCCGTCTCCCGGTGCGTGCCGCTGTTGAACACCGACGGTGCCGTCGGCGTGGCGAAGTCCAGCCGCGACGATTCCAGCTTCCCGCTACCGCGATTGCGCGTGTAGATAACTGGGATCGTCGCGGGAACGTCACCGTGCGAGAGGCATTGAAGCACTGCCGGGTACTGTGCGCCCATGGGTTGGTTCACTCGGAACAAGTGGGGCGTCGAACACACCGTGTTCGCGGTCGCGAGCGCGGCAACGGTGGTCGGCGGAGTCCTGGGCAACGAGTCGGTGCAGAAGGTCGCGAAGCCGCTGATCGCGCCGTCGCTCGCCGTGCGGGTGCTGCGCCGCTCCCGCGACCTCGACCGCGGCGACGCCGCGCTGCTCCTCGTCGGCCTGACCGCCGCGACCGTGGGCGACGTGTTCATGATCGACCCCGACGACGACAGTCGGATCCTGCGCGGTGCAGGATCTTTCGCGGTGATGCAGACTGCGTATTCGACGTTGCTCGCCCGGCACGGCGCCCGCCCGACCCGTACCGCGGTGCTGCAGCGTGTGCCCGCGGTCCTGGGAGCCGCCGGACTGCTCGGGTGGCGGAGCCGCTCGGTGGCCGCGCCACTGACCGCGTACGGCGCAGTGTTGGCGACCACTGCGACACTCGCGGCCGACCCGTCCCTCGCACCCGGAGCGAAGACCTCCGGTGGTCTCGTGTTTCCGAACGCCGACCGGCGCAGCTGGCTCGGTCTCGGCGGGCTCGTGTTCACCCTGTCCGACGGCACCATCGTCGAGCGGCGGACCCTGCTGAAGAGCAAGTCGTCGCGGGCGGCAGCGGAAGGATTCGTACTCGCCACCTACGCGGCCGCGCAGTTGCTTCTCGTCGAGGGGATGCTCGCGCTCGTCCGACGCAAATGACCTGTCGCGGTGAGGCGCACGTGATTCGTCAAGGGTAGATCAGGATCCGCGTATGGTCGTCGGGGTCGACGAGTACCGACACCACCTGGCCGGCCACCAACCGCGACAGGTCATTGCGGTCCGCTTCGAATACCACCCTGCCGCTGTACGGCTCGGAACCGGGGACCATCAGATCCAGATCCAATTCGGTTCGGTATACGTTGCCGATGACGGAGCCGAGCGGGGTGGCGGCGCGGATCGTCGCCCAGCCCTCGATCCCTTCGCGTTCGATCTTGCGGTCTGCGCGGGTGGTGTGATCGGCGAGCAACATGCCCAGACCCAGCAGCGCGCCGTACAGGCAGACGAGGAACATCACCTGGAAGCCTTCGGTGCCTTCGGCGGAATCCGGATAGAACAGGTTCAGCCAGAGCGACAGCAGAATCAGATAGCCGACCGTGATGAACGCGACCACACGCAGGATGCGCTTGTGTTTCATAATGCCCCTCCGTCTCCCACACTAGCGCGTGACCGCGCGTCGACCGTCGGTCGATAGAGTGGCACTTTCTGTGCTCGTCGGAGGGAGCGGTGTGAAGGTGCGCGTGTCGTCGGTTGTGGTTGCGTTGGGAGCTGTACTGGTTCTGAGTGGGTGTGGGGGATCCGCAGACGAGCCGGATGCCGCGGCCGCGGAGACCACTACTGCGACCACCACGAGCGTGACTGCTGCACCGGCCACGACGGAAGCCACCACGGAAGCCACCACCTCGGAAACACTGCCGTCCGAGCTTCCGCCGTCATCGACGACCGAGGTGCCGACTCCCGAGGCACCGCCGACACTGGCCGCGGTCGCGTTCGAGCAGGGCGAGTCGTACTACTTCACGACCCCCGACGGGGCATTCGCGTGCGGCATCGTGCAACTCCCGGGTCGTACCGAAGCGGGCTGCGAAGGCGTCACCGATCCGGTGCCGCCGCAGCCCGAGAATTGCGTTGTCAACTGGGGTCACGGGATGCGTGTGGTCGACAGCGGTCCCGGTGAGTTCCTGTGCTCGGGCGGTCCCGTCTACCTGCCTGTCGAAGGGTCTGCGGAGGTGCTGCCGGCGGGGGCGACGCTCTCGCAGCTCGGCTACACGTGCGCGACCACCGAAGCCGACGTGACGTGCACCAACGACACCACCGGACACGGATTCACCGTCGCATCCGGCTCGAACGAGACGTTCTGACCGTGCCTGACCGAGAAACCGGGCCGGACCAGGAACTGGACCCTCTCACCGTCCCCGGACCCACGGAATGGGGCGAGCATCCGCACGGCGTGGGGCCGTGGATCGACGAATTCGGGACACAGCCACCCACCGACCCGAAGTACGACCCCGAACTGCTCGAACACGGCGACCGCCGCAACGTCGTCGACTCGTATCGGTACTGGACGCGCGACGCGATCGTCGCCGACATCGACACCCGCCGACACTCGCTGCACGTGGCGATCGAGAACTTCGCGCACGATGCCAACATCGGCACCGTCGTGCGCACCGCCAATGCGTTCGCGGCCGCTGCCGTCCACATCGTGGGCCGGCGCCGCTGGAATCGCCGCGGAGCCATGGTCACCGATCGTTACCAGCATCTTCAGCACCACCCCGATGTCGATGCGCTGATCGACTGGGCCGTCGAGCACGATCTGACCATCGTCGCAGTCGACAACACCCCCGGTTCGGTGCCGCTCGAGACGGCAGAACTGCCCCGCAACTGCCTACTGCTGTTCGGGCAGGAAGGGCCGGGTGTGACCGAACGAGCACGCGAGGTGGCGTCGATGACGGTGTCGATCGCGCAGTTCGGATCCACCCGCTCGATCAATGCGGGCGTCGCCGCAGGAATCGCCATGCACGCATGGGTCCGCCAGCACGCCGACCTCGCCGACGCTTGGTAGCAACACAGCTTGGTAGTAACACAGCCTGTAGTAACGCCTCCGCGTCCTGTGCAGATGAAGTAGCGCGGGCCATGTGGCCCCGCCGCTGTTGTGGGACGAGGAAGATTACGGCATGCCAGAAATGTGGGCTGATCGGGCGGATGCAGCCGAAGCTGCCGTCGCTGCGCGGCACGTGCGTCGACTCTGGGGGTTACCCGGTACGGAACTCGGTGTCGTCGGCTGGCCCGCCACGCGACGCGAACGCCTCTTCGGCTCGTGGCACTACTGGTGGCAGGCGCACCTGATCGACCTCGCGGTCGACGCCGCAGAGCGGCAGGCGAAGGACGGCGACGATACCCCGCGCGGCCGCCGCCGCGTGGCACAGCTGACCCGCAGCCATCGCATCCGCAACATCACGGGCTGGACCAACAACTACTTCGACGACATGGCGTGGCTCGGTCTGGCCCTCGACCGTGCCCAACGGCACCTGCATATCGACCACCGCACCGCGATCTCCACCCTCGTCGGTCAACTGCACGATGCGTGGCAACCCGAGCACGGCGGAGGAATCCCGTGGCGACGCGGTGACGACTTCTTCAACACCCCTGCCAACGGTCCGGCAGCGTTGTTGCTCGCGCGGTCGGGCGAGCTCGCGCGGGCGCAGGAGATGGCCGAGTGGATCAACGACCGCCTCGTCGATCCCGATACCGGGCTCATCTTCGACGGCATCCGTCACGGCGTACCCGAACGCGCCATCTACTCGTACTGCCAGGGTGTGGTGCTCGGACTCGAGACCGAGCTCGCCACCCGGTGCGACGACTCTCGTCATCGCACGCGGGTGCATGCGCTCGTCGACGCCGTCGACAACGAACTCACCGAACGGAGCGTCATCGCAGGTGGTGGGGGAGGTGACGGGGGCCTGTTCAACGGCATCCTCGCGCGCTACCTCGCTGTGGTCGCGACCACCTTGCCGGTGCAGGACTCCGACGACGTACGAGCACGCGCCGCGGCTCGCCGCATCGTGCTGGCCTCGGCCGACGGTGCGTGGGAGAACCGCTTGCAGATCGAAGGGCTACCGCTGTTCGGGAGTGACTGGACCGCGCCCGCGAGGCTGCCCGGTTCGTCGGGCACGGTCGCGCAGTTCGCCGCAGGCACGGTGCGTTCGTCGTCGATCGCGGAACGCGACCTGTCGGTGCAGCTCGGTGGCTGGATGCTCATGGAAGCCGCGCACGCGGTGGTGGCGTCTCCCTGACCGACGTCGTTATCGCCGGTTGTTCGGATCCGTGTTGATCATCGGGATCGGCGTGGTCGGTGCCGAGGTCTGTGCCGCGGACTGCGCGGTCGGGATGGGGGTCGTCGGTGCGTGCTCGGCGCCCGAGAGAGCACTGGCAGAACCGGTCTGCTCCGCCGAGGTCTCGTCCGACGCGGTGCCTTCTGCTCCGGCGTTCTTACGTGCCGTCAGGAATCGCTTGCCGACCTCGCTGATGATCGGGAGCACCGACACGAACACGATGAGCAGGAAGATGATGTCGACGTTGTCGGCGATGAACGAGATCTGGCCGAGAAGGTAGCCGAGCAGCGTCACGCCCGCGCCCCACACGATGCCGCCGATCACGTTGTAGACGATGAACACGCGATACGGCATCTTCGCGGCGCCCGCCACGAGCGGCGCGTAGGTGCGGACGATGGGAACGAACCGGGCGAAGAAGATCATTGCGGGACCGTGCCGCAGGAAGAATCGATGCGACTCGTCGAGGTACTTCTTCTTGAACAGCTTCGCGTCGTTGTTCTTGAACAGCTTCGCGCCGCCCTTGGTGCCGATGTAGTAGCCCACCTGATCGCCGAGGATCGCCGCAATCGGGATTGTCACCATGAGCACCCACAGCGGCGCGAACGGCTCGACCTCCGCAGACTTCGACGCCGCGATCAGACCTGCGGTGAACAGCAGCGAATCGCCGGGTAGCAGGGGAAACAGCAGGCCCGATTCGATGAACACCACCAGCAGGAGCCCGACGAGCATCCAGGTGCCGAACGAATTCAACAGGTTCACGGGGTCGAGGAAGCCCGGGAGCAGGGCCAAATTGGTCACAGATTCCGAGGCTTCGACAAAATTCACGATCCCCAGAGTACCGACGTGCGGAAGCTGCTTCGAATCGCGACGGAGCATCGGGTGCCGAATGTGAGGTCCACCCGAGTATCTAAACGTCGTGCCTATTGACATACTGCAGGGACAAGGGCACCTGCCGCACCCGAGCGGGTAGCCGATCCATACTCATCTGGAGGACAGCCGCTGTGCCTATCGCGACTCCCGAGGTCTACGCCGAGATGATCGCCCGCGCCAAGGAACACTCCTTCGCGTTCCCGGCCATCAACTGCACGTCGTCCGAAACCATCAACGCCGCTATCAAGGGCTTCGCGGACGCCGGTAGCGATGGCATCATCCAGTTCTCGACCGGTGGCGCGGAGTTCGGCTCGGGCCTGGGCGTCAAGGACATGGTGACCGGCGCGGTCGCGCTCGCCGAGTTCGCGCACGTCGTCGCCGAGAAGTACGACGTCACGATCGCCCTGCACACCGACCACTGCCCCAAGGACAAGCTCGACGACTTCGTCCGCCCGCTCATCGCGATCTCCAAGGAGCGCGTCGACGCAGGCAAGAATCCCCTGTTCCAGTCGCACATGTGGGATGGTTCCGCCACCCCGCTCGACGAGAACCTCGAGATCGCTCAGCAGCTCCTCGCCGATGCTGTGGCAGCGAAGATCATCCTCGAGATCGAGATCGGTGTTGTCGGCGGTGAAGAGGACGGCGTCGAGAACGCCATCAACGACAAGCTCTACACCACCGTCGAAGACTTCGAGAAGACCGTCGACGCGCTCGGCGTAGGGGAGAAGGGCCAGTACCTCCTCGCCGCGACCTTCGGCAACGTGCACGGCGTGTACAAGCCGGGCAACGTCAAGCTCAAGCCGGAAATCCTCGACGAAGGCCAGAAGGCCGCATCGAAGAAGCTGGGCCTCAAGGACGGTTCCAAGCCCTTCGACCTCGTCTTCCACGGCGGCTCGGGCTCGCTGAAGTCGGAGATCGACGAGGCACTGAGCTACGGCGTCGTGAAGATGAACGTCGACACCGACACGCAGTACGCGTTCACCCGCCCGATCGCGGCACACATGTTCAGCAACTACGACGGTGTGCTCAAGATCGACGGCGAGGTCGGAAACAAGAAGGTCTACGACCCGCGCAGCTATCTGAAGAAGGCAGAGGCGTCGATGACCGCTCGCGTGATCGAGGCGTGCAACGACCTCAAGTCCGCGGGCCGCTCGGTGTCCGCCAAGTAGATCACCAGCTGTTCAGCAGTACCGAAGAAGGGGCGCCGGGGCGCGCCGGCGCCCCGTCTTAGTCGTATACGGGGGGGGCCGCAACAAGTGGCACACCATCCACACCACAACCAGGAGCGCGCGGGGGGAC